>DYLT01000420.1 GCA_020721945.1 Blastopirellula marina
GCCGCGCGCGCCTTGCGCGCTCGAGTTTGAACCCCGCAAAGCTCCACCTGCAACCCAATCCGCGCCCGGCCCCACGGATCGCCTCAACCGAAGCCACGCGTCGCAGACGGCCGGCAAAGCCTCCTCGCCGTCGCCAACGACGAACAGGTCGATGAACCGGGCCATGGGCTCGGGATGGTGGGCGCACGGCCCGCCCGCGATCACCAAAGGGTGTTCGAGCGTCCGGTCGACCGCTCGGCGAGGGATGCCGCCCAGATCGAGGATCGTCAGGACGTTGGCATAGCCCAGGTCGTACTGAAGCGTAAAACCGACGACGTCGAACTCGACGAGCGGAGTAAAGCTCTCCAGACTGTATAGCGGCAGGCCCAGGCGGCGCAGCTCCGCCTCGAAATCCGGCCACGGCGCGAACACCCGTTCACAAGCCCAGTCGTCGCGCCGGTTCATCGCGTGGTACAGTACCTGGAGCCCGTGGTGGCTCATCCCGATCGTGTACGTGTCGGGAAAGGCCAGGCAGAGCTTGCCCCGCACGTCGCGGGGGTCCTTGATGACCGCGTTCAGCTCCCCCCCCACGTACTGCGCGGGGGTCTGCACGCGCGGGAGCACGTACTGAACAATCTGGTCCTTGAGCAATTGGTTGAGCACGTAGCCGACTCCCCGAAACACCTATTATACCGATTGCGAGAGAACGTCACACGGGCTCGACGCACCAGCGAGGGACGCCACCAAGCGAAGCACGGCCCGCCAGTCAGCCGTCTTTCGGAGGGGGACGTCGGCCTCTGAACCAGGGCCGTAGTATACTAGAGGGTACCGCAGGGGGCCCGCTCCCGGCGTGTGCCGCTCGGAGGCAAGCACCCCCTACTCGCCCGACGCGCCAGCGGCAGCGGCGACCGGCCCTTGCCAGCGCTTCGGGTTCGTATGGCATTTGCGGGGTCGGGGTGCTGGCGGCATGTCGTCGCGCTCGAGTGTTCAGTTAATTGTTTCCGATGGACAGCCATGAAATCGTTGTCGTTGACTGGTGGTCTTGTCGGGGCCGCGTTGGTCTTGGTGCCGCCCGCGCTGGCGTATGCCCAGTTCCGCACCGATTGGGCGGCTGCGCGGAACGAGATGGTCGACCGCGAGATCGTTGCCGCGGGCGTCAAGAACCCCCGGGTGATCGAGGCCATGCGGCAGACGCCGCGTCACGAGTTCGTTCCCCCGGCCGATCGCGCCATGGCCTACTACGACATGGCCCTGCCCATCGGCCACGGTCAAACGATCTCGCCGCCGTTCATCGTCGCCTACATGACCGAGCAAATCGATCCGCAGCCGGACGACCGCGTGTTGGAGATCGGCACGGGCAGCGGCTATCAAGCGGCCGTGCTCAGCGGGCTGGTCAAGGAGGTCTACACCATCGAGATCGTCGAAGCGCTGGGCCGCCGTGCTGCTCGGGATCTGAAACGCCTGAAATACACCAACGTGCACCCCAAGGTGGGCGACGGGTACAAGGGCTGGCCCGAGAAGGCGCCGTTCGACAAGATCATTGTCACGTGTTCGCCGGAGAAGGTCCCCCCGGCGCTGGTCGAACAACTGCGCGAGGGGGGAACCATGATCATCCCGGTGGGCCAGCGCTACCAGCAGGTCTTTTATCTGCTGAAGAAGGAAGGCGGTAAGCTGAAGACCGAGGCCCTTCGTCCGACGCTCTTTGTGCCCATGACGGGCGAGGCGGAAAAACGTCGCACCGTCCTGCCCGACCCGCTCCAGCCCGCCATCGTCAACGGCAGCTTCGAGGACGCGGTGGGCGATCCGCCCGAGCCGGCCAACTGGCACTACCAAAGACAGCTCGAACTGGTCGACGATCCGAAATCGCCCTCGGGCCGTCGCCATGTTCGGTTCACCAACGCCGAACCGGGGCGTGGGGCCCAGGCCCTTCAGGGATTCGCCGTCGACGGACGGCAGATCAAGGCCCTGCGCCTGACCGCTCAGGTTGCCGGCAAGAACATCGCCCCGGGACAGAACCTGAACCAACTCCCTCGGATCGGCATCACTTTCTACGACGAAAACCGCGCTGTCGTGGGCGATAGCGTGCTCGGGCCGTGGCGCGGGACGTTCCCCTGGCAGATCAAGACGGGCCGAATCGGCGTGCCCCCCAAGGCACGCGAGGCGGTGATGC
Source organism: Blastopirellula marina (assembly GCA_020721945.1). Lineage (GTDB taxonomy): Bacteria > Planctomycetota > Planctomycetia > Pirellulales > Thermoguttaceae > JANLFZ01. The sequence goes on from DYLT01000420.1 coordinate 2,150, forward strand.
GCATCGGGTTGCTCGGAGCCACCGGCGAACTCTTGCTCGACGACATCCGCCTCGAACCTGCCGACCGACCCTAAGGCGCGGTGGCAGAGGCGGCAAGTCCCTTCAACTCGGCCTCGGTGAGCCGGTGCCGGGCGACGACTTCGCGGACGGCCTGGACTGGCGTCCCCGCGGAACGGTCGCCCTTCGCCACGACGAACGGCGTTCGTACAAACCCCTGCTCGATCTCGCGGTAGACAGGCTCGAGCTGCCGGTCGTCGACGATCGCGCGCCCGGCGGTCAAGTTCGCCTCGGCCTGGGCGAGAAAGGCCTCGACCCGCTTGCGGTAGTAGAACCGCACCAACTCGTAGTCGTCGCGGTGGGCATCGTCGAGGATCTTGCCCGCCCATACCGTCAGGATATCGCGGATTCGCTCCTCGATATCGTCCGGCGCGTGGGGCAAGGCCCAAGCCCGCGCGAGGATTGGCGACAAGCAGAACTCGTCGCTGGTGGAAAGCAGCCTCTCTTGGCTGTCGAGAATCGCCCTGAGGGCCGCCGCCTGGCGCCGGCGATCGAGCAGTGTCCACGAGTTCGTGAACAACACGGCCTGGGGATCGACCGCGCGGATCGCCTCGAGGTTCTTGCGGGTCACGGCGATCTCGATCGCCAGGGTCTGACTCGGATCGTCGCGTCCGGGCCGCATTTCGCAGTAGCGTTGCGAAGCCCAAAGATGAACGGCGCCGGGCCGCCCAATGGACCTCGTCCTTCCATTGGTCCCAGTCCCACCCATACGACGTGTAATCGGAGTCCATCAGGAACTGGCGCATGGGCCATCGGGGCCGCTCGACGACACGGATGCCCGCGCTCCGCCATTTCCCAGAATCGTGCAACACCATTTCCACACCGTCGAGCGTTCCCTTGGGGCTGCCGCCGGTGATCACCACGTACCGCCCGGCCTCGCCGTCCACCGATGGGGTGCAACCATCACCAAGGGCCTGGGCGGAGGATGCGCAGCGAAGCACGCTGCCTGGCTTGCGGGTGGAAGTCCCGCCGA
>DYLT01000050.1 GCA_020721945.1 Blastopirellula marina
GTCGGACGTCCTGGACGAGTTGGTCGATGGCGTCGGCCAGTTGTTGCCCTTCGGCCGCCGAAGCCCAGACCAAGCGGAGGCGGTCTTTTTCGATGCCCATTTGTTCGAGGAAATAGTGCAGCATCGCGTGCCGGCGAATGGTCTTATAGTTCCCTTCGAGGTAGTGGCAGTCGCCCGGGTGGCACCCGGCGATGAGCACGCCGTCGGCCCCGAGGGCGTAGGCCTTGAGGACGAACGTAGGGTCGACGCGGCCGCTGCACATCACGCGGATGATCCGCACGCAGGGCGAGTACTTGATCCGTGCCGTGCCGGCCAGGTCCGAAGCGGTGTAGCTGCACCAGTTACACAGGAAGGCAACGATGCGGGGTTCGAATGGCGTTTCAGACATAGGTCATCAGTCCTTCCAGCTCTTCGTGGACTTGTTCGTCGCTGAACAGATGCTGTTTGGCGGCCCCCGAGGGGCACGCGGCCACGCAGGTGCCGCAGCCCTTGCAGAGCGCCTGGTCGATGACGGCAATCTTGCGATCCTCGTCGGCGCGGATCGCGCCGTAGGAGCACAGCGCGATGCAGGTCTTGCAGCCGGAGCACATGTTCTCGTCGACCCACGCGGTGTTCGGCTCCAGTTCGATGCGGCCGGCGTCGATCAGGGCCAGGGCCTTGCCGGCCGCGGCGTCGGCCTGGGCCACCGTATCGGGGATATCCTTGGGTCCCTGGCATGCGCCGGCCAGGAACACGCCGTCGCTGGCCGTGTTGACCGGCGCGAGCTTGGGGTGCTTTTCGAGGAAGAAGCCCTCGGCCGAGCAGGAGATGCCGAACGTGCGCCGCACTTCGGCCGAGTCCGCCTGCGGCTCCAGGGCCACGGCGAGGATGACCATGTCGACGGGGATTTTGCGGATGGTGCCCAAGAGGGTGTCGTCGACGTGCATCACGAGGCCGCCGCCGGCCCCGTTGCCGTCGGCGGGGACGATGTCGGCGACCTTGCCGCGGATGAATCGCACGCCCTCGTCCTGCACCCGGTTGTAGAACTCTTCGAATCCCTTGCCGGGCGTGCGCACGTCGATGTAGCAGTTGAAGACTTCGGCGTGGGTCTTTTCGCGCACGAGGTGGGCGAGTTTGAGGGCGTACATGCAGCAGACGCGCGAGCAATAGGTGTGGTAGTTCGCGTCGCGGCTGCCGACGCAGTGGACGATGCCGACGCGCTTGGGGGTCGAGCCGTCGCGCAAGATTAGTTGGCCTGAGGTGGGCCCGCCCGCGTTGAGCAACCGCTCGACCTCGAGGCTCGTATAGACATTGGGGTGTTTTCCGTATCCGTAGTAAGGGATGACGGATGGATCGAACGCCTTGAAGCCGGTGGCCACGATGATCGCGCCGACCTCGTACGCTTCGATCTTTTCTTCCTGGTCGAAGCGGATGGCGTTCCGCTCGCCGCAGGCCTCGACACACCCTTGCTTGCATTTACCCCGGGCGATTTGCAGGCAGACGTCGGGGTCGATCACGGGGACCGGGGGAACGGCTTGGGGGAACGGGATCCACACCGGCTTGCGCGTGCCGAGGCCCTGGTCGAAGGGGTTCGGGAACTTGGCCCGGGTGAACACGCAGCCATCGAGGCACATCATGCAGCCGACGCAGAGGTTCTCGTCGATGTAGCGTGGGCGACGGCGCACCTTCACGCGGTAGTTTCCGACCGATCCCTCGACCGATTCGACGGTCGAGTAGGTCAGGAGTTTGATGTTGGGGTGCAGGCGAACCGCGGTCATTTTCGGGGTAAGGATGCAGGCGGCGCAGTCCAAGGTGGGGAAGGTTTTGTCGAACATGGCCATATGGCCGCCGATCGACGGCTCGCGTTCGACGAGGATCACGTGTTTGCCGGCGTCGGCCAGGGTCAGTGCGGCCTCGATGCCGGCGATGCCGCCCCCGACCACGAGGGCCCGGGCGCCGATCGACACGAACTGCCGTTCGAGCGGCTCGTGCGCGGCCACGCGGCGGATGCCCGCCGCCAGGTGGGCCTTGGCCTTTTTCTGGGCCGCGGCCTTGTCTTCGGTGACCCAGGCGACTTGCTCGCGGATGTTCGCCATCTGGACCAGAAAGCGGTTGAGGCCGGCGTCTTCGGCCGCCCGGCGGAAGGTGGCCTCGTGGAGGTTCGGCGAACAGGCGGCGACGACGATCCGGTTGAGATTGAACTCGTGGATGTCGCGTTTGACCAGTTCCTGGCCGGGGTCGGAGCACATGTATTTGTAGTGGCGCGCGAGGGCCACATGAGGCAGGCTCTCGGCGAACTTGGCGAGGTCTTCGACGTCGACCACGCTGGCGATATTGCTGCCGCAGTGGCAGATGTAGACCCCGATGCGTAGCGATTCATCCCGTGCGATCATGGCTGGTTTCCACGAGGGTGGAGGGTTCCGACGGAGTCACCATAGCCTCGTTGACGAGTTCGGCGAGGTCGGCGACGCGCAAGCGCGTTTCGGCGCCGACGGTCTTGACGGCGTCCTGGAACATCACGAGGTCCTTTGGGCAAGCGACGACCAGGCATTCGACGCCGGGCAGGCGGAGGGCTTCGCGCACGCGGTTTTCGGCGGGGCGCTCGTCGATGCCCGGCGTGTCTTTCATCCAGATCCGCCCGCCGCCCGCCCCGCAGCAGAAGCTGTCGGGTCCGTGGCGCGGCATCTCGACCAGTTCCACGCCGAGGGCCCGCAACACCCGGCGCGGCGCTTCGTATACGCCATTGAAGCGCCCCAAGTAGCAGGGATCGTGGTAGGTGACCGTGCGATCCAGCGGCCGCGCCAGCGGGAGTCTGCCTTCGCGGAGCAACGCGTCGAGCAACTCGGCGTAGTGGAGCACCGGCTTGCCGGCCAGTGGGTCGTCGCCGTTGGACGGGTCGCCGGCCGACGGGTACTCGTTCTTGAGTGTGTTGTAGGTGTGGGGGTCGCTGGTCAGCAGTTTGCGGAAGCGGGCATGGGCCAGTTCCTTCAGGTTCTTGTCGCGGAGCATCGAGAACAGACCTTCTTCGCCCGTGCGGCGCACGTCGTTGCCGGCGCTTTGCTCCTTCTCGAACAACATGCCGACGTCGAGTCCGGCCGTGTGGAGCACCTTGGCCAAGGCGCGGGTGACCTCCTGGGCCCGCTGGTCGTACGAAGCATAGTCGCCCACGAACCAGAGGAACTCGACCTCTTCCTTGCGCGCGTCCTTGAGCTTGAAGTCCAGGGGCTTGGTCCAGTCGGCGCGCTTGCGCGGCGATTGGCCGAACGAGTTGCCATAGCGCTGGAGGTTCATGAGGGCTTCCTGGAGGCCTTCGTCGACCTGCCCCTGGTCCACCAGGCGCCGGCGGAGATCCACGACCAGGCGTGGGTGCTGGATCTGCACGGGGCAAACCTCCTCGCACGCGCGGCAGGTGCAGCATGCCCAAAGCTCGTCGGGCCGAACCACCTCGCCGTGGAGGCTGCGCGTCGGGCCGTTGGCTCGGACCGGCGTGCGGAGAAGCTCGGCGCCGATCGCCTGAACGAGATCGCGGGGCGACAGCGGAAAGCCGGTGTGGTGGCCCGGGCAGGCCTCCTGGCACTTGCCGCACCAGGTGCAGGCGTCGAGCTGAACGAGTTGGCGCCACGCCAGGTCGCGCACGGTATCGACGCCCGACTCGGCCACGACCGGCAGACGGCCCGCCGGCGCGGGGTTTCGCAACAGCATGTTGGCCGGCGACGAGAGTAGATGGAAGGCCTTGGTCAGCGGGACCGAGACGATCAGCCCGAACGCCAACAGCGCGTGCAACCACCACGCGACCTGATGCAGGGTCTGGATCGAGTCGACGGAAAGCGGGTGGAAGACCTTGGCCAGGGCGAAGCCCACGGGGGCCCAGGCCGCGGCGGGGAAGACGGGTTCGCCCCGGGCGATGCGGCCCAACTCGGCCTCTTGACGCTCGGCCCCCATGCGAAGTCGCTCGCGGAGCCCCATCTGCTCCAGGGCCGCGCGTCTGGCCTCGGGGCCGCGCGCGGCGGCCGCGGCGGCCTGGGCCTCGATGTGGAAGCCCTCGGCAAGGCGCAATCCCTCGGCGACGAAGCCGGTGGCGGCGATCAAGAACAGGACGGCCAGAAATGGGAAACCGTCCCACAAGCTGGCCCCGCGGCGCGCCATCTCGAGGCGCTTCGGACGCACGAGGTAGCGGCGGTAGGCGGCCATGCCCACGCCGACCACCAGGGCGATTCCGAACATGTCCAAGGCCAGCTCGAAAAACCGATAGAAACCGCCGCGGAGCACCTGGGTGTCGAACACGAGGTGGGCGACGTCCTGGTCGAGGGTCGCCAGCGCGGTGCCCAGAAACAGCACGACCATCCCCCAGAAGATCGCCTGGTGCATGACGATCGCGAAGGCGTCGCGCGAAAGCCGCGACTGGAAGAGGATGGTCTTGGCCAGTTCGGCCAAGCGCCGTGGGGCCAGCGCCCGAAGCAACTGGCGGCCAGGGCGGTCGGTGCCCGGCTCGGCCTGCCCGATCGACCACTTGCGCACGCGCCAGACGACCCCCCCGAAAAACACGATCAGCACCGGTGGGATCATCGCGTACAGGACGATCTCCGCCCAGTGCGGGACATTCCACAGGATGGGCCGAGCATAGTCCATCGGACGTTACCCTTTCCTGGCTCGTACGGCGTCGACCAGTGCGGGAAGCAGTTCCAAGGCGTCGATCTGCGCGCCATAGTGGGCCACGTCGAAGATGGGGGCGCGCGGGTCGGTGTTGACGGCAATGATCAGGTCCGAGCCCTTCATGCCTTCCTGGTGCTCCGGGGCGCCGCTGATGCCGAAGGCCAGGTAGAGCTTGGGTTTGACGGTCATGCCCGACTTGCCCACCTGGCGGGTCGCCGGCAGCCAGCCCTGGTCGACCACGGGTCGCGAGGCGCAGACGGCGCCGCCCAAGGTCCGCGCCAGGTCTTCGGCCAGCTCGAGGTTGTCTTTCTGCTGGATGCCGCGCCCGACCGCCACGAGGATGTCCTGCTGGGTGATATCCACGTCGCCGGCCTCGGGCAGGATGAACTCGTCGAACTGGACGGGGCCGGCATCGAGCGGGACTGGGCAGGTCTGGCGCTGGACCACGCCCTTGCCGGCCTCAGTGGTGGGGCGAAAGCTGCCGGGAAGGACCATGAGCACGGCCGGCGATTGGTCCACGCGGACCTCGGCCATCATCTTGCCGCCGCAGAACGAGGACGTCACCTGAAACGCGTCGCCCTCGGCGCGGATCGCCTTGCAGCCGGTCACCAGGGGCGCGTCGAGCCGGGCCGAGAGCATCGGGGCGAGATCCCACCCGATCGACGTGGCGCCGATCAAGATTGCCCGGGGCCGCTCGGCCGCGACCACGGCCTCCAGCGCGGCCAGATACGGGCCGGGGGCATACGCGGCCAGGTGCGGGTCGTCGACCAGCACGATCCGGTCGGCGGCGCCGAGCGCCGGGGCGAAAGGGGCCCCGTCCGGCGCAAGCGTCACCGCGACCGCCTCGCCACCGGTGGCCGCGGCCATCGCGCGGGCCGCCGCCAGGAGTTCGTGCGTGATGTCGGCCAGGGCCTCGCGCTGGATCTCGGCAAGCACCAGAACATCGCGAGCGCTCATTTCAGCAGTCCTTTTTGGGCAAGAATGTCGGCGATGCGGGCGGCCAGTTCGCTCTCGGTGCCGGAGAGCATCTCGGCATGGCCCCCCGAGGGAGGCGGGTAGAGCCGGCACACCTCAACCCGCGGCACAAGCGGCGACGCGGCGCTGGTGACCTCGTCGAACTTCGCCGATTTCATCGCGGCGCGGATCCGGCTGACCGGCACGTAGCGCGGCGGCTGCTCGGCCCCCAGAATCCCCAGCACGGCCGGTAGCCGGACGTGCAATCGGGCCATCACCGCGCCGGGAAACTCCTTGCAGACCGACGCCGTGCCGGGCTCCGGCCCACGCTTCACTCCGCGAATCACCCCCACGTACGGCATCCCGAGGCGCGCGGCCAACAACGGGGGCAACACCCCGTCCAGCTCGTCGTGGGCCTGGATGCCCACCAACACCAAATCGGGAGCGAGCGGCTGGATGGCCTGGGCATACGCCGCGGCCGACGCGGCGGGCGAGGGGGGCGTGTCGTCCTCGCGAGCGATCTTCACGATGCGGTCGGCCCCCTTGGCCGCCGCGGCGTAGAGGGTGTTGTCCACCTCGCCGAAGTCCAGAGCCACGACCGTGACCGTGCCCCCGCCCGACTCCTTCAGCAACAGCGCTTGCTCCAGCGCGTGATCGTCGGATTCGTTGACCACGAACGACGCGGTTTCGTAATCCAAGGCCCTGCCCGAGGCGGACACCTCCAACGGTTCGATCAGGTCGGGAACCTGGCGGACCACGACCACGAGGTTCATGACGCGCTCCTTTCCCCAAGGTCCATCGATTCGGCCAACAATTCGACGACGTCGCGGACCGCCAAGCGCCCCTCGAGACCGGCGACCTTCGCGGCGTCTTCGAAGCGGGAGAGTTCGTAGGGGCACGAGACGGCCAGGACGCCGGCGCCGGTCTGAGCCGCTTGGGCGATGCGCAGGTCGGACAGGCGGCGGCCGCCCTGGGCGACGATGTGCGCGTCGAGCCACATCCCGCCCCCGCCCCCGCCGCAGCACAAGGCGTTCTCGCGGTTGCGGGCCATCTCGACGAGCGTCAAGCCGGGAATGAGCCCCAACAGCCAGCGCGGCGGGTCGTAGCAGCCCGCCCGACGACCCACACAGCAATTGTCGTGGTAAGTGACCGTGGCCTCGATCGGCTTGACCACCAGCGGCTTGAGCTGGTCCAGGCGCTCGGCCAGGAACATCGTCGAGTGTTGCACCGGGTACCAGGCCCCGAACCGCGGATAGTAGTTCTGAAGGGCCCGGAACGCATGGGGATCGAGGGTCACGATCTTGTCGAAATCGAGCTGATCGAGCAGCTTGCGGTTCTCTTCGACGAGGGTCTCGAAGAGCCCCTCTTCGCCGAACATGCGGTCGCACTCGCCGACGGCCTTTTCCTTGGCCCCGAGCACACCCCAGGTCACGCCCAGTTCGGTCAGGATCCGCGCAAAGGCCCTGGTGACGGCCTGGTTGCGCGGGTAGTACGAGGGGTAGCAGCCGACCAGCCAGAGGACCTCGACCGGCCGCGGCTCCTTCGAGAGGTCCAGCACCCGTACATCGAGGTCCTTGGCCCAATCGAGGCGCTGGCGCGGCGACTTGCCCAGGACATTGCCGTACTTGAAGACGTTCTGGAACGTCTCTTGGAGTTCGGCGGGGGGCTGAAAGCCCCGCTGCATGGCCTGATCGCGAAGGGCAGGCCACAGGCGGTCGGCCAGCTCGATGTCGCGTGGGCAGCGGAGCGAACAGGTATAGCAGCCCACGCACATCCAGATCGCGGGGCTGGCAAGAATCTGATCGAGATGGCCGGCCCCCGCCTCGAGGATGAGCTTGCGCGGCGGGAAGGGCATCACGTCGCCCAGGGGGCAACTGGCCGCACACAGGCCGCACTGCATGCACCCCAGGGGCGACTTGCCGTCGCCGGTCTTCCCCAGTTGTTCGAGCAATTCCACGCCATCGGGGTCCTGCGTTTGAGTCATCGCTTCCTCCCACGTGGGTGACGACGGGGCCGTTGCCTCGTCCTCGCGGTAAAGCAACGAGCGCGCCGTGGCCGTCGAGAATCGCCCGGAATCGTCGCAACGCTCGACCAGTCTGGGAGTTGGATTCTGCGAAAGAGCCGGTCGCGGGGGCGTCTCCCGAACGCCTCGCGGAATTCCGTCGCGGAACGCGCGGAAGCCCGCAGGTCGAGGGCCCTTGTTCGACGCCACCCGGCCGGGTAATATGCTTCCGAGGGAGGCGGCCGACGAACCCATCGAGAGTGCGGCAATGCGAACCTCGTGGAAAACCCTGCAAGGCGCGACGATGCCCGGCGCCGCATGGCTCGGCGCGCTGGGGGTCTTGGGCGTTGATTCCGTTCTGGGGTTCCTGGGCTTTGCCATCCTCTGCGTCGTCTTGGGCATTGTCTGGTGCCTCTTGCGTCAGAACGTCGTCGAGGCCGGATCGGCCGATGCGTCGAGTCCGCGAACGCTCGCGTCGTTTACCAACGAGGTGGAGGCCGCGGTCGCCGTGGGCGCGCTGGAGGACGCGGGCATCCACGCCATGGCGGTGGGAGGGTACACCAGCGGGTTCCGCGCCGAAGCGCCCGGCGAGGTCCGCGTGGTCGTCGCGCTGGGCGACGTGGCCCGAGCCCAGGAGGTGCTTCGCGCGATGCGTTTGGGCCGGGAAGGGGCTGGGGGGACCCAAGCCGGGGCGGACGAACCCGAGGGCGACGCACCCTAAGGCATGCCCGGGCGCGTCAGATCAAACCATGCTTGAGGAGCTTGTCGCGGAAGGTCGACGGCTTCATGCCCAGCGCGGCCGCGGCGGCGGTCTTATTGCCGGCGGCGGCGTCGAGGGCGTTTTGGAGCAGCTCGCGTTCGGTCTTGTCGATGGTGGCCTGGAAAGGTCCTGGCGGTAGCGGTTCCCTGCGTGCCGCTTCTTCGAGTTCCGGGCGCAGGAGTTCGGCGGTGATCGTTCCCGCGCCGAGCAGGTACGCGCGCTGGAGCACGTGGAGCAACTCGCGGACGTTACCGGGCCAGTCGTGTCGGCGGAGGAGTTCGGCGGCGGCGGGCTCGAGGTACGCCGGCTGCCTGCCCGCGATGCGGCGCAGCAGATGTTCGGCGACGCGCGGGATATCGTCGCGGCGCTCGCGCAACGGCGGGATGTTCACGCGCAACACGTCGAGCCGGTAGTAGAGATCCTGGCGGAACGTGCCCGCCGCGATCTTCGGAAGGAGGTTGCGCTTGGTCGAAGCGATAATGCGGACATCGGCGCGCAACGGCGTGGCGCCGCCGACGCGCTCGAATACCTTCTCTTCGATCGCGCGGAGCAGTTTGGCCTGGTGTTCGAGGGGGATGTCGTCGACGTCGTCGAGGTAGAGGGTCCCGCCCTTGGCGAGTTCGAAGCGGCCCAGACGGCGCTGCTCGGCGCCGGTGAACGATCCCTTTTCGTGGCCGTAGAGCTCGCTTTCGATGAGCTGGCTGGGAAAGAGGGTGCAGCCGACCTTGACGAAGGGGGCATTGCGGCGGGGCGAGTTCCGGTGGATCGTCGCGGCGATGAGGTCCTTGCCGCAGCCCGTCTCGCCGCAGAGGAGCACGTTGGCGTCGGAGCGGGCACAGATCTCGATCATGCGGCGCACGCGGCGGATGGCCGACGACTGGCCGACGACCACCTGGTCGATGTGCCCCAGGCCCGCCTCGATCGCGTCTTCGTGCGGTTCGGCCACGCGGCGGTCGCGTTCGATGCGGGCCAACAGGGGGAGGATGTCCTCGTTGCGGAACGGCTTGGTGACGAAGTCGTAGGCGCCGAGTTTGCCGGCCTCGACCGCCAGGGGGATACTGCCGTAGGCCGTCATGATGATCACTTCGGCGTCGGCCAGGTGGTTTCCTTTGATCCGCCTGAGCAACTCGATCCCGTCGACCTTCGGCATTTTCAAGTCGGTGACGACGACGTCGAACCGTTCGGCCTCGATGCGTTTGAGGGCCTCGGCCCCGTCGGCGGCGGTCACCACCTCGTGGCCCTGGGCTTCCAGATCGTGCGCGAGGGTCACGCGTTTGAGTTTCTCATCGTCGGCAACCAGGATTCTCATAAACGGAAGGCGTGCCGGGCTCGGACAAACGCCCGCGGCCGAGGACGGCTTCTGCGCCGGACGGGCGCCACGGCGGCCGCGGAAAGGCCCGTGGCGCGAGGGCGCGACGGTCAGTACGAGGCCATGTCCCAGACGATATGGTCGGCCAGCGCCGCGATCGTCCGGGCGTCGAGGCAGGCCAGCCCGCCCAGGTCGTCGGGTTGCACGGCCATCGTCGTCACCTTGCCGGCGGCTTCGCCGGGCTCCACGCCGAAATCGGGCTTGGTGTTGCGCACGAGGCTGCCGGGCAACAGCCCGCTATCCTTCGCCAAGAGCACCATCAGCCGGTCGCAGGTGGTGGCGGTGCTGAGGATGTTGCCGGGCGTCAGATACGCCTCGCCCGGCGTGATCACCACCGGAAACATCCGCGCCAGAAGCCGCTGCCCGATTTGCCACCCCAACCCCTCGTTGCGCCACAAAAGCCCTGGGGCCGAGAGCAACTGCACCTTATGGCCGTTGCGGTTGGTGATGGCGATGCGGCTGATGGGCTCGGAGGGCTCGCGCGGCCGGTCGGTCTTGGGCGGATGGAGCTCTCGGGTTTGGAACACGGCCGCCAGGATGTCGGCGATCTCGTTATCGGCGAACGGCTCGACCGCATAATAGAAGATCTTGTGCTTTCGGTAGGCCGACTCCCAGTCGTTCCCCGGCGAGCCGACCACGACGACGCGCAACGTGGGGGCGCAATCGTTGACCAGGCCCGCCACCTCGGGACCGGCCTCGCGCAGCGACGCGGCATCGAGGAACACGGCGCACCCTTGGGCATCGGCCAGCGCCGCGGCCACGGCGTCGCGGTCCGCCGCCGGTTGCACCCGGCAACCCAAGGCGGAAAGCTTCTTAGCCTGCTCGTCAAAGGACGCCTGGTTCGAATTGACCAAGAGAATGCGCCGCGGCTTGCAGTGTTGCATCTCTTCGTGCCGCGTGACCGAAATGCACGCCACGCAGCCCTCGCCGCAAGGATCGGTCACGAGCCACTCGGGATGCTTGGGCAAGTCCTCGTTGACCGCCACCACGACCCCGGTGACGGGCGAAGGGATTGCCACTTGGGGCTTGCCGGGCACGGTGACGCCGGCCAGCGGAAGACCCTGGTAGACGACTTCGCCGATCCGCGGCAGACGCACCCCGGTCGGCGCGACACCGCGCAGCCCGGGCAGGACCGTTCCCACGCAAGCCCACCCGTCGATCTCTTGCCGCAACCAGGCTTCTTCCCAGAACAGGACCTCGGCGGTCTCGTCGGCAGCGGGCACGGTTTCCATGGTCCGCGCCTCCTGCCCCGCGGCCCCCGACGCCCCCAGAACCCGCTGCACCGCCCAGGTGATCTCCTCCGAGGTGAAGGGCTTGGTCACGTAGTCGCAGGCCCCCAGGCGCATGGCCGACGCCGCGTTCGGAATGCTCGGATACCCCGTGATGATCAACACCGGCACGTCGCAGTTCTTCTCGCGGAGCCGCTGGAGGAACTCGATGCCGTCCATGTTGGGCATCTTCACGTCCAACAGGACGATCGAGTAGTCTTTCTCCATCGCCAAGGCCAGCCCGCGCCGTGCATCGGTGTTCGTGTCCACCTGAAAGCCCTGGCGGGAAAAGATTCGCTGGCACACCTGGCAGACGACTTCCTCGTCGTCGACCACAAGCATGGTGCGATTGTCGGCCATGAGGAGCCCTCCCGTGATGATCACCCTCCAAGCGGTCGCCCGGTCCGCGATAAGTCGGCCCAATCATTAGCAACCAGCGTGCCATTTCGACCGGTTGGCCGGGTCTGGATTGGCGCTGTGCTCCTGCGGAGCTTGAGCAAAGCGAACTGGTTGTAAGGCCATCGCTTGCGCTTCGGGTTGGTATGGAAGGGGAATCGCCACGAAGGGGCGGTGGTCGAGGCGGACCTGGCCGGCATCATCGAGATGCCCCGAGTGGGCGTATGACGGAATGTACGGTGTATGAAGATTCATACATCCATCGGCGGCAGCCGTCGATGGAAGCGTCCACCGGGACTGTCTCCGTGAACGGTGATGTCACGCGCGACGGTCGCGTCCCGCGTCAGGCCGTATGCCGTGGGCCCGCAAGAGCGCGTGGAAGTTCGGCCGCTGCATGCCGACGCTTTCGGCCGCCTGCGTGATGTTCTGTGCGGACCGCTCGAGTGCCGCGATCAAGAATCGCCGCTCGAGATCGTCGGCGATTTGCCGCTTCAGACGCTTCAATTCGTCCCAGGTGCGAGGCACGTCGGCCGTGGAGACGGCCGGTCGGGCCTCGCGGATCTCGCTGGGCAGGTGCGCCAGCTCAATCCGGACGCCGCCATAGAGCACCGCCAGACGCTCGACGATATTGCGCAACTCGCGCACATTCCCGGGCCAAGGGTAGACCTCCATCTGGCGCAGGGCCTCGTCCGAAAAACCGCGGGGTTCGACGCCGACCTCGCGGGAGAACCGTTCGAGAAAGGCCTGGGCCAACAGTTGGAGGTCGCCTGAGCGCTCGCGGAGCGGGGGTAGCGACACGGGCACCACGTTGAGGCGGTAGTACAAGTCGGCCCGGAACTCGCCGACCTTGACCATCGCGCCCAGACTGCGGTTCGTCGTGGCGATCAGGCGGATATCGACCTCGTGCTCCGAGGTGTCGCCGACCTTGCGCACACGGCGCGTCTCCAAGACACGGAGCAGTTTCCCCTGGGTTTCGAGGCTCAAGTTGGCCACCTCGTCGAGAAAGAGGGTGCCGTGGTGGGCCACCTCGAAGAGCCCTTGCTTGGTGGCAATCGCGCCAGAGAACGAACCCTTGACATGGCCGAACAACTCGCTCTCCAAGAGCGTTGGCGCAAGCGCGGTGCAGTCGCACGCCAGCAACGGGCAATCGCGTCGGCGGCTGTGCCGATGGATCGCACGCACGACCATCTCTTTGCCGGTGCCGCTCTCGCCGGCGACCAGCACGGTGCTGTCGGTCGGAGCGATCCGCTCGATCAGGGCGAAGATCTGGCGCATGGCCGCGCATTGGCCGATCATTCCCTCGAATCCTGGCGGGGAATCGAGGAAAGGCCGCGTGGCCCGGGCCGGCGCGGCGAAAGGCAAGGACTGCGCGATCTGCCGAAGGGCCGATCGCAGGTCCTCGGTCGAACAGGGCTCGCGCCGATAATCGAGGGCCCCATGCTTCATGGCCGAAACCGCATCGTCGACCGTGGGGTTGGGGTCGAGGATGACCACCGGCGGGGCCCCTTCCGTCGCCTTGAGCTGATCAAGGACCTCTGGCACGTCGAACCCCGGGCCCGTCTGGCTGACCAGCACCAGGTCAGCCCCGGCCAGACAGGCGGCCTCCACCGCGCCGGCCGCGTCGTCGTGGACCAGCACCTCGCAGCCCTCGGTGCCAAGGGCCTGCTGGTAGCGCAACCCGGTGGCGGCATCGCGGGCGAGGACGAGGATCTTTCGCAGCATGGCACTACCTCGCCACGGGAAACGTCACGGTGAACGTGCTGCCTTTGCCTTCCTCGCTTTCCACGTCCAGCGTGCCGCCGTGCTGGTCGACGATCCCCGAGCTGACGCTCAGTCCCAGCCCGGTCCCTTTGCCGACGGGCTTCGTGGTGAAGAAGGGCTCGAAGATCTGGTCGAGATGTTCTTTCTTGATGCCGCATCCGGTGTCGGTCACTTTGACCACGACACGATCTCCGTCGCACGAGGTGCTCACCAGGAGCGTGCCGCCGTGCGGCATGGCTTCGCAGGCGTTCAGGGACAGGTTGAGGAACACCTGTTGGAGCTGGTTCCGGTCGCCGTCGATCGGGGGCAGGTTTTCGACGAGGTCCTCGACCACGACGATCTGCTGGAAGGCTTCGCGTTTGCCCAGCAAGCGCATCGTCTGCCGGAGTAGCTCGTTGACGTCCAAGCGCGTGCGCACGGAGGGGGTTTCGCGGGCGTAATCGAGCAGTCCCCGGACGATTTCCCGAGCGCGCTTCGTCTCGCGGATGATCACGTCGAGGTCTTGGCGGTCTTGATCGTCGAGGTTCTCTTTCTCGCGGAGTAGTTCGGCGAAGCCGAGTACACCGGTCAAGGGGTTGTTGATCTCGTGGGCCACGCCGGCCGCCAGCCGGCCCACGGAGGCCAACTGCTCGCTGCGGCGGATTTGCTGGCGCGTGGCCTGTTCGAGCAATTCCTGGCGTTGGGCGACGGCTTCGGCCATGCGGTCGACGGCTCGGCAGAGCACCCCGAGTTCGCCCGGCGGTTCGATTCCCACGCGCGCCGTCAAATCGCCCGCAATGACCTTCTGCGCCATCGCCGCCACCAGTTGCACGGGGCGCAGGACCAGGGCATTGGCCACAAACAGGATCACCAGGATGGTGACCGTCGCCCCGCCGACGACGGCCAGGAACACGGTGCGAATCACGCTCCACTGGTCGGCAAACGGGGCCTGGAGCAGCCCCACGTACAAAACGCCCACGATGGTTCCGGCGGGATCGCGGATCGGCTCGTAGGCGGTGATGTACCAGTCGTTGACGACGAACGCCGGGGCAGCCCAGGTGCCCCCGCGGTCGAGCACCTCTTCGCAGACCGAGGCGCTGAGGCGCGTGCCGACGGCCCGGGACCCATCGGCCATGGTCACGTTGGTCGAGATGCGCAGGTCGTGCTGGAAGATGGTCACGGTGCCAATGGACTTGCCGCGGTATTCCTCTTGGAGGAACACCTGGCGCTTGATCGCGTCGACGATTTCGTAGCGGCGGTTGAGCAAGTCGCCCGCGTAGAGAAACCCCACGACACGCCCCTGCGCGCCCACGACGGGCACGGCCGCGGCGACGACCATGCCGTCGGATCGCTCGCGTTCCGGGGTGGGGCGCTCGGCGGGAGTGGGAATCAGCGCGAACCGCGCGCGATCGGCCAGGCCGTTGCCCTCGGCCAACAGACGCTGGCGCGAGAGAATGACCGTGCCCGAAACGACCTGGCGCTGGCGCGTGGCGATCGCGACGATGGGATCGGACGAAAGGTCGTCGTCGCGCGTATCGCTTTGGGCCCGGTAAAGCACCTTGCCCGTGCCATCCAGCAGCATCGCGAAATCCATGCCGCCAAGCTGGTGCAAGTCGCGTAATCGGGCCGCCAGCATCGGGTGGTCGTTCTGCTCGACCGCGGCGGCCAGGCTTTCGTCCAACGCTCTGCCCTGGAGGAACGCGGCGATTCGCTCGATGTGGTTGTGGTAGGCCGCCCGGGCCGAGTTGAGATTGCGACGGACCCGGGTCTGCACCTCGCCCAACCAGACGCGGCCCAAGTACTGGAGGGTCACGAAGGAGAGCAACGAGTTCGCTACGAGGATCACCGCGGCCGCGGCAGTCATCAGTCGAAACCGGATGCTCATGGCGTCCATTCTATCCGGGCCTACGGACGCTTGCAGCGTGGCCCGCGCCGAGTGCCGCAAAAGCGATCAGTGCCCCCCGGTACGGTGACGTCGGCTCGTTGGCACAGGTGTTGCTCATCGAGCACGATGCCAGACAACGCTGCCATTTGCGAGTTCGCCAATCGAGGAGGTGTCCTGTGCGCGGTTCATGGAAAATCGGTCAATTGTTCGGAATCGGCGTCTATCTGCATTGGACGTTTGCGGTGCTGATCGCTTGGGTGGTGGCGGCCCACTACGTTCAGGGGGATCGGTTCGCGGATATGCTCCAGGGCGTGTTCTTCGTGCTGGCCATCTTCGCATGCATCGTGGCGCACGAGTTCGGCCACGCCTTGGCCGCACGGCGGTATGGCATCGAAACGGAAGACATCACGCTATTACCCATCGGCGGGGTCGCACGCCTGGCGCGCATGCCCGAAGAACCCTGGCACGAGTTGGTCGTCGCCTTGGCCGGCCCGGCCGTGAATCTGGTCATTGCCGCGGCGCTGGCGCTGGTGGTTTCGGTCGAAGGGGGTCTGACGGACTCGGCGACGGCCGATCTTGTTCAGGGCGATTTTCTGGCCCGGCTGATGCTCGTCAATCTGGCGCTGGCCGCCTTCAATCTCCTCCCGGCCTTCCCGATGGATGGCGGGCGCGTGCTTCGCGCCTTGCTGGCCACGCGCATGGACTACGTGCGAGCGACGGGCATCGCGGCAACGATCGGCCAGGGCATGGCCATCGTCTTCGGGATCCTCGCGCCGTTCGGGAACCTGTTTCTGCTGTTCATCGCCTTGTTCGTCTACCTCGGCGCGCAACAGGAAGCCCACCTGGTCCAGGTCCGTTCGCTCTTGCGGGGCGTGCCGGTACGGGCCGCAATGATGACTCGGTTCCGCACCTTGACCGAGGAGGATCGCCTCCCGACGGTCATCGACGAGTTGCTGGCCGGCTACCAGCAGGACTTCCCGGTCGTCGCGCGCGACCAGGTGGTGGGCGTGCTGACGCGCAACGACCTGTTGACCGCCTTGGCCCAGCGCGGGCACGATGCCCGGGTCGCCGACGTCATGCGCCGCGTCTGCACGGTCGTCGAGGATGGCGAGATGCTCGACCGCACGTTCCAGCGCATGCGCGAGGCCGATTGCCCCGTGCTGCCCGTCGTGCGCCACGGCCAGTTGATCGGATTGCTCAATCTCGAGAACGTGGGCGAGTGGATGATGATCCAGTCGGCGCTGCGTCAACAGGGAGTTGGCGGGCCGGGGATGGTGGGCGGCGCGGTCTGAGCCGGGCGGACTGCGGGGAAGTGTTTTCCAGGCCCGCAACCGATGACGGCGGGACGACCTCGAACGGCATGGCCGGCAGCGTCACGTCGGTCGTGACCGTCTCGGGATAGCGGACCGGGCTGCCGTAATCCGGGCCCTGGACCACGAGTGCGGGCTCCGGCTGGCGGAACTCGGGCAGCGCGCTTTGCAGTCATGGTTTCACCCTCCCTTCGCATTTAACCGCAGATCATGCCCATGAGGTCGCGGGTCCCCAGCGCGGCGGGGCTGGCCAGCACCTCGCCCGCGGCAAATCCCGCCACCTGTCCCTGCTGCTGGTTGAAGACCCGAATGCGCTGGAGGATCTCGGGCCGTTGGCCGAACTGAGTCCGGTAGCAGCCGATGGCCGCGAGGTTCTTCTCGAGGGGCTGGCTGATGTCGACCACCAGGCAGTTGGCCGGCGCGGGCGAGAGCGACCGAAGGGCCAGGAAGTAGTACAACAGGGCCGGCGGCGCGCAGGGGGGCAGCCCCTCGAAGTACGCTTCCCACCGGCTGAGCTTTGTATAGAACGCCGCCGCCTCGGTGATCAACATGGCCTGGTAATGGTCAGGCGAGGCCAACGGGGTCTTGCCGCCCAGGCCGACCACCAGGCGCGGCCGGTAGCGACGGAAGACCCGGGCCAGGGCCACGCGGGCCTCGAAGGTATCGAAAAGCCGCCGGTTGGGAAGATCGAGGGTCACGCGCTGGTGGACCCCCAGGGTCTCGGCCGCCTGGCGGGCCTCGGCCAGGCGGACCTCGGGACTTGGCGAGCCGGGCGTGGGCTCGCCGTCGGTCAGATCCACAATGCCCACGCGGTATCCTTGCTCGACCAGCCGCGCCAGGGTGCCCCCGCAGCCGATCTCCACATCGTCCGGGTGGGCGCCGACGGCGATGCAGTCCAACGGCGACTCGTCCATCAGGGCTTCACCACCGAGACCATGAACGTGGGGTTGAGCGACTCGAAGCGGATGCGTTCGAGTTGGTAGTTGCCCCGCGCGAAGTGGAGCATCCAGACCTTCACCGGGACCGTGTGGCCGTGCAGCACGCGATGGGTCTCGGCCAGATTGTCGATGCTGCCCATCGTGGCCACCAACCGGCCACCGGCGCGGAGGCGCTGGTAGGCGGCATCGACGAGCCGGCAGATGCCCCGGCCGCTACCCCCGACGAACACCGCATCGGGCACGGGCAAGCCCTCCCAGGCTTCCGGGGCCCGGCCCAGCACCGGCACCAGGTTCGTCACCGCGAACCGCCGGGCGTTCTCGACGATCAACTGGTGGTCTTCGGGGTCCATTTCGATCGCGTAGACGGCACCCTCGCGCGCGATCTGGGCGGCTTCGATGGCGACCGAACCACTGCCGGCTCCGATGTCCCACACCACGCTGGCCGGGCCGAGATCCAGTTCGGCCAGCGCGATCGCCCGAATCTCGGCCGGCGTCAACAGCCCGCGCTTCGGCCGAGATTGCAAAAACACCTCGTCGGGGTTGCCGAAAAGCCGGCGGCCGATGGCCTCGCTGGGCCGGTCGGGCACGTGCGGCTTGCGCACCAGGATCATCACATTCATCGGCGCAAACTCGTGCGCGAGGAGGTCGCTCAGCTCCCCCTGGGTGACCCGCTCGTCAGGCGAACCCAGATTCTCGCACACGTACGCCGTGAAGTAGTCGATCCCGTGACGCAAGAGGGTCTGCGCCACGGCAGCCGGCGGGCAAGACTCGGTCGTGAACAAGCCCACCTTCTCGGCGCTGCGAATCTGCTCGACCACGCTCTCCACACCGTGGCTACCCAGGTTCGTCAACAGGGCCTCTTCCCAGCTTTCCTTCACCCGGGCAAAGGCCAATTGCATCGCGCTGACGTGCGGCACCACGACGAATCGGTCCTTGCCCAACCGGTCGCACAGATACCGCGCCACGCCATAGAAGAGCGGGTCGCCCACCACCAGCACGACAATCCGCTTGCCCGGCGACGCCTCGATCCGCCGCACCGCCTCGCCGAGGCTGGGACCGATCACCAGGCGTTCGGCCACGAGATTGGGCACGTGGGCCAGGGCGTGCGGCTCGCCCATGAGCAGTTCGGCCTGTTCGACCAGCTTGCGCGCAGCGGTCGTCAGACCGTCCAGCCCGTCGTCGCCGATCCCGACAATATGAATCTTCTCGATGTCAGCCAAACCGGATTCCCTCGACGAAAGGACCTCGTCCGTCGTTTCGACTGGCTTGATTGTAGCGCAGAAAAGCCACGCGGGCTAGTCATTCACCGGGCCGAAAGGGGACGCCTTCCTGCGGCGGTCCATGGAGGGCCTACTGGGCGAATCCCATGGCCCCGAGGCGGTGGCGGGTCTCGGGGTCGTCGAGCAGCCGGCGCAAGGCAACCACCGCGGGACGCTCGCGGCGCGTCTTGGGGATCAGGAAATCGTAATGTTCCTCCTCCAGCGGGAGAAAGCCCAGACCGGCCTGGCGCGCGACCCACGCGATGGCCACGCCCCAGTCGGCCCGGCCTTGCGCGACGGCGGCGGCCACGGCGTGGTGGCTTTTCGCCTGCACCGGATAGCCCGGCGGCTCGGCCCCATGCAGAAGCCGGTCGATCAGCATGCGCGTGCCGCTGCCGGCGTTGCGGTTGACCATCACGCACTCGGGATCGGCCAAGGCCGCGCGGATGGCATCGCGGGGCGATCGGCCCTCGAACCGCGGATCGCCGGCGCGGAACACGATCCCCTGAAGCCGGCGGTAGCCGGGAATCAGTTCCAGCTCGGGGGTGAGGTACGGCGTGTTGTAGCGGCCGGTCTTGGGATCCAACAGGTGAACGCCCGCCACGTCGCACTCGCCACGCAAAACCGCCTGGAGGCCGCCGCTGGAACCAACGGCCATGAACTTCGTGGCGAACCCTTGGTCCTGCAAACGACCGAGAAGATAATCGAGGCCCACGCAGTGGCTGCCGATGGCGACCAGGTCGGCCACGCGCAGTCGGGCGCCGAAAAGCTGCACGCGCACAGCGGAACCGGCTTCGACGATCTCCTCCTGCCGGCCGATCGTCACGAAGCCGTCGGCTCGGCTGAAGGCGGTCACCGAGCCGGAGCCCTTGCCCATGGGATACGCCGCCAGACCGTTCTCGCCGGGCAGCAGGCCCACGAGCAGGTACTCGGTCCGCCCGATCTCCGAATTGACCTTGACGGCAAGCCGGGCCTCGACCGCCGCGCGCTCGGGGAGCGGGCGGCCGCCTAGCGCGAGCACCAACGGGGCCACGAACTCGTGAAAGGTGAAGATGGCCGAGGTGGGGAAACCCGGCAGCACCACGACCGCCTTGCCGTGATGGCCGGCCAGGCAGATCGGCTTGCCCGGTTTCAACGCCACGCCGTGCGCGATGATGCCGGGATTCGACAACTCGCCGACCACGCGGTACGAGATGTCGCCAGCCCCCTTGCTGGTGCCGCCCGACAACAGCACCAGGTCGCACTCGTCGAGTGCCTGGCGCAGTGCGGCGCGAAGTTCGTGGGCGTTGTCGGGCACGATGCCCCGCCGCACGGGCACGCCCCCCAGTTCGCGCACGGCGTCGGCCAGCACCTGGGCATTCGAGTCGTAGACCGAGGCCGGCCGCATGGGTTGGCCAGGCGGAATCAGTTCATCGCCGGTGGAAAGGATCGCGACGCGCGGGCGGCGCCACACGGGGACCCGGTTCGCCCCGATGGCGGCCAGCACGCCCGTCTCGCGGCTGCCGAGAACCTCGCCGCGGCAAAGCACCGTCTCGCCCGCGCCGATGTCCGTGCCCGCAAACGAAACGCCGAACCCGGGCGTGACCGCGTGCCGCACCACAAGGCCGCCGTGTTCCACCTCGGTGTCTTCGACCATGACCACGGCATCGGCCCCGCGGGGCAGCATCGCCCCGGTGGCGATCTCGATCGCGGTGCCCGGCGTCACCAGGCCCTTGGGCACGACGCCCGTGGCCAGCACCTCGTCCAACAGCGCAAGCCGGCGCGGCGCTTGTTCCGAGGCCCCATAGGTGTCCTGGGCGCGCACCGCATAGCCATCGTAGTTCGAGCGGTCGAACGAGGGGACGTCGCCGGGGGCCAGCACATCGGCGGCCAGCACGCGGCCGAGCGCCTCGTCGAGCGGCACCTCTTCGGCGGCCAGCGGCTCAAACGCGATCGCGCGGCGAAACCGCCGCTCGGCCTCGTCGCGGTCGATGACTTCGAGAAACTGGTCTTGAGGCATATCACGCCAAAGGATGATCGTACAGGTACACCTCGACCTCGGCGCCTGGGGGCAAGCCTTCGAGGTCGGGCGGGACGAGCACGAAACCATCGGCTCGCGTCGTGGACGACAAGAGCGACGCCCCGGCCACGGCCAGCGGCTCGACCTGGCCTTCGAGAACCTGCACGCGCAAGTAGTCGAGCCTTCCGATCATCGAGGCGACCTTGCGCCGCAGCGGGGCGCGGATGCGACGATACGGCCAGTC
>DYLT01000421.1 GCA_020721945.1 Blastopirellula marina
AATTGTCGCCCTTCATCAGCACGGGCCGCTGCTCGGCAATGCCACCGAACGAGCGGCTCTCTTTCATCTCGCATGGGAACCAGTGGCCCCGGCCCTCGTCGTCGATCAGATAGAACTCCGGGTAACAGTGGCCGGGTACCCAAACGGTCCGCGCGGGGACATCCATCGTGCGGCACAAGGCGATAAAGACCGAGGTCAGGTCGTCGGTGTTCCCCTTGCCGGCCTTGATCGCCGCCATCGCGCCGGCAGCCTGCCCCTTCTCGTACGTCACGTGGTTCCGAACCCAATCGTAGAGCCGCTCGACCTTCTTCCAGGCCGACTCCTCGCTGCCGACGATTTCCTTGACCAAGGCGCGGAACTTGGGCGTCTTCGACTCGATGCCGGGACTCGGGGCAAGGTAAGGCCGAACCTCCTTGGGAAGCTTCTTGGGATTGGGCAATTGGTAGATGGTCGTGTCTTGCGGCGCCGCCAGGGGACTGCGATGCACCTCGAAGGTGATCAGGGCCTTGGCCTGTTCCCCTGCCGGAAGGCTGGGAACGCTGACCAGCATGACCTTGATCCCATCGACCGTCTGGTACGTCAGCCGCACGTTCGGGGTGACGTCCTCGGCGATCACGGTGGCCTGTTGCTCGGGCCAATCGACGAACAACGGCACATAGCCCACCAGTCCCGAGCACGGCCCACGGTCGGCCGCGATGGTCACCCCAAGCTGCCATTTCTGCGTGCTGGGCTCACCGATTCGCGGCCCCTTGGCCTCGGATCGGTCCTGGAACTGACCCGAAGCCGGCCCACAGAGTCCGGCCAGCACCAAAGCGCTGGCGACCACCACGCGAAAAGTCATGCGACGTGTTCTCCCATTCGGTTCATCACAAAAAGCGGTCGCTGATCCCTATTCCCCAGTCCCTCACGGACCCCGCACCGGCTCGCAGATCAGTTTCATCTTCGGCTGGGCCCCTTGCACGGTCGCGCTGCCGGTAAGGGTCTCGGGCAGGATGCGGAAACGGGTCTTGCGCCGGGTCTTGGGATCGACGGCCAGAATGTTGTCGCCCTTTTGCAAAATGGGCCGCGGATCGACCACGGCACCGAACGCCTCGCGCGAGGCGACCTCGCACGGAAACCAGTGCCCCTTGCCTTCGTCGTCGAGCAGATAGAACTCGCCGAAGACGTGCCCTGGCACGCGGACCATTCGGGCGGGAACGCCCAGCGCCCGGCACAGCGCGACGAACACGCCGGTCATCTCGTCGCAGTCGCCGGTGGCGTCGTTCAGCGTCTCCAGCGTGCTCTTCATCTCCTGGCCCCGGTTGTCCTGGCGTTCGACATGCTGGCGCACCCAATCGTACATCGCCCGCACCTTGCCCCAGGCCGTCGGCTTCTTGGCCGTAAGCTGTTCGGCAAGCCGCTTGACGTCTGGGTGATCGCTCTCGATCGCCGGGCTGGGGCCGAGGTAGGTGGCCACTTTGCGGTCGATCCGCTTGGGATCGGGCAAACGGAAGAGGTCGGTGTTCTCCGGCGGCGGAGGCAGGCGACGCTGAATCTCGAACGTCACCACCGCCCGCGCCTCTTCGTTCGCCCGAAGCGCCGGCACGCGCACCATCAACTGCCGCGCGGTCCCCTCGAAATGCCGGTAGCTGATCGATACGCCGGGCGAGAGTTCTTCCTCGACCACGCGGACCTTCTGCTCGGGCCAGTCCATCGGCACGGTCGTGGTGCCCACCAGCCCGCGGAACGCGCTGCCGTCAGCAAGAATCGCCATGCCGATCCGCCACCGCTGGACCACGGTCTGACCTGGCTTCGCCTCGATCGGTGTCTCCGCCTGGAACTGGGCCCAGGCCGCGCCCGCGCCAAGCCAGACCAGCAGGACGAGCAGACACTGCACTTTCACGAAAGCATCTCCCTCGGGCCAGCCTCATCTTGGCCACTCCAAGTGTATTGTAGATTCGGCGGGACCTGTTTCGAAACAGATTTCCCTCTTGCGGAGGTGTGGTGTGTCGGTTGAAATGACCAAAGCGCATCCAACCCGGAATCCCCACGCGAGGTGGTCTTTCATGCCCGAATCTTGGCCCGATCGTTGGCAGCTTCTCGAAATGGCGGGAAGTTTCCGGCCTGCCTGCGTGCTCGGCGCGGCGGCCGAACTGGATATGTTCACGTGCATCGGCGGCCGGGCGGTCTCGGCCGAGGGGCTTGCGGTCGAGTTGGAGGCGGACCTGCGGGCTGTAACGATCTTGCTGGACGCGCTGGTCGCACTGCGCGTCCTTCAAAAAGACCAGGGGCACTACTCGGTGCCCGCCGAGATTCAGCCCTTGCTCCGCCACGGCACGCCCGAGACCGTGTTGCCGATGGTGCTCCACCATATGACGGTCCTACGAGGCTGGTCGCAACTGGCGTGGACGGTCAAGGCGGGTATTCCGGCCCCGAGGACATCGAGCATCCGCGGCCCGGAGGCCGACCGGGCGGCCTTTGTCGCGGCGATGCACTCGATCTCGGGGCCGGTGGCCGACGCGGTGGTTGCCCGGTTCGACCCACCACCTTTTACGCACCTTTTGGACGTGGGCGGGGCCTCGGGCACGTGGACGATGGCCCTGTTGCGGGCGATGCCGTCGGCCCGGGCCACCATCTTCGACTTGCCGCACGCGATCGAGCAAGCGCGAGACCGCCTCCGGGGCACCGAGTTCGCCGCGCGGGTCGACTTCGCCCCCGGCGACTTCTATACCGACGAGTTGCCCGCCGGAGCCGACCTCGCTTGGGTCAGCGCAATCATTCACCAGCACGGGCGCGTCGAGAACCGGGCGCTGTTCGGCAAAGTGTTCCGTGCGCTGGTGCCCGGCGGTCGAATTGCGATCCGCGACGTGGTCATGGAGCCCGACCGCACCCGACCCGCCTTCGGGGCCCTTTTCGCCGTGAATATGTTGGCCAATACCCAGCGCGGGGGGACGTTCACGTTCGACGAGATCGCCGCGGACCTTCAGGCGGCGGGTTTCGTCGAGCCGGAGTGGTGTGTGAAGGCCGACGACATGAGTTCGGTGGTCGCCGCGACAAAGCCGCGCCCGAGCGGGGGGTAGCGAGCGCGTGGGCGGATTGTGCCGCATGGCGCGATTCTTCGGGCGATCGGGGCTCGGCAAACCCGCCGAGGGTTCGGACTGAAGCTGCTTGCCGCGCCGCCTGGTGGCCGATCGAC
>DYLT01000422.1 GCA_020721945.1 Blastopirellula marina
CGGTGCCGGCGGCCACGGCAGCCTCGCCGCTGGCCTGGGTGGCTTCGTCGTCGTCGGCCTCGTCCTCGCGGCGCGAAGGCTCCTGATCGGACGGCTTGTTGCCCGAGCCTGCGGCCGCTTGCGCCTCATGCTCTCCGGGCGCGGCGGCCGCGCTGTCCGCCGTGGTGCCTGCGGAGGGCGGCGAGGGCTCGTCGGCGCGAGGCGCCGAGGTGTCTGGCGATGCCGGGTCATGCTCCGGAGGCGCACCCGTGGTGCTTTGGGCACGCTGGAGGTGTTCGCTGAAGGAGCGGTCCCCGACATCCGGCTCGCGCGGCGCGAGGGGCCCCGGCGGCGGTTCCGGGAACGTCATCCCGGCCAGACAGTCGAAGTTCACCGATGGCATGGGTGGTTCTCTCCATGGCCCCGTCGCCCGGCACCCGGCGTGGGCCAGACGGGGTTAGGTTCCACCGGGAGGCCGCTGCAACTGGTTCTTGGCTTTTTCGGCGACGCTTGCCTGCGGCTCTCCCTGCCGGATCAGGCGGAGCACTTCCTCGAGTTTCTGGTTCTCCTCGGGCGTCTTGAACTCGCCGAGGATCTTGGCGCGTTTGGCATCGGTCATGCCGCTGAGCAGGACGACGACCTCCTTGGTCTCCTTGGCGTCGAGCATCTGGAGCACGATCTCCTTGGCCTGTTTGGGCTTGACCGATTGCAGGATACGGCGCACCTCGTCGCGTCCGGCGGCCACGGCCCCCTGGCTCAATTCGGCCAGCTCTTTCTCGTACGCCGCCCGTTGCTGTTTATATCGTTTCTGCTCGTCGGCCAGCTTTTGTTGATCGGCCCGCATTTGGGCCAGGGCACTGACCAGGGCCTGTTCGCGGAGTTGGAGGTTCTTGTCGCGCAGCGCCCGGGCATCGAGCACCTGTTCGTAGGAGACCGGCTCGGGCGGCGGAGGCGGCGCGGGTGGGGGGGCGGTTTCGGTCGGCTCGCCCCGCGCCACGGCCAGCATCCGCGCAACCCGCGTCCGGTCGAGTTGCCAGGTGCGGGCGGCGTAAACGAGCATGATCGCCTCGGCGATCACGGTGGCCAGGCAGAAGTAGAGGACGAGGCCCCCAAGGCCGCGCACGAGCCGTCCCATCACTCGACCTCCTCGCCGGAGGTCCGGCGTTGGGCCACTTCATCGATGCGTAGGATGTCGCGGCGGTTCTCTTCGTCGCGGTGCCGGTCGGCCTGGCGCTGGCGCAACCGTTCGAGCACCTGGACCTCGCGGTTCGCCTCGACCAGGGCGTGCCGGCGCCGCTCGATTTCGGCCAGGACCCTCTCGCGCTGCCGGGCCAGATGTTGCCGCTGGGCCTGGAGCACGATCTCGAACCGCTGGGCTTCCAGCAGCCCGTCGACGTCGACCGGCCCTGGACCCGCCGCTTGCCGGAGGAGATCCGTCAGGCCGGCCAGTTCCTCGTCGACCCGTTGCGCCTCCCGGCGCAACAGGTCGTCGGCCTGATAGGCCCGGGCGAGTTCCAGCCTGCGCTCGTCGCGAGTCGACTCGCGGAGCCGAAGCAAAGTCGCCAGCCGGAATCGGAACGTGGTCATGGCGTCTTCGCCTGTTGCCGCAATAGGGCCAGTCCCTTGCGTGCGTCGTCGAGCGACGACGGCTCGGAGACGCGCTGCCGCAGAAACGCCCTGAGGGCCTCCTGCCGCTCGATGGCCAGGTCGACCGTGGCGTTGCTTCCGCGCCGGTAGGCCCCGATCGAAATCAAGTCCTCGTGATCGCGGTAGGCTGCCAGCAGTTCGCGCACGAACTGGGCGGCCTGGCGGTGGTCTTCGGACGCAACGTCAGGCATCAGCCGGCTGAGGCTGGCCAGCACGTCGATCGCCGGATAGTGCCCGCGCTCGGCGATCTTCCGCGAGAGCCAGAGGTGGCCATCCAACAAGCCGCGGACCGTATCGCTGATCGGTTCGTTCGGGTCGTCGGCCTCGACGAGGACCGTGTAGAAGGCCGTGATGCTGCCTTGGGGGCTGCGCCCGGCGCGTTCGACGAGCTTGGGCAAGAGGGTGAAGACCGAGGGGGGGTAACCCCGGGTCGTCGGCGGTTCCCCCGCGGCCAGGCCGATCTCGCGCTGCGCCAGGGCGAACCGCGTCAGCGAGTCCATCATCAACAGCACGTCCTTGCCCAAGTCGCGGAAATACTCGGCGATGGCGGTGGCGGTCATGGCCGCCTGGACGCGCACCAGGGCCGGTTCATCGCTGGTGGCCACCACGACCACGCTCTTGGCAAGACCTTCGGGGCCCAAGTCGCGTTCGATGAACTCGTTGACCTCGCGGCCTCGCTCGCCGATCAGGGCGACGACGATCACGTCGGCGGAGGTGTAGCGGGCCATCATGCCCAGCGTGACGCTCTTCCCCACGCCAGAACCCGCGAAGATCCCCATGCGCTGGCCCTTGCCGCACGTCAACAGGCCGTCGACCGCGCGGATGCCCGTCGAGAGCGGCGTGTCGATGCGCGGGCGCGTGCAGGGATGCGGCGGCTGGCGCACGAAACAGGTGCGTTCGGCCAAGGCGGGTTGCGGCTTGCCGTCCACCACGTGGCCTTGGGCATCGATCACCCGGCCGAGAAGCTCGG
The DNA here is from genome assembly GCA_020721945.1 of Blastopirellula marina. Lineage (GTDB taxonomy): Bacteria > Planctomycetota > Planctomycetia > Pirellulales > Thermoguttaceae > JANLFZ01. The sequence continues at coordinate 2,597 of DYLT01000422.1, forward strand.
GACCCACCCGCAACCAGCGCGTGGTGCGCATCAGGCGAACCCGGTTGCCGTGCCGTACGCCTTCCAGAGGGCTATAGGGGTACAGCAGCGTCAGCTCGTCGCGGAAACCGACCACCTCGGCCAACAGCGGCGGGCCAGCCTGGCGCTGGACTTCCGCCAGCGCGCCGACCGGCGCGGGAAAACCCGCCGCCGAGACCATCATTCCGACGGTCCGGGCCACGGTCCCCGTGAGGGCCGTGGGCATGATCGCGGCCAGCCGGTCGTTCAGGTTCATCGGTCGCTTTCCTGCCAAAACGCCAAGGGGGATTACGCCAGTTCTTCCTCGATCCGGGCCAACTGCGTTTCGATCTGCTGATCGATCACGCCGAAGCGGGTTTCGACGCGGCAGCCGCCCGGCGTGACGCGGGCATCGGCGACTAGTTCCGCCGAGGCCAAGGGGGCCAGCTCCCGCACCACCGATTCGATCTGCGCCCCCAGCGTCTGGTGGTCGGCAGGGTGCAAGTGAATGCGAAGCTCCGTGTGGCCCGCGGTAAGTTCCAACGCCTCGCGCACCAGGTCCACCGCGATCTCGGGG
>DYLT01000051.1 GCA_020721945.1 Blastopirellula marina
CCGCCATGATCGTGTGGCTCGTGCCGTCCTTAACGTCCTCGAACCGGATCGCCGTCACGTGCCGGCCGAACATCCCCACCGAGTCGTTCCGGTCCGATCCGAAATTCGAACTCTGGCAGCAGATGTTGTTCGGGCTGGGGCGCGAATCCGGGCAGAACGGGCAGCCCGAGCGGCCCATCTCCGTGGGCCCGATGCACACCGGGTACCACAACGCCAGCGCCGGGTTGGGATTGTGCGGCCAGAAACGGTCGTTGAAGATCGGCCGCGGCGCCATGGGATCGCTCGGGCAGATGTACTCGGGAACCACGGCCTGGACGGCTCGGGCGTTGCGCGCGTCCTTCATGTGGTAGCGGAAATCGAATTGATCGTAAATCGGCTGTTGCTCGAGATAGGGGAGGATGAACGCCGCCCACGTGCCGGTCTGGGGCTTGCCCCCGCAACAATCGCCGGTGGCGAAAGGCAGCACCGCGTGCGCCCCGTGATAGTTGTGCATCGCCAGGCCGATCTGCTTGAGATGATTGATGCACTGCGACCGGCGAGCGGCCTCGCGCGCCGCCTGGACTGCCGGAAGCAGGACGGCAATCAGGATCCCGATGATCGCCATGACCACCAGGAGTTCGACCAGCGTGAAACCGCCGTGGCGCGCCGCAAGGGGCCGGGCGACGGCCTCGGCGGGGCGGTTCTCGTGCATGGCGGCGTCTCCGGGGCGCGGACCTTCCAGAATTCTACCCCGGGGGCGGCCTCCCAGCAAGTTCGCGGCGCCCCGGCCGCAGATTGACACCGGGTCGGGCGGCCACTACACTCCCCCCAAAGCTCCCCCTCACGTATTGCCCCGTCGCGCTGCCATGTCGCTTCCTTGGGTCGATATCTCGGTTTTCGTGGCGTTCTTCGCGATCGTCGTCGGTTTCAGCCTGTTGAAGAGCCGTAAGGAGGAAACCAGCGCAGACTATTTCCTCGCGGGGCGCGGGCTGCGGTGGTATCTGATCGGGTTTTCGATCGTTGCCGCCAACATCTCGACCGAGCAATTTGTCGGAATGGCCGGCAGTGCGGCGGGTAACGTGGGACTGGCCGTCTCGGGATACCAACTGCTCGGGGTCGTGACCATCGTCTTCGTGGCGCTGTTCTTCCTGCCACGGTTCTTGCGGGCGGGAATCTACACCATGCCCGAGTACCTCGAGTATCGCTACCACCCCGCCGCTCGCGGCATCATGGCCTTCTATACGATGGTCATTTACGTGGGCGTGCTCGTGGCCGCGGTGCTGTACTCGGGCGGGCTGACGCTGCATACGATCTTCGACATGGACCTGACGCGGGCGGTCTGGCTTGTCGGGTTCATCGCGACGCTTTACACCGCCTGGGGCGGATTGTCGGCCGTGGTCTGGGCCGATCTGTTCCAGGGCTCGGCGCTCTTGTTGGGCGGACTGGCGACGATGGTCCTCGGGTTGGTGGCGCTCGGCGGGCCGGCGAACTTCCTTGCCGGCAGCGCCGATCGGCTGCACATGGTCTTGCCCGCCGACCACCCCAGCCTGCCCTGGACCGTACTCTTGTTGGGACTGTGGATCCCGAACTTCTACTATTGCGGCCTGAACCAGTTCATTGTCCAGCGCACGCTAGCGGCCAAGAGCCTGCGCGAGGGACAGTTGGGCATTCTGTTCGCCGCCGCCTTGTGGCTGATTGTCCCGTTCGCGGTCGTGATGCCGGGCATCATGGCCTGGCAGCTTTACCCCGATCAACTCGCCGTCGCCCCGGACAAGGCCTACCCTACGCTGATTCGCAACCTGATCCCCGAGGGATGGTCCGGTTTGGGGTTGAAGGGTTTTATCTTCGCGGCGATCTCCGGGGCCGTCATCAGCACGTTGGCTTCGCTGCTGAACTCGGCCGCGACGATCTTCACCATCGACCTCTACCAACGTTATTGGCAACCTGAGGCAACACAACGAGTTCTGGTGGGCGCAGGCCGCGCGCTGACCGTGCTTTTCGTGCTGGTCGGCTGCGTCATGGCCCCGCACTTGGGACGCTTCGGCGTATTCAATTACATTCAGGAGTTCCAAGGGTACATTTCGCCGGGCGTTCTCGCGGCGTTCGTTTTCGGCTTCGTCGTCAAGCGGGCGCCTCCCGCGGCCGGCATCGTGGCCTTGGCGCTCAATCCGCCAGTGTATGGCCTGCTGCATTGGCGCTGGGGCGACATGGCGTTCTTGAACCGCATGGCGATCACCTTCGCGGTGATTTTGGGGGCGATGGCGGTGGTGACGGCGGCCAGGCCGCTCGCCGAGCCGAAGGAGTTACCGGTGCGTGCGGATATCGACCTGCGGCCGTCGCCCGGGGTGGTTTGGCTTGGCGGCGTGGTGATCGCGGCCGTCGTGGCGTTTTTCGTGGTCTTCTGGTAGGGAGGATGACCGTGCCTGCGATGTCCGAACGGCCCCGCGTTGGCGTGCTGGCCCTCACGCTGGAGCTGTACGAGCAGTTGGCCCCGGGGTTGCGCGACGGGCGCGAGCGCTGGCTTCGCGACAAGGTGCTCGCGCCCTTGGAAGCCATGGTCCAGATCGAATTCGATCGGGCGGTCTTCCGCCGCGAGGACATCGACCGGGTCGTTACCCGGTACGAGGCCTCGAACGTCGATGCCCTCGCGGTCGTATGCCTGACGTATTCGCCGAGCCAACTCGCCCTGCCGGCTTTGGCGCGCACCCGTTTGCCGATCATCCTCTGGAACACGCAAGAGCTTTGGGCCGTCGACGGCCACTTCGACACGGCCGCGATGATCGACAACCACGGCGTCCACGGTACGCAGGACCTGGCCAGCGTGCTCGTGCGACGCGGCGTACGGTTCGAGTACGTCACGTCGCACCCCTGCGACCCCGACGCGTTCCGGCAATTCGGCGATTCGTGCATCGCGGCTGCCGCCGTCGCGGGCCTCCGGCGCGCTCGCGTGGGCCTGATCGGGTACCCGTTTCCCGGCATGGGCGACTTCGCGGTCGATACGACGCACCTGGCCGCCACGCTCGGGGCCCAGTGGAGCGCCCTGTCCGTCGAGGAGTACATCAACCGCGCTTCGGGCGCCCCCGCGGCCGAGATCGATGCGCTGGTCGCCCAGTACCGCGATACGTACGACCTGGCTGACGATCTGACCGCGGAGGACCTCGCCGCCACCGCCCGCGCCGAGTACGCCTTGCGCGCCATGGTGGCCGAACACCAGCTCGACGCCTTGAGCTACCAGTTCCTGGCCTTCGGCGAAGACGAGCGGACCGAGACCCTGCCATTCGTTGCCGCCAGCCGGCTCATGGCCGACGGCGTGGGATTCGCCGGCGAGGGGGACCTGGTCGGGGCCCTCGGCACATGGCTGCTCGGCCGGCTCCAAGGGCCAGCCAGCTTCAGCGAGATCTTCACGATCGACTTTGCGGGCAACGCGTTATTCATGAGCCACATGGGCGAGGTGAACGTGGGCATGGCGCGGCGCGACCGCAAGGTCTCGCTCGTCGCGCGAACGCTGCCGATCGCGCGGACCCGCGCGCGCCAGTTGGTCCTGGCCGCGAGCCTCCAACCGGGCCCCGCGACGCTCTGCGCCTTGGTGCAAGGCCCCGAACGACGGTGGCGCCTGGTGGCCAGCCGCATGCGGATCGACGACTTCGGGCCGCTCGTCTCGCTCGGCGTCCCCCACTTCAAGCTCGCGGTCGATCGCGACGTGCGCGCGTGGCTCTCGGCGTACGCGAAGGCGGGCGGGCCGCACCACCATGCGGTCTGCTTCGGCGACGCCCTGCCGCGCCTCCGCGCAACGGCGCACTGGCTCGATGCCGACTTTTGCGAGGTGTGACCGATGTACTTGGGGTTGGACCTCGGCACGACCAACGTCAAGGCACTGGTCGTCGACGCGGCGGGGCGCGTCGCGGCCGAAGGCGCTGCGCCGGTCGACCGGGTCGCCACGCCCGACGGCGGCGTCGAGCAAGACCTCGACGCCATCTGGCAAGCGGCCTGCCAGGCCATTCGGCAGGCGCTGGCGGTCGTCGATCCAGCGGAAGTCCAGGCCGTGGGCGTTTCCAGCCAAGGGGCGGCCATGCAATGGCTCGATGCCCGCGATCGGCCCGTCGGTCCGGTCCTCAGTTGGCTCGACGGGCGCGGACGCGCTTTCGACCGACGGCTCACCGAGGAACTGGGCGAGGAGTTTTTCGTGCGTCACCTGGGCCGGACGCCCTGCACCATGACGCCCGGCCAGGTCCTGCGCATGCGGTCGTCGTCGCCCGAGGTCGTGGCCCGCGCGGCACGGCTCGGCTGGGTCGGCGATACGATCGTCGGGCGGCTCGCCGGGCGCCGCGCCCACGACGCCACTTCCCTGTCGATCGCGATGCTCTATAACCCTTGGCTCGATCGCGCCGACCCCGATGTGCTCGCCCGCCTCGGCCTGCGCGAAGACCAGTTGCCCGACCTCTTGCCCGCCACGACCCCCGCCGGGCGGTTGACCCCTTGGGCATCCCATCAGACCGGCCTCGTGGCAGGAATCCCGGTGTCTCCCGCCATCCACGACCAATACGCCGGCACACTCGGGGCGGGGGCGGTGCGCGACGGGGACGTGTACCTGGGCACGGGCACGGCCTGGGTGCTCTTGGCCAACCTGGGCCGACTGGCCGATCCCGTCGCCCGGAGGACCTTCGTCTGCCGGCATCCGGTCGAGGGACTTTTCGGCCAGATGCTTCCCATGACCAACGGAGGCGCGGCGCTCGATTGGGTGCTCAGGCTCACAGGCCGGTCTGGCCTTGCACCCCACGACGTCGACGACGTAATGGCTGCCATCCCCCCCGGCAGCGACGGGCTGTGCTTCTGGCCTCTGTTGAGTGCCAGCGCCGAAGCCGGGCAAGACTTGGCCGGTGGCGGGCGAGTCGCTGGAATCTCGCTCGCGCACACCGCAAACCACCTGGTCCGTGCCGTGGTCGAGGGATTGGCCTGCGAACTCGCCCGACACCTGAACCTCTTTGCAGACGCGGGCTTGTCGGTGCGTCGCCTCGTGCTCTGTGGCGGCGCGGCGGCCAGCCGTATCACCCCGCAAATCCTGGCCGACGTGACCGGCCAGCCCGTGGCCTGTGTCACCCAGCCCGCGGTCAGCGCCTTGGGCGCGGCTTTGATCGCTCGCGCCCTGGTCGAGTCTGCCCCATCCCAAGTCCTGTACGAGCCCACTCGACCGGGTCCTCCGCCTATCCATCCGATGAGGGGCATGGTGGACCTCGCCTCGTTCGTCGAGCGACTTGCACCGCCCTGCCGGACCTACTGGCCCAGTGCCAATGCCGCGCGCTACGCCCACCTCCTGCGCCGGTACCTCGAACCCTGGTCTTCGACGGGCAGGTTGACGGCTACCCCCGAGTAGCGCGGTCGGTTTGCCGTTCGCGGTCGCCCGGTCCGCCCTCTTGCGCCCGGCAGCGAGGCCGCAACGTCTTGACCTGAATCAAGGACACCGCGCCTTGCGCGTGCGAGAATTGGATCGAGGCGCCATGCAGGTCAGTAGGAGAAGAGCGTCATGAACCGCGATTCGACGAACCACGGGCCTCGGATTGCGTTGGAGCAACGGACGGTCCGGGCGATGATCGAGATTTATTGCCGCGGGCATCACGGGCGTCCAGACGCGGTCTGCCCCCAGTGCCAGGAGTTGCTCGATTACGCCCTTCGTCGCCTGGACTGCTGCCGCTTTGGCGAGGAGAAGCCCGCCTGCGCCCAATGCCCGATCCACTGCTACAAACCCGCGATGCGGGACCGCATCAAGGCCGTCATGCGATACGCCGGGCCGCGCATGCTCTGGCGCCACCCGATCATGGCGTTGTTGCACCGTTTTCGCGGCCGGGCCAGGTAGGGGCCTTCAAGACACAACCAAGAAGATGAGGGACGAAGCATGACCCGGCGCAACATCATCGAGATCGACCAGGCGAAATGCGATGGCTGCGGGCAGTGCGTCATGGCCTGCGCCGAAGGGGCTCTCGAAATCCGCGATGGCAAGGCCCGGCTGGTCTCCGACGTGTACTGCGACGGGCTGGGGGCTTGCCTGGGCGAGTGTCCCCGGGGGGCCCTCCACGTGATCGAGCGCGACGCCGTGGCCTTTGACGAGGAGGCCACCCGGCGGCACGTGGAACGCCGCCCACACGCGCCTGCCCGGCCGGCGGCGCAACACGCCTGTCCCGGTTCGGCCGTGCGGATGTTCGCGATCGATAGGCCGTCATCCCAAGGCGCCGCGGCCCAGCCGAGCGCCGCCGAGACGGCCAAGCCGGGCGAGGGCGAAGCCTCGGCCTTGGGGCACTGGCCCATTCAACTGCGGCTCGTGCCGCCGGGCGCACCGTTCTTGCGCGACGCCGATCTGCTCTTGGTGGCCGATTGCGTGCCGTTCGCGTTGGCTGGCTTTCACCGGCAATTCCTGCGAGGTCGGCCCGTGCTCATCGGCTGTCCCAAACTCGACGACGCGCCCTTCTACGTCGAGAAACTCGCCGAGATCTTCCGCCAGTCGGGGATCCGGCGCGTCACGGTGCTCCACATGGAGGTGCCGTGCTGCACGGGCCTGGTGCGGGTCGCCGAGGCCGCGCGGAGGCGCTCGGGCGTCGAGGTGCCCCTGGACCACGTGACCATTTCGATTCGCGGCGAAGTGCTCCAAGAGGCCGGCCTGGGCCTGGTGTAAACGCCCATTCGCATTCCGCGGCAATTCCCCCAAGGCGCGCGACGAGTTGGTTGACGCCCGTGGTCGAGGTTGCTAAAGTGCGGGGCACGGTGCAGTAGGCGACGAAGGCGAGCTTGGACCCTTGACACCCCATGCCCAGGCGCGACATCCGCGGAAGCCGAGCGATTGTCACGGGGGCCTCGAGCGGCATCGGGTGGGCCCTGGCACGCGAGCTGGCTCGGCAAGGCGCCGACCTGGTCGTCACCGCGCGGCGTGCGGATCGGCTCGGCACGTTGGCCGACGAGATTGGCGCGCTGGGGGGGCGCGTCGAGGCCGTGCCCGGCGACATCACCGACGCGGCCGTGCGTCAAGCCGTGGTCGATGCGGCTCGGGCCCGGCTCGGGGGGCTCGACATTTTGGTCAACAATGCGGGCGTGGGCGCGATGGGCCGTTTCGAGGACGCCGACGCCAGCCGGCTTCGGCGGATCATGGAGGTCAACTTCTTCGCGCTGGTCGAGATGACGCGACTGGCCCTGCCCGCGCTGAGGCAGGGCCGCACTCCGATGGTGGTCAATGTCAGTTCGATCCTTGGGCATCGCGGCGTGCCCCATAGCAGCGAGTACTGCGCCAGCAAGTTCGCGGTGCAGGGATTCAGCGAATCGCTGCGGGCGGAGCTGGCGGCTCACCCGATCGACGTGCTGGTGGTCAGTCCCGGCACGACCCAGACCGAGTTCTTCGACCGGGTGCTCGAGCGCACCAGCCAACCACGCTGGCCCGAACACGGCGCGGTCACTCCAGAGTACGTGGCCCGCGCGGTGGTCCGCGCCATGCGCCGAGGCAGCCACGAGGTGATACCGTTCTTCTGGGGCAAGGTGCTATGCCGTCTGAACGCTTGGGCGCCTGGCCTGGTGGACTGGATCATGGCCCGCTACGCCTGAGGGATCCCCTCGCTCGGTGATCTGGAACCCTCAGGGTGGCAAAGGGTTAGGCGATTTCGTGGTCGCAGACCCTTGCAATGGATCGCGATCCGGTTATCCTAGTGGTCACCTGCCCGCAAAGTCTCCGCAGGATGCCCAGACCGCCGCACGGCGCACCAAGTATGGCGCGGGTTGGCCACGTTGGGTCCTGCGCGACCCCGCCTTAAGCCCAAATGCCCTAGGGTGCGACCATCGTCTGGCCGTTTTGGACGAGACGGTCGACACCCCCTTTCAGGCCAAGGAAACCGAGGCGCTTATGACCGACCCGCTCTCGCTCTGCGCATGGTTGGCGATCCTGGTTGCCGAGCCCACGGTCGCGGCTAGCACCGCTGGCGATACTCAGGCACTGCTACAGTTATCCCAGACTGCGCAGACATCTCAGGCATCTCAGCCGTCCGCCACCGAGGGCTTAGATTTGATTCCCGTCGAGCGCGACCTCGTCGATCGAACGAACGCCGAACGGGCGCGGTTCGGTTTGGCGGCTTTGGAGATCGACCCCGAGCTGATGCAGTCGGCGCGGGCCCATTGCACGTGGATGACGCTTCACCACAGCCTTCAGCACACCCGGCAGCCGGTTGCCGAAAACATAGCGATGGGGCAGCCGTCGGGCGAAGAGGCCATGCGTTCGTGGATGAGTTCGTTGGGGCACCGGGCCAACATCCTCAACCCCCATCATCGGCGTCTCGGCGTGGCGGCTTACCGCACCGCGAACGGCACGGTCTTCTGGTGCCAACAGTTCCGGCCGTAAAAGCGAAAGGGCAGACGCCCGCGCGGATCACAGGGTCCACGGCGCGCGCATGGCCCGCGACACGAGGCGGTTGGCCTCCGGGTCGTCGGGGAAGCGTTCGGCCCGCGGATCCCAGCGGAGCTTGCGGTCCAGCTCCAGCGCCATGTTGCCCAGGTGCGCCAACGAGCAACAGCGGTGGCCGATCTCGGCGGGGAAGTAGGGGTCGCGGCGGGTCTTCACGCAGTCGAGGAAGTTGCGGTGTTCGCCCCCGGGGCAGGTGAACAAGTGGACCTCCCCCGGACCGATGACCGAGCGGAGGATCTCCGGCGAGCTGGCCTCGAGCGGTCCGATCCAGCCCACGTTCTCGATCCAGCCGTCGGTCCCTTCGAAGCGCAGGCGCACGCCGCCGCTGTGGACCTCCATCTCGACGCCGTTGGCGTACTTGTAGGTAAGGTGGAACTCGTAGAAGGTGTCGTAGAGACCTTTTTCCGGGCGTTTGCCCGTGCCCGACACCTCGATCGGACCGGTGCGCTCGGTGTCGTTGCCCCATTGGGCCGTATCGAACAAGTGCGCCCCCCAGTCGGTCAGCATTCCGCCCGAGTAATCGCTCACCCAGCGCCAGTTGAACGGCAGGCGCGCCGGGCAGTACGGGGCCCAGGGGGCTGGGCCAAGCCACATCTCGTAATCGAGTTCCCGAGGCGGCGGCTGGGGCGTGGGGTCGGCCGCGTGGCTGGGGCCGGTCGGAAGCCCGACCACGATACGCCGGAGCTTGCCGATGCGCTGGTTGCGCACCAGCTCGGCCATGCGGTGATACACGGCCAGGCTGCGGTCTTCGGTCGAAAGTTGGAACACCGCGCCGTATCGCTTGACCGTGTCGGCCAGCAAGCGGCCCTCGGCCACGGTGACGGTCGGCTTCTCGCAGATGACGTCCTTGCCCGCGCGAATCGCCGCCACCGACATGGGCACGTGCCAGTGGTCGGGCGTGGAGATCATCACCGCGTCGACGTCCGGCCGGGCGACGACCTCGCGCCAGTCGTGCGTCATCTGGCAGGTGTAACCGCTGCCGAGCTTCTGCTGGACCATGCGAAGCGCGATGGGCAACTGGCGCCGGTCCGCGTCGCACAGCGCGACGGGCTGGGCATCGGGCTGCTGGAGGAACATCCCCAGGTTCCGATGGATCCCGTGCCCCCCCACGCCCAGGAAACCCACCGTAATCCGCTCGCTGGCCGGGGGACGCCCCTGGCCACCCAAGGCCGTCGACGTGAGCACATACGGCGCCGCCGCCACGCCCGCGGTCATGCATCCCAAGAACCGCCGTCGCCCAAAACGTCGCACCCTTTGCGTCACGCTCCACCTCCTCCCCCGCGTCGGTCGGCGCGGGCCACGGATATGTTCGCTCACGCGGCAGGCGGAGTCAACCGGCCAACCAGGGAACTGTTCACGGGCTGGGGACGGGCTTGTTTTCCGGCCCCTTGCGGGCCGAAGAACGGGCCTTTCCCCTTCACGCCTTCGGCGACGGCGGCGGGGCGAGCCCCTCGGGGTCGCCGACCCGAGGCCCCTCGGGATCGAGTTTGCGAAGGAGGTCCTGGGGCACCGGCGGCGGAATCGGGGCCTCGTCGGCGCCGACCTCCTCGAGATCTTCCCACGGTTCCTCGATCCAAAGCCCTCGATCATCGAGTTCCATGATCCCCAGGTCGCGTTCCAACTGCATGCGCGTGGCGTAGTAGTTCAACCACACGCTCATGAAGTTGTTCTGCGAACTTCGCAGGTCCGACAGGGCCGTCAAGAGGTTCAGCGCCGCGGTCGGACCAAGCTGTGCCGCAGGCTGGCCGGGTTGGGGCGGCGGGGGCGGCTCGTTGAGCACGTCGCGGGTCTGGTCCACGCGGCGGATCGCGATGATCACCGCGCGCCGTTGGATCTCGAGGTTCACGCGCAACTGTTCCAGCGTGCGGAGCCGCGCGCGAAGCGTCTGATGGATCGAGTCCTCGAACTGGATCAATTGCCGCCGGGACTGCTGGTAGTCGATCAGCACCTGGCGGAAGTTGTTCCGCTCCAGAAGCCGGGTGAAGGGACCATCGAATTGTACGCTGGCCCGCAACGACCCGGCCGGCGAGCGGAAGTTCAGCGGATTGTCGCCCACCGTCGCCAGGTCGCCGCTGAGGTTGACGTTGAGGACCGACTGGAGCGCATCGGCGTTGAACTGGATCAGCCTCCAGGTGTCGACCAGCGAGGCCCGGTTGTTCATCCAGTCGAGACGGTTGGCCCGGGCGATTCGCAGGGCCTTCTTTGAATCGAGCCGCACCGGCGCCATGGTGACGACCTCGAGGCGCGCCCGGGCCTGGACCAGCGACAGCTCGTCGACGATGGTGGCGAATCCCGTGACCATTTCGACCAGTTGGTCGGCGGTCTTCTGCCGCGTCTCGGGCCCGAGCTGAGCACGCAGCGCTGCAGCGCGTTCCTCCAAGGGCGCGAATCGCTTCTTCAGCGCCTCGAAGCTCTCGCCCAATCGCTTCATTTCCTTGACGTAGTTCTGGGCGTCGGCGGTTTCCATCAGGCGGACCCGTTGGGCGCTGTGTTTGGCCAGCGCGTCGAGATCGGCCTCGACCTCGGCGAATTGGTCCGCGGCTGCCTTCACGAGGGCTGCGAGCCGTCCGAAGGCCTGCTCGATCGTGGCGACCTCGGGCGTGCGAGGCAACCGGCCGAAGTCCTCGAGGAAGTCGGAAAGCCGGTTCTGAAGCCCGCTCATGTGGGGGTCGATGAACTGGAACCGGCGGATCATCTCGGTGTTGAGCCGGACAGGCAGGTCGGGCGCGACCCCCAGGGTACCCGTCTTGAACGAGTCGAGGCTGCTCTCCAAGGAGTTTTGGGCCTGGAGGAGGCTGGCCCGCTCCGACTCGATGCTCTGGCGGAACTGGTCGACCTGGGTGAGGTCGATGGTGCCGGCGTCGAGGTAGGCTTCGAGAAGCCGAAGGGTACGGAGCTGGGCGTTGAGGCTTTCGCGGGTGTTCAGGATTTGCTGGTATTGTTGGAGCAGGCCGATGAACCCGCCGACCTGGCCCGCGCCGCCACCGACGAAGCCGGTCACGCCGCCCCCGCCCCCGCCTCCTCCGCCGCCGGTGAAGCCGGTGCGCCCGAAGCCGGTGGCCTCGCCGACGCCACCGAACCCGCCTCCGCCGGTGCCGGTAAAGCCCGTCAATCCGGTGCCGCCGAAGAAGCCACCACGGCGCTGAGGTCCGCTGACCCCCAGTTCGCCGATGGCCACCTGGGTGTACAAGCCCTGCCGGTAGCGTTGGAACGCGCGGAGGTTGGCCAGCAGCCCGCGCTCGGCGATGGTGAGCTGCTCCAAGGCGACATCGCGCCCCGCCCCGCGCAACAGCGGCTGGACCAGATTGAAATTGAGAATCGACAGCGTGGCGTCCTGATCCGGCCCGGCGAACTGCCAGACGAACGAGTTGGCAAACCCCACCAGCAACTCGCCCGCCGTGGCGAACCGGCGCTCGAGTTGGAAGTCGGTCGTGGTCGATAACGTGGTGGACGATTGGGCCCCAGGCGACGGGGGCGACAAGGCGCCGAGAGTGCTACTGCGGGCGAGCCGTCCGCGGTGCTCCCAGGCCGTCGTGTTTCCACCGAAGAATTGCACGTCGAACCGGAATCGCTCGGTGCTCACGTCGAGCGCCGACAGGTAGATCGTCTCCAATTGCTGTTGGTAGCTCGGCGAGTTCACATAGGCCATCGTGACCGCGGCCGGCAAGGTCAGATGCACGTCGCCCTCGGGCGTCAGCTCGACATACTCTCCCAGCCGCTGCCGCCACTGGGGATTCTCCAAGGTCGAGCGAAAACCGTTGCGGTCCCAATGGGGCCAGCCCTTCATGCCGTCGACGCACTCCATGTAGCGGTGCGACGCGGGATCGTCCGGCGGCAGGGGTGGCCGGACCTGGTCGCACGGATCGTAGTACCGGCTGCGGGGATCCATGTCGATGGTAAAGCCCGGCAGGGCCCAGCGCGGGTCGTTCGATTTCTGCTGGACAATGCACTCGACCTCTTGGTTGGCCTGACGATAGTACTTCTCCCGCGTACAACCGGCCAACAGAACGAACGAACCTGTCAAGAGCCACACGGTTGCGACGGTCCTCGGAGCGTGTCGTCGTAAGATGCGCATCGTGGCACCCGCTCGTGGGGGTCCTTCCATGGGAAAACGGGCTCGCCCGCAACGATCGCGCGGGCACGACCCGCCCCTATCCGCTACCTTCGACGCGCTGGCCTGAATGGCTTTTGACGAAAAACCCGGATTCGTCGACTCGACCGATCTTGCCGGGTTTGTCAACGACCGTCTTTTGGCCGGGAGATCGGGCCGACCTTGGCCCGCGTGGCCCGAAGATAATCGGCAGGCGCAACGACGAGCTGCGCACCCCGCACGCCCGCCGACACCGCGATGCGATCGTACCGCTCGATCTGCGCGTCGGCGTAGACCGGGTATCCCTTTTTGCACGCCAGCGCAGTTACCCCACCGCGGAGGTAACCGGTCAGGGGTTGAACCTCCTTCAGAGGCACGAGTTCCACGCGGCGGTCGCCGGAGAGCCGAGCGAGGGCCTTCAGGTCCAACTCGTCGACGCCTGCCACGACGGCCAACAGCACCCCGCTGCGGTCGCCCCTGGCCACAAGGGTCTTGAATACTTGGGCCAGGGGCATGCCAATGCCCGAAGCAACCTTCTCCGCCCCGAGATCCTCGGGGTCCACTTCGTACTCGCGGACCTCGTAAGCGATGCCGAGTCTGTCGAGTGCGCGAGCTGCGTTGGTCTTCATGATGCACCTCGCCGCGCCAGCACTTGCCGCGTCCATCGACTCCGAGGTTGCGAAAAAGGTCGGCGTTTATTGTCACGCCGACCGAATCGGCCTGCAAGGTGCCGGCGATGACCGCCTGCACTCCCGGGGATCATCTGCTGCCCGAGCTGCGAAGTCGCTACCAAGGCCCGCGCGTGTTTGTTGCCGACCGTCAATTCGCCGGCCATACCCCGTCGTGCCGCAACCGGGGGTTTACGTGTCGGTCCATCGTATTCTCTTGGAAGCCAAGCAGAAGCGCGCGGGTGCCCGCGCCCCATGATGTTTGCAGCAGCGATGCGGAGCACCCACGCGAACCGGCATGGTCGCTCCGCCTCGTGGCGTGCGCGCTTCCCGCCCAGTGCGCGTGGGTGCGAAGCACCCACCCTACGGGCTGGGTGCGTAGCACCCATCCTACGGGCTACGCCATTCCGCCCAGCTTGCGCAAGATCCACTCGGTCACCAGCAAGGCCAGGACCGAAAGGAGCACGGGCCAGGTGTTCCACAGGGGCTCAGGCGGCAGGGTCTCGACGGGCACTGCGTGGCCCTCGGGAAGGTCCTCGACCAGCCGGTCGGCCGTAGCGAACGTGTAGTAGCGACCTCGGCTCAGTTCTGCCGCGTGCTGCATGGTGCGCGTGTCGGCCTCGATCCGCGCGAACTCGCCGGGCGGAGCCGCCACGGTGAAATCCGTGGCGGGCGGGGGCCCGTCGAGGTTCGGCAAGACCATCGACGCGTGGTAGGACCCGACCGCGGGGCCTGCCAGCACGGCCTCGAACGTCCCGCGGCGCAGGGCATTGCGGCGGAGCGTCACGCGGTCGATCTTCCCTCCCTGATGTTCCAAGAGCACCGTCACGCCGTCGTCCGCCTCCGGCGAGGCACGCTCGTCGGCAAAGCGGACGGTCAACCGAACGGGTTCGCCGAACCGGTACTCGCGGCGCTGGGTAGAGAGGGTGGCGGCCCGACCCTGGGCATCGAGCTTCGATCGGGCCAGATAGCGGATCGTCTGAACCCAATAGCGCGCGAAGTACGTGTCACCCACCCGGAAGCGCCATCGCCATGTCTCGTCGGTGGCGTGAAACAAGACCTTGCCCGCCCCCACGTACTGCATCAGGATGAGCGGAAGCGGGCGCCCGTCGTGCCCCTGCCTGGTGGGATGCTCCGCCAGGATCCGGGCACCGGGTTTGACGTCCGAAGCCTCGAGGAACCAGTACAACGGGGGAAGCTTCTTCCACGTCGCGGCGCTATCCGCCGGAATCTCGCCGATTTGGAAGCCCGGGCTGGCCAAACCGAGTTCCGTCGGCTGTACCCGGAACGCCTCCGTCAGGGGGCGAGCCGAGTCGGGGGCGCGAGCCGTGCTCACGTCGACCGGCAGAAGCCGTGCCAGCGGGGTCTCGCGAAAGGCCAGGGGCATATACTGCGGACCCGCGATGCACACGAGCGTCCCTCCCTTGTCCGGCGCCTGCACGAACTCGACCAGGCTCTCGATCATGGCCGGGGTCAACCCCGTGGAGCCGACGTCGCCCGGCGCCGCCGGCTGGGCGTCCCCGAGAATCACCACGTCGTACCGAAACAACTCGTCGCGTTGCACGGGAAAGCTCCGCAAGGCCGTTCGGCTTTGCGAGGCATGGTCCAGGTCGGCGTTCTGGAGGACGGTCTTCAGGTCGATCGACTCGTCGCGGCCCAGCATGTTCTCGAGATAGCGGAACTCGAAACTCGGCTCGGCGTACACCAACAGGACGTGGATCTTCTCCTTGCGCACGCGGACGGTCCGCTCTTGGCGGTTGTTGTCGGTTTGCAGCTCGCCTTTGAGCGGTTCTACCTCGACCACGTACCGAAACTCGCCTTCCTGCTTCGGCCGCCAAGCCAGCCGCACTGGCTGCACGGTGCGGCCGGCTTCGAGCGTGATCGGTTGCTCGGCCAGGATCGGGGATTTGCCTTGCTCGCGGAGTACGACCCGGACCGTTTTCCCCTCGTAGCCGGTGGCCGAAAGCTGAGCCTCGAAGTACACCAGGTCGTCGACGAAGACCGTCTGGTCGACCAACAGGCCCGTAAGCTGGAGGTCGCGTACGGGCCGGTCGTCGCCGAGGCCCACCAGGTACAGCGGTACTCCCCGGCGGCGCGCGTGCGACGCGCCATCGATCAGCGTGGGGCCCTCCGTGTTGATTCCGTCGGTCAAGAGCACGATGGCGGCGGGCGGCATGCCGCGCAGATCGTCGAGCACGGCGCGCACGGCGGCGCCCAGCCTCGTGGTGTCGCCGACGGGCTCGGCCGCACCGATCGCTTCGAGCACCTCGCTGGCCGTCGAGGATTCGCTGAGCCGCTTGCCGGCCAGGAAGTACACCCGGAGGCGGTGGTTCTCCTGGATGCCGCGGAGCATGGCCGCGTCGCGCTCCGCCAGTAAGGTGCGCGCGAGGTTCCAGCGGCTTGCCGGCGCCAACCCGGCAGCGCCGACGCGCCGCCCGATCTGCGAGGCGGCCGGCTCGTCGTACCGATCGACGAGGCTCATGCTCCGTGAATCGTCGACCACCATGGCCACGTAGGGCAACCCGGTGCGCTTGAGCGACAAGACAATCTGGGCGAGCATCAAGAGCACCAAGGCCACGGACCCCAACCGGAGTGCCGCCAGAAACAACCGGTACCCGGTGGATGTCTGCCGGCCTTCGCGCAGGTACAGACGCACGACCCAGATCGTGGCCGCTAGCGCAAACAACAACGTCACCCAGGGGGGCCACCCCCATGAGTGCTCGATCGCCCAGGCCGTACCCTCTCCGCCGGCCGACTCGATGCCGAACAGTCGTTCGAGCCAGTTGGGAAGAGGATGGGGCATGGTGGTATCGTACCACAGGGACGTTCGATCGACGATCGGCGGCGGCCGGACCTGTCACGCGGCGCGGCGGCCCGCCGACCGGGACGTCGACGCCGCCTCGCCATGGTGCCCGGCCCGCCAGGCGACCCACGTCTCGATCACCAACAGTCCCAGCGCCGTGTACAGCAGGCCTCGGGCCAGCCGGCTCTGCGGGGAGACCGGGCCTGCCGCGGGCTGGTCGAGGTTCTGAAACGTCGTCTGGTGAACCAGCGGCACGTCCGGCCAGAGGTCCTTGGACAACTGTTCTGCGGTGATGGTCTCCAGATCGCTCTCCGACGGCTCCCGCGAGTCCACGTTGGCCGTGTACAACTCGCTTTGCGAAACCGGGGGGCCGAACTGCGCCGTGTACGGGCCGCTTTGCCAGGTTTCGGGGAACGTCCAGGCATAAGCGTCGGCTTCGGCGCGGGGGCGAACCTCCTCCGCGCGCCCGCCGGGCGCGGCCATGGTCAGCGGTGGCGCCTCGGCGGATCGAGGAACCGTCCCCAAGAGCGGCTCGCCCACCAGGACGTTCCGTTCGTCGATCTGCCGGGCGATCGCGTAGCGTAGGATCTCGTGCACCAGGGGCACGAAACTCGGCCACAGCGGCAGCGCGCTCCAGGTAGGATCGTCGATCGCGGCGGCCACCAGAACGACCCGGCCGCGCTGGACCGACCCTTCGACGACGAGCGGATCGCCCTCGGCCGTGGCCAGCACGAGCTGGGCCGCAACGTCCGGGGGCACGGCCAGCTTGAAATGCCTGAACACCGGGGTCGTCAACAGCCCCGCCGCCTCGTGGCCCTCGAACGGGCGGACGATCGGATGGCGGTATTCCCGCGGGTCGAGCCGCGCCTTCTGGGGGTCGCGGTCGACCACGCTGCCCAACCACGCGGGCAGCAGGCGGACGCCGCCGGGCGTCTGCCCGCCCAGCTCGCGGTTGTAATTGGCCGCCTCGACCTGCGGCCCGAGGAAGAACACCACGCTGCCCCCGCCGCGCACGAAGGATTCGAGGGTTCGGGCCTCGGCCGAGGTGAAGCGGGGCACATCGGCCACGAACACGCAGTCGTACGGGCCAAGCGGCGTCTCGCGGAGTTGGCTTTCCGGCACGACCTCGACTCGCACGAGCCCGCCGGAGGTTTGCGCAGGCTGGAGCGCTGCCGACAGATAGCCCGTACCGCTGCGGTACCGATCGGCCGAAGGCCGGCCGTCGACGCACAGGACGCGGATCCGCTCCTTGACCGGTACGGCCAGCCACCGGTGGTTGTCCACGTCGAGACCGTCGCCTGGGATTCGGACCTCGACGAGGTGATCCCCTGGCGCGTCGAACCGCCAGGGGAACGCGACCGATGCCTTGCCGCCCGGCTGAAGGTTCACGGTGGTCTGGTCGACGCGGCGCCCGTCGATGACGAGTTCCACGGGCAATCCCTGCCCGGCGCGGCGGCGGAGGTCACCGGCCTCCCCCCCCTTTTCGTCGGCGGCCTCGCCCGACGATTCGCTCGAGCCACCGTAGTACCTCACTTCGGCCTCGATGTCGATCGGCTCTTGGACCACGGCGACGGGCTCGGCCAGTCGCAGGTCGGCGACGGCCATATTCTCCGCGCCGGGTTGGCCCAGGTCGATCACGACCAGCCGGGCCGCGTCCGCCAGGCGTTGGCTCCGTTTGCGGAACTCGTCGAGCCCCGCCGGATCGAGCCCCTCGAGACTCCAACCCACGCGCCCCAGGTCGGTCAGAAAGTACACTTCCTCGCGTGTCAAGCGGGGGACGTCGCGACGCGCCGTGGCCAATGTCTGCTCGATCGCGGCCAGGGTCAGGGGAAGGTTGGCGCGGCCGTGCAGGACTTCCAAGGGTTCGAGTTCCTTGCGGAAATCGCGCGGGTCCAAGGCGGGGGTGCCCACGACCACGCGGGGCGGTTCACCCATCAGCACCAGAGTAAATCCGTCGCCCTGCGAACTTTCGTCGACAATCTGGGCGGCAATCTCCTTGGCCCGGTCGAAGCGGGTCTTCTTGCCCGCGCGGTAGGCCATGGAAAACGACGCATCGAGCACGAGCACGCGGTGCGTGCGCTGGCCGCGCGCGGAAACGAACACGGCGTTTTCCAGAAGCGGATCGGCGGCAGCCACCACCACCAGGACGATGATCAAGGTGCGCAGGGCCAGCAATAGCCACGCTTGGAACCGGAGCCGCCGCCGGCTGGCCTGAAGCGCGCGGAGCAGATACTCCATCGCGGCCCAGGGCATCTCGCGGTGCCGTTGCCGGCTCCACAAGTGGATGAGAATGGGCGCCCCCGCGGCGACCAGCCAACCGAGCATTGCCGGGCTGAGCAGCTCGAAGCCGAAAAGCAAGGTCATGCGCAATGCCCCGGCGGGCGATGATCGATGACCCGCCGTTCCGCTCGCCTGAGGGCGTGCAACGCGGCGGGCCGTGGATTCCAGGCCGCGAGCCACCCGTTGCCGATCAGTCCTTCATTTCCACGTCGAAGGTGGTCTCCTGGTTCTCGACCACCGTGCAGGTCAAACCACTCGTTTCGCCCGATTGGTACTTCTTGGGAAACGCGGTGGACGGATCGGCTGCGGGAGCCTTGGCCTCGCCCATCATGTACTTCTTGTAGGCCTCGGGGTTCGAGGGATTCGGGGGCGGACCGGCGTCCTTCGCGGGCGGGGGCGTGACCGAGACCTTGTACGTGCCGACGGGAATGGCCGGCTTCCCATTGAACAAGAGCGTGTAGCTGCCGTCGGCCCCGATGTCGGCCGTTGCGGGGAACGATTTCTCCTGGTGCATGAACAGGATTTTCGAGCCCGCCGGAGGCGCGTTGCCCTTGTAGGTCACCCTTTCCCTTGACGGCGCCGGTCGCCAGCTTTTGCGGACCGCCGCCGCTACAGCCCCAAAGCGCCACGAGGCAAGGGACGATGGCCGCGATGGCCAGGCATCTCCCGATCCGAGTTGTGGAACCACGCATGGGCGAAACCTCCTTGGACCATCCAGCCGGTAGAAGCGACGTCACGGCATCTGCACGGGCTTCCCGTCGTCGCGGGTCGCCAGCAGCCGGAGATTATACATGTCGATCGTGTCGCTGATGAACCTCACGTTGCCATCGCCGAACAACCCCTGCACCCCGCCCGGATGGGCCGAGTAGATGCCGTTGTTCTGGCCGTCGTTGGCGCCGCAGCCCGGGTAGGCCGTTCCCACCGAGTTCGGAGGATAACGGATGGTGGTGCAGTTGAACAGCCGGGACCAGTTGCCGCCCTGTTCTTCGACGGCGCGCGGCCAGGACGTCCCCATCAGGAATCCGTGGACCGTGTTGACCGTCTGGTCTCTCTTGGTGTAGGTGGCGTTGTAGATGAAGTTCGAGCACTCGCTGACCATCAGGGTGTTGCTGGTGCCGTCGGTGATCTGGTGGAAACCTACCAACCCTCGGCCCGAACTGGGGTTCACGGCGGTCAGCACGCCGCCGGAGGAGATCAGTCCCTGGGCAATCACCGAGTTGGAGCAATTGCAGCATTGGCGTTGGCGGTTGGCATTGTTCGTAAAGCCGTTCCCGTCGGTGGCTCCCGAGATGCCTGTATACTGCGGGCGGGTGATGATCCACCCCTGGCCCGCATGGGTTCCAGGGGCGACGAGGGGCAAAGCAGCACGCTCAGCCGGACGTTCTTCCAGGCAGCGCCGTTGATCGGGCCGGTCCATGTGGCGCCGCCGTTGTACGTCCAGCCGGGATGGTCGCCGACCCAGGACATCTTCTGATAGCCCGCCGACTGCTCGGTGTAGGGCATCACGCGTGGCATCCACGAGAGGCCCCAGGTCCAGTTCGGCATCCCCATGCCACCCGGCGGCAACGTCTTGTACGTGTCGTGATAGTTGTGCAGGGCCAACCCGATTTGTTTGAGGTTGTTGGCACACTGCGACCGGCGAGCTGCCTCGCGCGCGGCTTGGACCGCGGGCAACAGCAGCGCGATGAGAATGCCGATGATGGCAATCACCACCAGCAGCTCCACAAGGGTGAACCCCCGTTCGTAGCACCGTCGTTTTATGGCCGCTCTCCCCAACAGAATGGAAAAGGAAACCGGAACCGCGGAAACGTCCCCCTCGGCGCCTTACGGGTCGAACCGCCGTGATTATGGCACGGGCGCCCGGGGCGGTCAATATATTCGCCCAGTCGTGTCAGGAATTTCAAAACCACCCCCACCAGGGAAGGGTTGCGCGGTTGGGCCTCGTCTCTTCCGGTTCCGGTCAGGAGAAACCTTGCCGTCTTCGAGTTTTTTCGATCGCCGTCGCCATGCCCCGTGGCGAAGCCCGCAGGGTACGCCCGACGATGTCGCCTTGCTGGTCATCGCCTTGCTTGTCTGCCTGGCCATGCGGGAGTAGGCTTGCATGAGGGGCGGCCGAATCTTCGATGAGGAGCGTGGCCATGACTGGCAAGGCGTTGGTCGCGGTGTGGTTGGCAGCGATCGTGGCGACAGGTGCCGCATGGGGATCGGATGCTGCCTCGTCGCCCGCCAAGAGCGAGGTTCCCAGACAGTACGATGCGATCGACGCCGGCCGCGATGCCCATTTCCGGGGCGAGGAGGAACGGCTCGACGCCATCGGGCGGCAGATTGAGACCAACGATCAACTGGCGTGGCGGGCA
>DYLT01000052.1:0-280 GCA_020721945.1 Blastopirellula marina
GGCCAACGCCTGGCTGGCCGCGGCCGACGCCTCGGCCTCCACCTGCGCGGTGGCCAACTTCACCCGGTCCAACAAGTCCAAATCCCGATACTCCTCCAACAGCGGCCGGTATAACGCCAACGCCTGTCCATACTGCTGCTCGGCCACCAAGGCCTTGGCCTGCCGATCGACCGTCTCCAAGGCCGGCTTCCAATCGGGTTTGGCCGCAACCGGCTTCCGCGGGGCTTTGCGTGGCCCTTCGGCCAACCCGGCCGGCGTCCGGCCGGCCGGCGCGGCTTCC
>DYLT01000052.1:294-3770 GCA_020721945.1 Blastopirellula marina
CCTGCGGCCCCCCCCCGTTCCCCAGCAGCACCACCGCCAGGGCCACCAACACTACCGCCGCAAGCCCCACCGCTGCCACCAGCACCGGCCTCCGACCCGGGCGAACCCCCAAACGCTGCCAGAGCCTTTCCAGCCCAAACAGCTCCTGGCCTGCCGCCCCTGCCTGCTCCGAGGCCATGGGCGGCTGCGGGCCAGGCCCCCCCACCAGCGTCGGCGTCCGATGGTCCGGCCCGTGCGCCAGCGTCTCGGCCCCAGAGCCGACGCCCCCCTCGGCGCTCTGGCCACCCCCGGGCGCCAGTATCCGCTCCAACCAGGCATTGATCGATAATTCCCCCTCACTGAGCGAATCCTCCCCTCCGCCCACACCCGCCCGCACATACCCCAAACAACCCTCCAACGCCCCCACCACCTCCTCCATCGTCCCGTACCGATGCTCCGGCCGCTTGGCCACCATGCGCCGAAACACCCCGTCCAACTCCTCCGACACGTCCGGCCGCTTGGCTCGCAGCCCAGGGATCGGCGCCTCCCGATGCGCCACCAACACGTCCATCAACGTCTGCCCCGTGTACGGCGGCTCCCCCGTCAACAACCGATACAACGTGCACCCCAGCGAATAAATGTCCGCCCGATGGTCCACCCGGTGCGTGCTGACCGCCTGCTCCGGCGCCATGTAGTCGCACGTGCCCATCACCTGGCCGCTGGCTGTGAGCTGCTCCTCGGTCTCCGCATGCCGCCCCGGAGAAACCACCAAGCGGGCCAGGCCCATGTCCAAAATCTTCACCACCCCTTGCCGGTCCACCAGCAGATTGCCCGGCTTGATGTCGCGATGGATCACCCCCTGGCTGTGCGCATAGGCCAGCCCACGGGCCACCTGAAGCATGCAATCCAACGCCTGCGCTACCGGCAACGGACCGTGCTGTTTGACCAGCGTGGCCAGGTCCTGCCCCTCGACATATTCCATCACCAGGTAGTGAATCCCCTCGTGCTCCCCCGCGTCGTAGGCCGTCACAATATTCGGATGTACCAGCCGGGCCGCCGCCTTCACCTCCCGGTAAAACCGCTGCACCGCCTCTGGGTCCCGCATCGACTGCGGCGGCAGGGTTTTCAAGGCCACCAACCGGTCCATGCGCCGGTGGCGGGCCTTCATGACCATCCCCATCCCCCCGTGGCCGAGCTTGTCCAGCACCACATACTCGCCCAGCACCAACCCCTTGGTCTTGCCCCGCCAGATACAGCCTGCCTGAAACGCGGTCAGCCGACCCGCGCTCACCAACCGCTTGCCCAGTTCCTCGGCCGAACGCGGCCGCCCCTCTGGCCCAAACCGCTCCGGGAACTCGGCCAACTCCTCGGCCGTCATCAACCCGCTAGCCACCCCCGCGGCGGCAAACTGCTCAAGCGTGGGCGTCATGACGTGTCCCCCAAACGGTCGGCCAGCACCCCGGGGCTGATGAGCAACAACTGTTGTCCAGAACAAGAGTGTCGCGGCCGGGGCCTGGCGTACACCGATTCCAAAGACAGGGGAACCCTGCGTGTGCCAGTATAGTTAGGCGGAGACCGATTGAAAAGGGACTGCATTCCCCTCTGTACAAGGGGCCCTGGAAGCGTCAGCCGTAGTCAGCCGTAGGATGACTGCTCGGCACCCACGCCACTGAAGCTTCACGGCGTAAGCCCCCGGTGGCCGCCTGCCACGCCCTTGGCTGCTGGTCCTAGCGCGGAGCGTCAAGTGGTTGACGGTCCGCGGCTGGCGCGGGATACTTTTTTTGCTGGTGCCTTCGACGTGCTTGCGTTGGACCTGTCTCAACAGGGCCGGCGCACGCCTCAAAAAGGATGCCCACGCAAGGGTCCTCGCGCAGGGCACCTGGCACCCGACGGTGGCTGTAGCTCAATTGGTTAGAGTACCAGACTGTGGATCTGGGTGTTGTGGGTTCGAGTCCCATCAGCCACCCTGGTTCAGACCTGCGGACAACAGTGGTCATCGGGTCTGTCGGTTCGACTGGCAAAGCACTTGCGACAAGCTCTTGGGTCGAATCGTTGCCGTCGGCCGCTTCCGATAGGCAGATCGGTCCGCGCTAAACCCTTCTCTAGAGGCAGATCTGGTAGAGTTTCCCCCGGGCCGACCGCATCCAGCACCCGAACCTCAGCCGACAGCGCCGTCGGCGATGGGCCTGAAGCCGTCGCGTTCCCGATGCCGCGACGATTGCGTCGGGGGTCCCCTTCGACGAACGTCCGCAACGTCCTCGGCGCTAGCCGGTACTCGAGCATCTTCCGCAGGTCGTGGCGCTGCGGATCCGTGAGATCCTGTTTGCGGGTGACCGTCGGGTTCCGATGCTTGACCACGGAATGGGCCGGCTCCTTGCGCGTCGTCTTCCGCCGCTTGGGTCGGTTCGCTGGGCCTTCGTGGGGCGCGAAGGAGGCCCCCCCATGAGAACCGGACTGCTCATCGCGCTGGCCTTCCATGGCGCCGGTTTGTTGTCGGCCACGGAGGGTCTTCTCCCGTTATCGGCGGGAATCAGGTCTGGCGGACCACCGCGACCAAGGAGGGACGCAAGCGGTTTGCCGTCTGCGTGGATCGGGAAACCGGGCAGCTCCTCCACGATGTCATCGAGAAGATCGCGCATTTCCACGTGGCCGACGTACCCAGCCGCCACCAGCCGGGCACGGGCGAGATCCACTACCTGAACGTTTTCCGCGCCATCGCCGCCACGGGGCATACGGGCTTTCTCGGCTTGGCGATGTGGCTCACGGTGGACCACACGCAGGCCATGCGCGAGTCGATCTCGCTCTTGGCACAGGCCACGGCCGGGCGCACGTAGCCAAGGCCGTTTTCACAAGGCTCAACCGCAGTTTGCCAGAAAGGCCAGTTCCCGGCCCGGTAACCGTTTGCGGGCCGGGGACAGGCTTCTTGGCGCGGACTTCGCCGCGAAGATTCAGGCAGTCCTCGTGAATGGTTACCCCGGCGTGTCCGCGGTTGCCGTTTCGAGTCGATCGAGCGCGGGACGTTGCCTCTGCGGCGTGGACTACGTATGATGGGCGGCGTTTGCCAAGTCCTCCAAACCCCCGGAGCCGTTGCCATGCGAAGCCTCCTGTTGATGCTGGTTGCCGTCGGGTTCCTCGTTGCCGCGTCGTTTGCCTCCGCCGAGGTTACCGCCGAGAAGTCTGGCCAAAACGTCATCGTCAAGATCAACGGCCTGCCGTTTGCCGAGTATTTGATCCGAAGCGGCGCCAAGCCGATCCTCTGGCCGATCCTCGGCCCGACCGGCAAGCCGATGACCCGGGCGTATCCGATGGGCGAAGCCCCCAACGAGAGAAAAGACCACATCCACCAGCGGTCGTTCTGGTTTACCCACGGAAGCGTCAACGGCGTGAGCTTCTGGGACGAGATGGGCAAGCACGGCACGATCGCCCATCGCAGGTTCGCCAAGATCGTCAGCGGGCCCGAGGCGGTCATCGTCGCCGAAAACGACTGGCTCGGGCCC
>DYLT01000052.1:3786-20583 GCA_020721945.1 Blastopirellula marina
CCGACGGCACGAAGATCTGCGAGGACCGCCGGACGCTCACCTTTGGCGTCGGGGGCTCGACCCGCTGGATCGACTTCGACATCACGCTCCTGGCCTCGAACGGCCCGGTCAAGTTCGGCGACACCAAGGAGGGGACCATGGGCCTTCGCGTTGCCGAGACGATGAAGGTCGACGCGAAGCGAGGTGGCAAGATCGTCAATAGCGAAGGACTGACCGACGCGGCCGCCTGGGGCAAGCGGGCGGCCTGGGTCGATTACCACGGCCCAGTCGATGGCCAGACCGTGGGCATCGCCGTGCTCAACCACCCAGAGAGCTTCCGCTTTCCCACCTACTGGCACGTGCGGACCTACGGGCTGTTCGCCGCCAACCCGTTCGGCGTGAAGGACTTCACCGGCGGCAAAGGCGACGGCACGTTCACGCTCGAGGCGGGCAAGTCGATCCGCCTGCGCTACCGGTTCTTGTTCCACAAGGGCGACGAGAAGGAAGGCAAGGTCGCCGAGGCGTTCGCCGAGTACGCGAAGACGAAGTGACCGGGCACGAACCCTCTCGGCGTCAGGTCGCGGCCCCCCGTTTCCCCGTTTCGAGCGACCGGCTTGACCCGCTCCACGGCCTGCCGCTGCCGGAGAACCTCATGGAACCCTGCCGGATGTTCCGCGACAAAGAGGCGTGGATCGTCTGCCGGGCCGCCCGAAAACCGGGTACGACCGCGCCACGGTCCTAGGGGAAAACGCACTCGGCGAACAGTGCCCCGAGCGACGCGGCATCGACTTTGCGCGGGTTGAGGGTCAGGCCGATCGGGGTGCTCTCGGTCGCGCTTCGCACGAGGCGGTCGAGGAGGTCAAGGGGCGCGTCGGCGGGCAACCGCAGGCGTTCTGGCAGGCCGACCCCGCAAAGCAAGTCGCCGACCGTCTCGACGAACCGTTCGGCCTTCTCTCCCGGGGAGTGGCCGGGCAGTCGGCACGCCTCGGCCAGCGCGGCGTACTGGTCGACGCACGTTGCCGCGTTGTACCGGAGAGTCCGCGGGATGCTTACCGCCACGGCCGTGGCATGGGGTACGCCGAGCACGGCGCCGAGGCCATGGGCCAGGGCATGGCCCACCGTGACGCCGGCCCCGTCGAACGCAGCTCCCGCCAGCGTCGCGGCCAGGGCCAAGGCGTCGCGGGGCTCCGGATCGTCGGGGGTCTGGACGGCGCGGGGGAGGTGCTCGACGACCAGGGCCACGGCGCGCGCTGCCAAAAGCGATGTCAGCGGGTTCGCCTGGCGGCTGAGGAACGCCTCGATCGCGTGCCCTAGCGCGTCGGCCCCGCTGGCGGCCGTAAGGCCCGGCGGAGTTCCGGCAGCCAGGTCCGGATCGACCAGCGCGATGCGTGGCGAGAGCGCGGGCCCTTGGATCGGGATCTTCCGAGGCAACTCGCCCTGGGCGGAAAACACGGCCACACGGGTCACCTCGCTTCCCGTGCCTGCGGTCGTCGGCACGGCGACGATCGGAAGCGCGTCAGCGACCGGGGGCGGCGGCTGCCTTGCGACGAGGGACTCGACGACCGGCGCGTGCGGCTGGAGGCAGGCGGCGATTCCCTTGGCCAGATCCAGCGCGCTCCCCCCGCCGAGGCCAATCACCAGATCGGCCCTCGCCTCGGCAGCTTGGCGCGCCGCCGCGACGAGCGAGGCCACGGACGGCTCCGGTTCGGCCATGGCAAGCCGCGTCGCGCTCAGGCCCGCACGCGCAAGCGCTTCCGCCGCGCGCTGGTAGCGCGGCTCCAAGCCGGCCGCGTCGCGATAGCCCACCAGCAACGCGGTGCGGCCGTACGGGCGAGCGTGCCGAGGCGACGGAAAACGCCCCGTCCGAACTCGATTCGCGTCGGCAGTTGGAAGGTCCACGGTCGCGGCATGGGCGGTGCCAAAAGCCGCCTCATTCTGTCGGCGGTCGCCCCACGTGTCAACCGCGGAAGCACCCGCCGTGCCCGATCCCGTACCCCGTGGTCATCGCGCGGCGTCGAGTTCCTTGGCTTTGGCGCGATCGGCGGCGGCCTTGGCGCGATCGCCCATCCGATCGTAGGCGACCGCGCGGTTGAGGAACGCCTTGGCGAACGTGGGATTGAGGCGGATCGACTCGGTCAGGTCGGCGACGGCGCGGTCGGGCTGGTTGAGAATCATGTGTAGCACTCCCCGGTTGTAGTAGGCACTGGGGTATTCGGGCAGCAGGCGTATGGCCTCGCTGTAATCGGCCAGCGCGGCCTCGAAGCGTGTCAGGCGTGTGTGCGCGATGCCCCGGTGGCAATACGCGTAGGCATCGCCAGGCGACAGCCGGAGGAACTCCGTCAGGTCGGCGATCGCGCGTTCGATCGCGCCCATCTGCGCGCAGACCATGGCGCGATGGTACCAGACCTTGGGCAAGTCGGGCTTCAGGCGAATGGCTTCGTCGAAGTCGGCCAGGGCCTCGTCACGCCGGCCGAGCGCGGCCCGGGCGACCCCCCGGCACACATAGGCCTCGACGTTCTTCGGCTCCAGCCGGATGGCCTCGTCGTAGTCGGCAAGCGACTTCTCGGTCTCGCGGATCTTCGCGTAGGCAATGCCGCGGCTGCAATACGCCTTGCCGTTCTTGGGATTCAGGCGAATGGCCTCGGTGTAGTCGGCGATCGCCTCCGGGATTTTCTCGAGGCGGAAGTACGCAATGGCCCGGTTGGCGTAGGCCTTGGCGTCCTTGGGGTTGATTTCGAGGACGCGGGTGTACTCGTCGATGGCGCCCTGGAAATCGCCCCGGTTCTCGCAGGCGTTGCCCCGGTTGCCGTGGGCTTTGGCATGTTCGGGCTGAAGCGCGATGGCGGCATCGTAATCGGCGATGGCGGCATCGTCATCGCGCCGGACCGCGTGGACCAGTCCGCGCGAGACGTAGGCGTCCGCGTCGCCGGGCGTCAGGCGGATCGCCTCGGAATAGTCGGCCAGCGCCTCCTCGAGCCGCCCCATCTTGAAATACGCCTGCCCGCGGTTGAAATAGGCCTTGGCGTAGTCCGGGTCGAGCCGGATCGCCTCGGTGAAATCGGCGATTGCCTGGTTGCGGTCGCCCTTCTTGGCGTAGGCCGAGCCGCGGTTGTAGTACGCCGCGGGCTCCTTGGGGCTGAACTGGAGGACGCGGTTGTAGTCGGCGATGGCCAGGTCGTGCTGCCCTTGTAACTCGTACACGTTGCCCCGGCTGTAATAGGCCTCGGCGTACTTGGGGTTCAAGCGAATCGCCTGGCTGAAGGCGTTGATCGCCTGGTCGTAGTCGGCGCTTTCCTGAAGGGCCACGCCGCGATGGAATACGTCGATCTCGTTGAACATCAGACGTCGATCTCCCGGAATTCGGCACCGAGGTTCGGCGCTTCGATCGGTTCGGCCGCCCTCCCGTTGTGGAAGAACGACCGGTTCGGCCCGCTCTGCTTCGCTTGCTGGAGCGTCTGCTCGAGGCGATGGAAGACCGTCTCGGGCGTGTCGTCAGGGGTGACCTCGGTCAACGCGGCGCAAAGGGTTATCTGGAAAACCGCCTCGCCATGCCGAAAGCTGGTCCGCCCGATCGACTGGCGCACCAGTTCGACCGTCTTGGTGGCGGCCCTCGGGCCGACATCGAGCGTCATCAGAAAGAACCGCTGGCCGGCGTACCGCGCGGCCAGATCGGCTTCGGCGATCGTGGCCTTGAGGATCTGCGACGCCTGGACGAGGACGCGGTCGCCCACCAGCGACCCGTACTGCTCGTTCACCGAACCGAAACGATCCAGATCGAACAGCGCGGCACTCATCGACCGCGACTGGTGCCGCCCCTGCCGCCACCATTCGTAAAGCAACGACTCGAGGCCGATGCGGTTGCGAAGATTCGTCAAGGTGTCGTTGAACAACTGGGGTTCGATCTTGTCGAGGCGGTTCTCGTAGCGGGCGATGGTCAGGAACGCGACCTCCTGGCTGTCGCGGAGCCGGTGCCGGGCCGTGCGAAGGCAGTGGATTTCGGTGAGCAACCGTGCCCCCGCCGCTTCGAGATCGCTCTGGAAATCCATGTGCCGCAGGTTGCTCAGCGTGGTCTCGATCTGGGCCGCCTGCTCGAGGTTGGCCATTTCGATCTCTTCGCCCAAGGCAGCCAGCTCTCCCAGCTCGCCGATCCGGTTGTGAAGCTGCTCGGCGGCGTCGCGCTGCTCGCTAAGGTAGATTTCGCAGTCGGTCATCAACTCGTCGAGACACCGCTGAATCGTCCCCGCGTCCAACCGCCCCTTGGCCGCGCGAAGCCGCGTGTCGATCTCGGTGGCCCGGGCCCCGCTCCGCATCATCGCGATGTTCAACTTCAGGATGGAGGTCTCGACGAACTTCTCGTTGAGATCCCACGCCTCGGGGATCGACGGCGAGAGCAATTCGGCCACGTCGTCGTCGTAGGGCTCCGCAAAGGGTTCGACACGCAGATGGTCTTCTGGGCCCTCGTCGAGCATGTCCGCCAGTTGGCTCGGCGTGAGTTCCGCGGGCGTAGTCTCCGATTCGACGACCGCGACCCCTGCCAGGCGGGGCCGCCGTGGCGAATCGCCCAGGGCCCACCAGGCATCGCGCAGGGTGGGCGGCCCGTACCCGAAATAGAAGGCCAGCGCGAACCCCATCGAGAGGTTCACCAGCCCGAACACGAACATCCAAAGCAATAGACCCATGGCCAGCCGCAGGCGGTCCGCGAGACTACCAAATCCTACGTCACACCAGACGGCGGGTAGCCAATGGGGTAATCAGTATCCCCCACTGGGCTTGCGAGCTGCTCGTGGGCGGGCAGTGCGCCACGGAAAAAACCACGCGGTGAGCGTGGAAATCTACCACGTAAGGAGGACGTTGCCCTCACTCACCCTGGTAGCCCGGCTGTAGCCATCGGGGCTTCCACTCGGGGGCTTCGGTCCTCGGTTCCGACGATGCCACGGCATTGCGCACGCTGACCACCCCCGGGGGTGGTGGTAAGGAGGAAGCCGCGGTCTCGGGAGCCCGGCGCGTCGCGCGATCGCGACCGGTCAGGCTGCGCAGGAACTCGGGCGAGGCGCGATCGAGTACGATGATTTCACTTCGGGCTTGCGGATTGTCGCGTGGCCGGATCACGCAGATGACCTCCGCTCCCGCGGCTTTGCGCCGCTCGATCTCCTCCAGCGCGGCACGTTCCTCCGGGGTGAGCGAGCCCTTCGGGTTGGCGCCCGATGGCACCGCCTCGCGCCCAGATGCCGGGAGATCTCGCGTCATGTCGGTCGGCTGGACGATTTCCTCCGGTGGCGGCATATGCCGGGGCATGGCGGGCGGGTTGACGGCCACCATCGGGCCCGACGGCCCAGGACGTTCGACCTCGGGGCGATACACAAACGAAAGATTCGCCGTGTCGATCACCGCGTGAATCGACCCCAGCGCGGCGTAAAACCCCTCGCGTTCCTCCGGCAAAGCCGCGTTGCACACGCCGATCACCAAGCCGTCGGAGGTGAACAAACCGCCTCCGCTTCGTCCCTCGACGGGCAATCCCGAAGCCGTCAGGTTCGGCGCCCCCAAGAACCGGTCCAGCGCGGTCACGACCCCGGGAAGCACGTTGGGGGGGTGCCCGCCGTCGCAGCCCACGCTGAGCACCTTGGCCCCTTTGGCGACCTTGTAGCCCGCCGGCGCGACGCGGGCCGCCTTCACCGGTTGCGGTGGCCGGATGCTCACCAGGCCCACGTCGCGGTCGGCATCGAAATGGACCAGCGTGCCGGGGAGGCGTTCTTGCGGAGTCGGCCCGAACACATCGACCTCGATGCGCCCTCGGCCCTGCGAGTCGCGGAAGAGATGCCCACAGGTCAAGATCAGCGCTTCGCCGTTGCGCGCATCGATGATGGTGCCCGATCCACACGACTGGTCGCCCTGGCGATCGACCCGCAGGCGCACGGTGGCGGCAATCAGATCGGCCTCGGCAATTCCGCGCGGTTCGGCCT
Organism: Blastopirellula marina; assembly: GCA_020721945.1. Lineage (GTDB taxonomy): Bacteria > Planctomycetota > Planctomycetia > Pirellulales > Thermoguttaceae > JANLFZ01. The sequence goes on from DYLT01000052.1 coordinate 9,726, forward strand.
CGGGTGCCCAATCGGGGCTGACCATGCGCCATCCCGGTGGGCTTCGGGGCGGCTGACCCTGGGCAGTGGCCGAACTCGGCCAGCCCAGGTCACCGAAGGCTGGGACGCTCCGCACCGCGGGAATACGGACCGCTTCGGCCCGACCGGGCCCTGACGCGAGTTGGATCGGCGGCTCCGAGCCGCCGGGCGACCGGCGGGCCAAGGCCAGCATCTGTTCGAGTCTCGCCGGGCTCTGGATGCCGACCTCGCGCGCGACCTCGCGCCCATCGACCAGCATGACAAAACACGGCACGCCCACCACCCGAAAACGTGCGGCAGCGCCCGGATCGCGCGAGACGTTCACCTTGCGGATGGGATATCCGCGTCTTGCGAGTTGCTCAATGGCTGGCGCCATGCGCCGGCATGGTTCGCACGTCTCGCTGTAGAAATCCAGCAAGACCGTCTCACCGCCAGCCGATAGCACCAAGCCCACCGTCAGGGTCGAAATCGCGACCATACCTCCGCCTCCTGCGGGGTGGCGACGAGAAGAGGGCTTCGGGCAACCTCCCTGTCACCGTGCGGACCGACATCGCGCCGCGCACGACATGCTACCCGGACGGGTTCCCGGCCAGGGTTGCGGGAAGACCCCGGTTCGTCCGTTGCGGGCGCACGACGCCGACCATAGTCCGTGTAAAGGTTGGCATTCTGTCCGGAATCGCCGTTTCGGGCAAGCGCAGTTTTTGATCGGGCCTTTGATTCGGGGAGACAAGCCGATATGGAGATACTGAGGAAGATGCGTCCGATGCGGCGCACAGCGAGATTGGCGAGATTGGCTGTTCTGGGTCTTTCGCACCACGTCACGCAGCGTGGCAATCGGCGTTCGTAGACGTTCCAATCACATCCACCTTGTGGCGGTCCCGCGGGCAGAAGACGCCCTGCGGCGGGCAATCGGCCAGGCCCATCGACGGTGAACGCGCCGCAACAACCTCCGGAAGCAATGGCGCGGGCACCTGGGGCGGTGGCCCGCGGCGTTGTCAGACGATGTATTTTCCGCGCGGCGTGTAGTGCGTATGGAGCAGGCGATGGCTCTTCGCGCCGCAGGGGCCGTCGGTAAGGAACCGCTCGTAGACCGCCACGATGGCCGGGTTCTCGTGCGACTTGCGCACGCGGTACGAGCGGTCCTCGGCGTAAATGGCGTTGGCCCGCGCCGCGCGGATCGTGGGACTGGTGGGGATCGGCTGGCCACCGCCGCCGAGGCATCCGCCGGGGCAGGCCATGAACTCGATGAAGTGGCACTGGCTGAAGGGGCCGCCGGCCTTGATGTTCTCCATAACCCGCTTGGCATTCGCGGTACCGTGGCACACCCCGACTTTCAACGTCACGCCCTTGAGCCAGTCCCAGTGGTCGGCCACGTGCTTGAGGAGGTCCGGCACGGGTCCCACCTCGGGGATGGTCAACTCGGCATAGCGCACGCCCTCGAAGCCGCGCACGGGCAAGACCTCGGCGTGGTCGAAGAAGTTCTCGACTTTCTTGCCGGTGACGATTTCGAGCACCGTGCGGATCGCCGCCTCCATGACGCCGCCGGTGGCACCGAAGATCACGCCGGATCCGGTGGCCGTGCCAAAGGGGTCGTCGAAGTCGGTCTTGGGCATGCGCGGGAGGTCGATGCCTGCCTCGCGGATCATCTTGGCCAGTTCCCGGGTGGTCAGGCCGTAATCGACGTCCTTGTAGCCGCTCTGGCACATCTCGGGCCGATTGCACTCGAACTTCTTGGCCGAGCACGGCATCAGGGCGACGGTCACGATGTCGGCCGGATCGAGTCCGCCCAGTTCGGCGTACCATGTCTTCAGCAGGGTTCCGAACATTTGCTGCGGGCTCTTGGCCGTCGAGACGTGCGGCAGGTACTCGGGATAGAAGTGCTCGATGTACTTGATCCACCCCGGCGAGCAACTGGTGAACTGGGGCAGCCTGGCCGCGGGGTCGCCGTCGACCAAGGCCCGCTTGAGGCGCATCAGAAGCTCGGTGCCCTCTTCGAGGATGGTCAGATCGGCCGCGAAGTTCGTGTCGAAGACCTTGTCGAACCCGCAACGGCGCAAGGCGGTGTTCAACTCGAACGTCAGCGCCGTGCCGGGCGCCACGTCGAAGCACTCGCCGATGGCGGCCCGAGGGCTCGGCGCGGTCTGGATCACGACGTGCTTTTTCGGGTCGTCGATGGCGGCCCACACTTCGTCGGTCAGGTCGTTGGCTCGAAGCGCCCCGGTGGGACACCGGTTGATGCACTGGCCGCAGTTGATGCAGATGACGTCGGATTGGGGTTTCCCCATGAACGTCGAGACGCGGCTGCGGTCGCCCCGGTGAATGACCTCCAGCACGCCGACCTCTTGCAGGTCGATGCACGTGCGCACGCAGCGGCGGCAGAGCACGCACTTGTTGTTGTCACGGACCACCGAGTGGCTCGACCGGTCGATGGCCTCCCGGGGCGCCGTCGGATGGCCGAACCGGTAGAAATCGACGCCGTACTCCATCGCCAGCGACTGAAGCTCGCAGTTGTTGTTCCGGCCGCAGGTGTAGCACTCGCCGTAATGGGTGCTCAGCAACAGGTCGATGACGTGCCGCCGGGCACGCCGCACCGCCGCCGTGTGGGTTCGGACCTTGATCGGCATGGTGATCGGGTAGCTACAGGCGGCCTGAAGCGTGCGTTGCCCCTGGACCTCCACCACGCATACCCGGCACACCCCGGCCAAGCACAGATCCTCGTGATAGCACAGCGTGGGGATGCGAATCCCGAGCTTCTGGGCCGCCTCGAGAATCGTGGTGCCCAAGGGCACGGTAATGGGGTTGCCGTCGATCGAGACGTCGATCTGTTTGCCGATCGCCTTGGCGTACGCAATGGCCTCGACGGTCCGCAGGGTCTGGCTTTTCGGGGCCCGGTCCGAAACGGCCGGCATCGAGAGGTCGTCGCGCATCGGGAGTCTCGCGGGGGGGGAGGAGGAGAAGGGGTCCGGGATCGGGGATTGGAAGGAAGCGGTGGGCGTTGGACCTTTACGTCCTTCCCAGGATTTCATCGCGGAAATGGTTAACGATCGACAGAAACGCATTCGGCGCTGCCTGGCCCAGTCCGCACTTCGAGGCCAGTTGGAGCGTCTCGCCCAGGGAACAAAGCTGGTTCAGGTAGGCCATCGAGCACTTGCCGTTACGCAGGAGGCGCACCCCCTCGAGCAGTTTGGGCACGCCCTCGCGGCAGGGCGTACACTGGCCGCACGACTCGTCGACGAAAAACTCGAGGAAGTTCTCGGCCACGTCGAGCATGTCGCGTTGGGGACCGAAGACGATGATCGAGCCGCCGGTGGGGATGTCTTCGTAGGCGATCGTGCGGTCGAAGTGGCTGGCTGGAACGCATTGGCCCGAGGCCCCCCCCACCTGGACCGCCTTCGCGCCCTCGCCGCCGACCTGGCGGAGCAACTCGGCCACGGTAATGCCCATGGGAAACTCGTACACGCCCGGCCGCGCACAGTCGCCCGAGACGCTGAACAGCTTGTAGCCGGTCGATTTGTTCGTGCCGTGGCTGCGGAACCACTCGGCCCCCCAGGCCAGGATCGCCACCACCCAAGCGAAGGTCTCGACATTGTTGACGATGGTCGGCCGACCGAGGTAGCCGGTGTCGATGGGGAAGGGGGGGCGGTTGCGGGGCTCGCCGCGGTGGCCTTCGAGCGATTCGATCAGGGCCGTTTCTTCGCCACAGACATAGGCCCCCGCGCCCATGCGGACTTCGATATCGAAATCGAACCCCTCGCGGCCGCCGACGCGTTGGCCCAACCGCCCTGCCTCGCGCCGCCGCTGGAGCACCGCTTCGAGGTGCGGGCGGAGATAGGCGTACTCGGCTCGAAGGTAGACAATGCCGTGTCTGGCGCCGATGACCAGGGCGCCGATCGTCATCCCCTCGAAGACCAGGTCGGCGTAGTCGGCGAGGATCACGCGATCCTTGAAGGTACCGGGCTCACCTTCGTCGGCATTGCAGATCACGTACTTCGCTTCGGCGGCCGTCGAGGCGGCGAGGTTCCATTTGATGCTCGTGGGAAACCCCGCCCCGCCGCGTCCGCGCAGGCCCGACCGCTTGATGATCTCGAGCACCTCGCCGGGCGATTTGGCCAGCGCCGCCTGGAGCCCAATGCCCGGCTCGATGGTCGAAAAGGTCAGATTGCTGCCCGAGACCGCTTGCGGCGGGATCATCGGCGGTGCTCCTTGCCGTAGTCCATGGCGTGCATCCCGAAGACCTGCCGACACTGTTCGAGGATGCCGTGCACCTTCTCGGGCGTGATCCGCGTGTAGATCCGGTCGTTGACCAGCAAGGCGGGCCCCTGGTCGCACATGCCCAGGCAGTTGGCCCAATGGAGCGAGAACTTGCCGTCGGGAGTGGTCTCGCCGAAGCGGATGCCCAGGTCGTTTTCCAACTGTCGGGCCACATGGTCCTTGCCCGCCATGTCGCACGTGATGGTCCGGCACAACCGGATGACGAACTCGCCGTGTTGCCCTTCGTCCAGAAAGCGGTAGAACGAGACGACGCTGTAGACCTCTACCGGGTGGATGTCCAACAGGTCGGCAATGACCTGCATGCAGTATTCTGAAATCCGGAAGTGCCGCCGCTGCACTTCTTGGAGAATGGACAACAAGGCGCTCCGTTGACGGCCGAACCGGTCAGCCAGGCCCACCAGTTCCTCGCGGAGTCGTTCCCTTTCGGTCACCAGCATAGGGCGTCGGTCTCCTCATCCGTAACCGTTCCCGGCGACTGTCCCCCTACTCGCGGCGGAGTCCACGCACCTCGGACTGCCCCCTTGGGGCGCGCCGGGCCGCTCGACAGAATCCTTGGCACGCAAGGTAAGCATTTCGGGCGATGGACGCAAGGGCCATTTCAAGTCGCCCCCTGGTGATCGGGCGCCGCCTTTCGCACCGAGACGTTCTTTGGCAAAGAGCCGTTGCCTTGCCCCCCTGACGGCGCGTATGCTAAGGGGCGAAGCCTGCCCGTCGATTCGCAGCGCGTTCGCCTCACCGGCACGAAAGCGAAGGACTTGCTGGCGTAGGAGCGGGAGACCCTCGCTGGCGCTTCGGGTAGGTGTGGGAGCAAGCCAGGCGTGTCATGGAACCCCAGCAAGGAGATGCCATGTCCCCGAAACGAACGCGCGTGGTGTTTGACGCCTGGGGTACCTATCTGGTCAACACCGAAGAAGGGCCCTGGTTCATCTCGTTCGACGACGAGGCCGCCCGAGAAGACCTCACCGACACGCTTAGGCACTGCGCCCGGGTAATCATACCGATCCGCGAGCCCAACGCTGCCGGGGGGCCCGACAATCCAGAGGCGGAGCGGCTTTGGGCCATGGAAGACGATCTTTGCGGCGCGTTGAGTGCCGCTGGGGTGGTATGCCGACTGGTGGGCCGGCTGACGCACGCCAGCCTGCGCGAATTGGTGTACCAGCTCGACGATCCCGAGGCCTTTCGGCCGGTCGCTCAGGCGTGGATCGACGGGCAGCGCGATGACCGCATTGTGATGACGGAACACGAGGGCTGGGAGTTCTTCGACGATTGCGTTCGTCCGACCGCCGAGGATTGGCTCTGGATGGCCGACGAGCAGGTCGTCAGCAACCTGCTGGAGGCCGGGTCGGATCCGGAGAAGGAGCACGCGTTGGAGTTCTTTTTCGAGGGCGACCCGGCCGCTTTGAAGGAAGTCGAAGCGGCCTTGCGCGCGCGGGGGTACGAGCGGCCCGCGAAAAGCGCCTCCGAGCCCGACCAACTGATGATGGTCAAACGGATGCGGCTGGAGCTGGCGGAGATCTTCGACGAGTCGCTGGCCAACCAGCGTCTCGCCCAGGAACATGGGGTCGAGTGCGACGGTTGGGGCGCCGAGGTGGTACGATGAGCCGCCAGGCGATCCTTCAGGCCATCCCCCACCGCGAGCCGTTCCTCTTGGTCGACCAGATCGAAGCGCAGAGCGACCAACGGATCGTCTGCACGAAGACGTTCACGGGCGAGGAGGAGTTTTTCGCCGGGCACTATCCAGGCCACCCTGTGGTGCCGGGCGTGTTGCTTTGCGAGGCGGCGATGCAGGCCGGGGCGATCCTCCTGGCGGCGCACCTGGCCGCCGTGCCCGGCCGCCTGCCCGTGGCCACGCGCATGAACGATGTGCGGTTCAAGCGGATGGTCCAGCCGGGCGATACGATCCGCATGGAGGTCGATCTGGTCGAACGTCTTGCCGATGCCTTTTTCCTCAAGGCCAAGGTGACGGTTCAAGGCCAGGTCGCGGTACGTTTCGAGTTTGCGTGTACCGCCGCGGCGGCAGATCGAATGACGCAAGTCGAAAGCCGAAGAACGAGGGAATGACGCAGGAGCGGTTCCTTCGCCATTGCACGTTCGGCATTCGACCTTCCCCGAGATTCCCCACCTGTCCCTTCGAGATTTCCGACGGCCCGATGGACTACCTCCAGCTCACCGGCAAGACGATCTTGATTTTCGGCGTCGCCAACCGCAAGAGCGTGGCGTACCACGTGGGGCGTGTTGCCGGCGAGGCTGGGGCCACGTGCGTCTATGTCGTCCAGAACGAGGGAATCCGAACGCACGTGCGTCCACTGCTCGGCGGCGCGGAGGTCTACACCTGCGACGTGGAGCACGAGGACGAGATCGTCCGGCTGCGCGACGCGATCGCCGCCCAGCACCCCCGCATCCATGGACTGGTCCACTCGATCGCGTTCGCCGAGTATTCCGAGGGGAACCAGCCGTTCCACCACACGCCGAAATCGGCGTTTCTCCGGGCCACCGACGTTTCGTGCTACTCGCTGGTTGCCGTGGCGCGGGCCTTTGCCGACCTGTTCGATGCGGACGCCTCGGTCGTGACGATCTCGATTTCGACGACGGACATGGCGGCAGAGAATTACGGATACATGGCGCCGATCAAGGCGGCGCTGAACTCGACCGTGGTCTTTCTCGCCAAGTCGTTCAGCCGCTTCTCCCGCGTGCGGTTCAACGCCGTCGCGCCGGGGTTGCTGAAGACGTCGGCCTCGGCGGGCATTCCGGGCTATGTCGATGCCTACCTTTACGCCGAGCAGGTCATTCCCCGCAAAGAGGCCCTGCGCACCGAAGAGGTCGCCCACGTCGCGGCCTTCCTCCTCAGCCCACGCGCCAGCGGAATCAATGCCCAGCGGATCGTCGTTGACGCGGGCATGGCGATCAACTATTTCGACCGCGAGGTGATCCGCCGTGCCTTGCGCCCCGACTGAGCCTGTCACCGTGCAGACGAACCGTTCTTGTTTTTTCCCAGGAGACCGCCCCATGCACGTCGTCTTCGTTCATGTCCACGTCAAGCCCGAGCACCGCGACGAGTTCCTTCGGGCGACCCTGGAGAATGCCCAGGGGACCATCCAGGAGCCGGGCAATTTGCGGTTCGACGTGCTCCAGCAGGCCGACGATCCGAACCGCTTCGTGCTTTACGAGGTCTACCGGGACCGGGCGGGCATGGAGGCCCACAAACAGACCAGCCACTACCTGCAATGGCGCGACACAGTCGGGCCGTGGATGGCCGAACCACGCCAAGGCATTTCGTACGCGGCGATGTTCCCGACCGATCCGGCCATGTGGTCCGCGCGCAAGTAGCCCGGTCGTTCGGCGAAGACGCCCGAGCGGGACGGACCACGCCACAAAGAGCCGTACCCGTTCAGGCGGGCGGCAATTTGGCGACGATGCGGGTCCCTTTCCCGGGCATGCTGTGGATCTCGACCTCTCCGCCCCATAGGCCGATCCGTTCCTTGATGCCTTCTAATCCGTAGGCGCCTTCGCGCACATGCCGCGGATCGAACCCTTTGCCCCAGTCGCGGATCACCAGACGAGCCCCCCCATGGGAAAACGGGAGGAGTTCGATGCGCACCCGTTGGCTCTCGCTGTGCTGGCAGGCATTGGCGAGTCCCTCTTGGATGACCCGGAATACCGTCTGCTCCAGAAGGGGCGAGAGCCGGACTTCGCCAAGCCGGTTGATGAACTCGATCTCGGGCCCTCCCCGACCACGCCACTTGGCGATCAGTTCGTCGAGCGCGATGGCCAGCCCGCAATCGTCCAGGATCGGCGGGCGCAATCCGCTAATCAAGCGCCTTGCCTCCTCATGGCTTTGCCGTAACAAGGTCAACCCACGGTCGAAGAGCTGCGCCGCCTCCGCGTCTCCCAAGTCCAATGCCGATCGGGCACTGGCCAGGTACATGATCGCGCCAGCCAGGTCCTGGGCCAGTCCATCGTGAATTTCGAACGAGATCAGGCGCCGCTCGTGGTCGTGGAGCTCCACGAGCCGACGCAGGTGCTGCTGCTCTCGGCGCAAGGCTTCGTGGGCTTCTTGGCGTTTCTTGATTTCGCGGCCCAGGCGCCGGTTCGATCGCGTCAATTGGGCCGTGCGGTCCTTCAGGGTTAGGGCGTCCTCGTGCAACTGCCGCTCGGCCTGCTTGCGCGCGGTCACATCGCGGATGATCGCCGCCGCACACCACTGCCCGCGCATCCGAAACGCCGAGAGCGACAACTCGATCGGAAAGACCGTCCCATCCTTGCACCGCGCCTGGAGCTCCAACGTCTTGCCGATCTGCGGGGCTTCTCCCGTCTTGGCGAATCGCCTGAAGACTCGGGCCATGGCCGCGTCGTAGCGGCGGGGCGCGAGCACGAGATGGGCATCTCGTCCGAGAATCTCCTCGCGCGAATACCCGAACATCCGCTCGGCCGCAGCGTTCCAGTACCGCACGCGGCGCCGCGCGTCGACCACGACCACGGCATCCAGGACCGAATCGCAGATGGCCCGGAGCATCGCGTCGGTATCGGCGACCGAAACACCCCAAGCCGGTGATGCCACGAAGACCCCCGACGCACACTCGCCACCATCGGCCGCGATCGCTTGCCCCATGCTCGGTAGATCGGAACCCGAATCCTTGGGGCCGATGCCACGAGTGCGTCGGCTCGAACGCGATCGGCAGACTCCCATCTGCGGATCCTCCTATCGAGTGGGACCGCCTGATGCTGGCGAACCCCGAAGTGCAGCCCGCGCAGCATCCCGCCAGCATACTATGAGTGTCCGGTCCGTAAATACCCATCAAGGGTGGTTTCGTGTGCCATTCCCCGTATTCTACAAGACGTATTACGACACCCCCCGACATGGCGTAGTTTCGGCGAGTAGTCGCACTTCGCAACAGGATAAGGAGTTACGACATATCCATGACCTCTTTCCGGATCACCGCGATGTGATACAATCTAAAGGTCCCTGGTAGCCGTGGCCTATGGAAGGGCTAGTGAAATCGGCAGCCCCCCTTCTCTGGACGAGCGAACGCGACGATGGAACGCATTCCCATGACCCGTGCCGGGTACGACAAACTCAAGGCCGAGTTGGACCGGCTAGAGCATGACGAGATGCGTGTGTTGGAAGAGCGCGTTGCCCGGGCCCGCGCCGAAGGGGATCTCAGCGAGAACGCCGAGTACCACGGTGCGCGGGAAAGCCTGGCCATGCTGCACGCGCGAGCCAATGTTCTGCGCGACAAGCTGGCTCGCGCCGTGATCGTTCAGGCGCCCCAGGGGGCCAAAGACGAGGTGGCCTTCGGGGCCACGGTGGTGGTCAAGGACCTCGATCTGGACGAGCAGGAAGAATTCACCCTCGTGGGGGCGGGCGAAGAGGACTACGCCGCCGGGAAGATTCTGGTCACCAGCCCTTTGGCGCAAGGCCTGGTCGGCAAGAAGGTGGGCGACGTGGCCGAGATCCGCGTGCCGATGGGCCTCATGCGGTACGAGATCCTCGAGATCCGCTTCCCCGAATGACTTGTCCCGGTCTTGCGCCGGTCGGCTGATCCGCGTCTTTGACCAAGCGGCCGTTGACGGCCACGAACGGAATGCCGGCTGGGTGGCGGCGCGGCTCCTCGTAGGTCGCCAGGTCCTGCACGGTTTGGGGATCGAAGACCACCAGGTCGGCCATGGCCCCCGGGCGCAGCACGCCGCGGTCGGTCAGCCCCAGGCGGCGCGCCGGCAACGAGGTCATCTTGCGCACGCACTCTTCGAGCGTCCACACGCCGAGTTCGCGGACGTATCGGGCGAGGTATCGGGCGAAGGTGCCCCAAGCCCTCGGGTGCGGCCGGTCGCCGACGAGGATCCCGTCGCTGCCCGCCATGAACCCCGGGTCGCGCATTATCGCCTGGAGGTTCTCTTCGTTGCCGAGGAAGGCCAGACACGAGACGGCCAGGTCCTCTTCGACCAACAGATCGACGAACAGGTCGAACGGATCGCGCCGGCGCAGGATTGCCGCCTCGGCGAGGCTCCGGCCCACGAGATCGGCGTTGCGCGAGGTCCGGACGCCGGCAAGAACCAGGGTTTCCCATTCGACCGGCACGCGGTGCAGACCATCGGAACCGGTCACTTCCATCTCGTGGCGGATGCGCTGCCGGCACTGGCGATCCGCGAGTCGTTCCAAGAGCCGCTCGCGTCCGCCCTCGTGCGTCCAGCCCGGCAGCAATCCCGCCAGGAACGTCGAACCCGCCAAATACGGATAGGCGTCGAGCGTGACCTCGAGGCCGTCGCGCCGGGCGCGGCCGATGCGGTGGAGGTAGAAGGGGGCCTTGCCTCGGCCCACGGAGAACGGCGCCTGGAAGTGCGTCAGGTGGAGCGGCGCGCCGGCCGCGCGCGCCACGTCGATGGCCTCGTCGACGGCCGCCTCCATGTCGGCCCCGTAGCTGCGCAGGTGCGGGGCGAAGTAGCCGCCGTGCGCGGCCGCGGCTTCGGCCAGCCCGACCAGCTCGTCGGCGTCGGCGAAGGAGCACGGGGCATAGGGCAGACCGGTCGAGAGCCCGAGCGCCCCTTCGGCCATGCCGCGGCGAAGCAACGC
>DYLT01000053.1 GCA_020721945.1 Blastopirellula marina
TTCCTGCCGGTCTTGGGCTTGGTTCTGGCGAGTCCTCTGGTGTCGTTGCCGGCCGAGGAGGACGGCGGTTACATCTTCGAGCACAACGAACGCAAGCCCGAGGAGATGGCGGCTGCCCGCGCGAGGATCCCGCCGGTCAACGTCGAACTGCCCCCCGACCGCCTGAAGCGACTGCCCGAGACGATGAAGCGGCTTCGCGAGGGCGGGACGCTGCGGATCGTGATGCTCGGCGACAGCATCGTCAACGACACCGCCCGGTCGTGCTGGCACGAGTTGGTCGCGCGGCACTACCCGAAGTGCCGCATCGTGCGGGTGGTCAGCGTGCGCGGGAGCACGGGCTGCTGGTTCTACAAGCAACCCGGCAAGATCGATCGGTATGTGCTCCAGCAGCGGCCCGACCTGGTCATCCTGGGCGGCATCAGCCACAACCACGATGTCGAGTCGATCCGCGAGTGCCTTAAGCAGATCCGCGCGGCCTCGAAGTGCGAGTTCTTCCTGATGACCGGTCCGTTCGGCGCTGCCGATCCTCTCTCGGGGGCAGATTGGCGCCAGCGTGCCGGCGGCGGGAAGGATGAGAAGTACGCGGCCGAATTGAAGGCCCTGGCCGACGAGTTTGGGGCCGAGTTTCTTGATCTGCAACTCGTCTGGGGCCAGTACCTCCGCGGGGCGAAAAAGCCGCTGGCCTTCTTCAAACGCGACCCGGTGCACGCCAACGCCGAGGGCGAAGCCGTACTCGCGCGGATCCTCGAGCAGTATTTCACCCCGGACCGTTGACGCGACATCCTCCGACCGTTCGAACTGGTCTTCGACCCTAACGATCGAGGAGAGGTTCCATGAGCGCCAGGCGGTGGCTATGGACTTTCGCGATGGCAAGTGCGGCGGCATGGACGGCGAACGATGCCTATCCGGCCGAGGCGCCGACGGGCAAGCCGCACATCGTGGTCATCCTGGCCGATGACCTCGGCTGGGGCGACGTGGGCTTCCACGGCGGCGAGATCAAAACGCCGAATCTCGACCGGCTCGCCTTTTCGGGGGCCCGGCTAGAGCAGTTCTACGTCCAGCCGGTCTGCTCGCCCACCCGGGCGGCACTGCTGACGGGCCGTTACCCGATGCGCCACGGCCTGCAAGTGGGGGTGGTCCGGCCTTGGGCCCAGTACGGCCTGCCCCTGGAGGAACGCACCTTGCCCCAAGCGCTGAGGGAAGCGGGGTACGCGACGGCCATCTGCGGCAAGTGGCACTTGGGGCATTTCCGGCCCGAGTACCTGCCCACCCGCCGCGGCTTCGATCGCCAGTATGGCCACTACCAGGGCGCCATCGACTACTTCACGCACCAGCGCGATGGCGGCCACGACTGGCACCGCGACGACCAGGCGTGCTACGACCAGGGCTACAGTACCTTCCTGCTGGCCGACGAGGCGATCCGGATCGTTCGGCAGCACCACCGGTCCAAGCCGCTGTTTCTCTACCTCGCCTTCAACGCCGTCCACGCACCGCACCAGGTGCCGCCGGCGTACCTCGAGCCCTATCGGCACCTGGACGAACCCCGGCGTACCTACGCGGGCATGGTCGCCGCGATGGACGAAGCGATCGGCCGCGTGCTCGCCGCCTTGGACGAGAAGCAGATGCGCCAGAACACGCTCGTGGTGTTCTCCAGCGACAACGGCGGCCCAGCCCCCGGCCGGGTCACCAGCAACGGCCGTTACCGGGCCGGCAAGGGCACGCTCTACGAGGGCGGTGTGCGCGTGGCCGCGTTCGCCACCTGGGAGGGTCACATCAAGCCAGGCACCGTCGTCGATCAGCCGCTCCATATCGTCGACTGGTACCCGACGCTCCTCAAACTCGCCGGCGCGTCGTTGGAGCAGAAGCTGCCGCTGGACGGGCGCGACGCATGGCCGACGATCGCCCAAGGCAAGCCCTCGCCGCACAACGAGATCCTGTTCAACGCCGCGCCGGCCAGCGGCGCGATCCTCGTCGGCCAGTGGAAACTGGTGATTCACGGCGGCTTGGGTACCGCCGAGGGCCAGCACGTGAAGGCCAAGCCCCGCGGCAAGCGGGCCAAGGCGGGCGAGCCGATCGAGTTGTTCCACCTCGCCGTCGACCCCTACGAGAAGGAGAACCTCGCGCTGAAGCACCCCGAGAAGGTCCGCGAACTCCGCGCCCGGTACGAGAAGCTGGCCGGGCAAGCGACCCCTCCCAGGACGGCTCCGAAGCCAGCGGGGTTCCGGTCGCCGAAGGTGTGGGGCCAGGGCGAGTGACCCTCAAGAGTCCAGCCGAAGGCAGTGCATGACACTCATCGAGGCGACCCGAGCCTGGCCCGAAGCCGCCGCGACAAGCGCACGAGCAGGCTTCCGACGACCAGGATGCTTGGCCCTTCGGCCAAGGTCCAAGCCAGGGGCATGCCCACGACCCAATCCAAGGCCAGCATCCCAGCGCCCATCGCCAGGGTCAGCCAGCCCCAGAAGGCGACCACTGCCAAATGTTGGCGCACGCGCGAGGACAGGAACAGCAGCACGGCTCCGTGGAAGGCGTACAAGGCCGAGAGCGAGCGCGTGAGGTACTCGGTCAGCGGGGCGTTGGGGAATGGCCCCAGGCCCAGCCCGGCGTGAATGCCCGCCATCCACCGGGTCGGCAAGAAGACCGCGCCCAGCGCGGCCAGCTCGAAGCCGGCCATGATCCGGAGAACGAGGACGAGGGCTTGTTCGGTGCTCGATCGGTCGGATCGGGACATGGCAGACGGCCACTCCATGAGCGGTATTATGCGAGTTCGTCGCGCATGCGCGCCACGTGACGCCACGGTAAGCCCCGAAGTCGCCCCACCACACCGTCGATTCGCGCTTCGATGGCCGAGAGGTCGCTGCCGGCCGCGGCCTGAGCGTGGGCGCGGCGACCGAGGACGGCCAACTCATGGTGTTCCGGCGACGCAGGATGGTATCGCGGGATGCCCAGGTATTCCAGCATCCCCGGCGTGCCAAAGCCTTTGCCGCCCCGCACCCCGTGTGCCGTGGCGAGGAACCCGATGATCGCGCTATTCAACTGCGCGGCGAGATAGTAGGCCTCGTCGGACGACTCGGTGGCGACCAGCACGCAGGTCTCCTGGGGGATGACGGGTCGCAAGCCGAGCCAGGGATGCTCGGTCGGCTCCACCACGGCCGCGCTGATGCGCCGGTCCATGCGCCGCCAAACGACCTTGCAGGGGGCCAGCGTGTAGGGTCCGACATTGTACATCGCGTAGAAGGGGCCGTCCCCCTGGTAACGACGGTATGCGGCCCGCCGACACAGCAGCTCGCGGAAGCGCGTCAGGTACGCCAAGGCGTTGGGATAGTGTTGGCGCATCGCCGCCTCGTCGATCCCCCGGCGGGTGTGGGCGTCTTGAACAAGTAACAGATAGGTGTTCGGAACCGCGCGAAATCGAGACACATCTCCCCAACGAAGCAAGGGATAGACCAACCCGGCCTCGACCGGATGCTCGACAAGCGGGCCGCGGTGTTTTCCTTGGTCGGGCAAGTTCCGGACGAGCACCGTGTCGGCCCCCGCCCGCTCGACGAGCGACAGCCAGTAGACTCCGTTGGCGCCACCCGTGTTGGCTCCGAGATGGGCCTGGTAGTCCGAGGGACCGACCCGGAGGGCTTCCAGGGGATTGCGTCCCTCGCCGTCGCTCCAAGCGGCCGGCCAGAGGAACCACGGGGCGGTCGGCCGGCGCGGATCGACCGGCCAGGCCTCGAAACGTTGCGCCGCGTCGCGCGACCAGTGGCTGGGCCAAAACGGCGCGCCAGGGGCGCGCTTCCATTTCACATAGGGCACCGGATAGACCGTCGGCCGGCCCTTCTCGATGACCACGGTGGCCGTCCAATTCGCGGCATCGAACGGGTGGATATCGACCAGATCGTGCACCTCGACCACGCCCAGCCAGGCCCCTTCGGCGCCAAGCCGAAAACGACGAAACCCGTCGCCTGCCCCCCGCGTCTGAAAGACCGTCTGGGGGACGACAAGGGCCAGCCGGCCGCCGTGCTTCAAATACCGGTCGGCGGCAACATAGAGCACGAGCATCGCGAGGTCCTTCTTGCCCCCGCCGTGCCGGCCCTCGTTGCCCGACAGCGAAAACAACCCGTACCCTTGCCATAGGGGTTTGGTGGCTTCGCGGTAGTCTGCCGGAAGTTGGTCCCAAGCGATCCACGGCGGGTTGCCCACCACGTAATCGAACGGCTCAATCGTCCCGGGCGGGTCGAGGACCGAGTCGCGCACTTCGACGGGGACATGCACCGGCTCGGCGTCCGGCAGGCAGCCGGCAAGCGTCGTCACGTAACTGGCACGTGCGGCCAGCACCGCCAGCGGATTGGCGTCGTAGCCGACCAGATTGGCGAGGATGGCGCGGCAACGGACCTGAAGACTGGCGGAGCGTGGGTCGGTCGCGGCCAGGGACCGGCGGATCGCCTCGACCAGAAACACGCCCGCGCCGCACGAGGGATCCAGAAGCCGATCGCCGAGGGCGTTCGAATACCCCGATGCATCGAGCAACTGGTGCGCCAACCAGGGTGGGGTGTAGTACTCGCCCTGGGCATGCCGAAACTGCCGCGGAAAAAGCGATTCATACAGGCCCTGAAGACACGCCGGCCCGGTCGCTGCAAGGTTGTCGTCAGACCGGCGCAGACGCCGCGCCGCCTCGCACGCAACCGAGGCGACCGGATCGGACCAGGCGTGCAAGTACCAGGCGTAGAGTTCTCGTTGGAACAAGTTCCCTACGTTCCGCAAGGCAAGGTGTCCGGCTTCCAAAGCGGCCAACGCGGCGCGCAGCTCGCCTTCGTCAAGTCGCCCAGCGTTGGGAGGGTCGCCAGCCTGCACGAAGGCTCGCCACACGACGAGTTTCGCCAGGAGGGCGAAGTAGGTTTGGACGGCAAACACCAGCCGGGCGGGATCGCAGGCGTCGGACGGCAGCCCCCAAGCCGATGCCAAAGCGTCGGTTCCCGGCGTGCGAGCGAACACGGCCCTTCGGTTCAAGCCGGTGTTTCGCCAGCGGTCGAACGCGTCGACCGCGGAAACGCACGTGCCTCGGCACAGCGCCTCGTACAGGCTCATGACGGCCGGTTGGGCCACACGCGGCGACGCGATGTTCCCCAGCAGCGTGCGCGCGGACGAGTGGCCGGAGCGGTTCTTGTGGGGGGGGTGGTCACCCATGGCGCGGCAAAGAGCCTCCTGGACCCCATCGTGCCACATGGCGCGGCAATGGTCCAGCGTGCCCAAGAACGCAACAGACCGCGCCCCGTAAATCCATTCGGGACGCGGTCGCTACCGGGAGGAACCGAACGAGTGAGTGCTCAAGGGGTATTCTCGGTCGAATGCGCCGTGGGTCAAGGGCTATTTAGCAAGGAACGCCGACAAAAAACGCAACGTGGCGGATTCATGCCGAGACCACTGGGGATATCGATATTACCCCCCTTTTTTGGTTGAATCGCGGTCCGCACCGCCACGATCGGAGTTCCACGGGAAATCTTAAGCCTTGATACGAGAGTGAGTTGCTGCGATAGTCGCCGTCGGGTTTGCGGTCCGACGACCCACAAGGATCTCGCCCCGATCGGCGACTGATGTCGCCGAGAGGCCGCGCGCTGGATCAAACGAACCACTAGTTTGAGGGGAAACTCGCCGGAAGTAGACACCTGCGTCTCCCATTGGGGAGGCGATGGTACGTTTCTATTTTTCAGTGATCCCAGGGATCGAGAAACGACTGCACAGTTCGGCGATCTCAGCCCGAATGCGGCCAGCGATCTCGTCGAGGCGGTCCATGTGGCGGCATACCTGATCGATCCACCCGGCGATCAAGTCCATTTCGGGCTCTTTCATGCCCATCGAGGTCAGGGCTGGGGTTCCCATGCGCACGCCGCTGGTTACCAAGGGCTTGCGTGGGTCGCCGGGGACCATGTTGAAGTTACAGATGATCCCCGCGCTGGCCAGGGCCTTGGCGACCTGTTTGCCGGTGTAGGGGGCATCGCGAAAATCCATGATCAAGAGGTGGTTGTCGGTCCCGCCGCTGGCCAAGCGATAACCGCGTGCCATGAGCCCATCGGCCAGCCGGCGGCAATTGGCGACGATCTGTCGGCCGTACTCGCGGAATTGGGAAGTGGTTGCCTCTTTGAACGCGACCGCCATGGCCGCGATGACGTGGATATGGGGTCCGCCTTGCAGCATGGGGAAGACCGCCCGATCGACCCTCTTGGCAAGATTCAACTTACTCTGCGGAAAGTACTTATGCTGGTACCGGTCTTCGATCCGCGAGAGCAAGAAGCCCGCGCGCGGACCGCGCAGCATCTTGTGCGACGTGCTGGTGACCACATCGCAGTGGGGCACGGGATCGGGATGCACCCCGGCAATGATCAGCCCGTTGATATGCGCGATGTCGGCCACGAGATAAGCATCGACTTCTCGGGCGATCTCGGCAAAGCGGTCGTAGTGGAACACGCGGGGGTAGGAGGTTCCCCCCACCCAAATCATGCGCGGCCGCTCGCGCCGCGCCGTGTCGCGGATCTGGTCGTAGTCGAGCACGCCGGTGTGGGGGTTGGGGCCATACGGCACTTGCACGTAGTCCGTTCCCGAGAAATTGACTCCCCAACCGTGCGTCAAATGACCGCCCTGAGGGACCGGCATGCCCATGATCTTGCAGCCCGGCCCACCCAGCGCCCGATAGGCGGCCTGATTGGCGGGCGAACCGGAGTAGGGCTGCACGTTGGCATGTTCCGCGCCGAATAGTGCCTTGGCCCGCGCGACGGCCAGGCTCTCGATCTCGTCGATGACCTCATTGCCTTCGTAGTACCTGCCGCCCGGGTACCCCTCGGCGTACTTGTTCGTCAGGATGGACCCGGTGGCCTCGAGCACGGCGAACTGGGCAAAGTTCTCCGAGGGAATCATCTTCAACGTGCTCGATTCCAGCCGGGTCTGTTTCTGGATCAGGGCATAGATCTCGGGATCGGCTTGACGGAGGTGCATGGGGCGTTCTGGACAATGACGCATGAGGGGATTTCCTCGGATCGGGCCCGCTTGGGCCAACCTCAGGATATCGGGCGAGTCGCGCGGCGACAACCCGGTTCGATCAAGGACGACGCGCCCGGCGGCTCACCACGCGGAAGTCCAACTCGCGCCGGTCCAGGTCGACGTGGGCGACGGCCACCCGAAGGACGTCCCCCAAGCGGAACGTGTTGCCCGAGCGGTGACCGGCCAACGAGTGCGTGGTTCGGTCGTAATGATAGAAATCGTCGGCCAGGGAATCGACGTGGATTAGGCCCTCGGCTGGCAAGCGGATCCCCTGAGCGAACAAGCCGAAGGGTTCGACGCCGGTGATCACGGCGTCCATTTCCTCGCCGATCCGGTCGTTGAGGTACCAAAGCAGCTTCAGCTTGGTCAGTTCGCGCTCCGCCGACTCGGCCCGTTGCTCTCGCTGCGAACAATGCTCGCCAAGCGCCGCCAGCGTGGCCCGATCGGCGTGCGGCTTGCGCCCGGCCAGCAGCGCGTCGACCAACCGGTGGATGGTCAGGTCGGGATAGCGCCGGATGGGCGAGGTGAAGTGGCAGTAGCACGGGCTGGCCAGGGCGTAATGGCCTTCTTCCTCGGGGCCGTACACGGCCCGCTGCATGGACCGCAATACGGCCAGGTGGACCGCGCGTTCCTCGGGCCGGCCTGCCGCCTCGGCCAGAATCCGCTGAAGTGCCAGCCGGCTGTCCAGCCGTCGTGCGGCCGGACGACCCGGCAGAGGCAATTCGGCCACGAACTCAGCCAGCGCCTTCAGTTTTCGGGGCGCGGGCGGCCGGTGGATGCGGCGCAGAAAGTCGAAGCCGCGCCCGCACAACAGCCCGGCCACGGTCTCGTTGGCTGCCAGCATGAACTCCTCGATGATCTGGTAGCTCTCGGTCTGCGGCACCACATGGGCGCCCGTCACCCGTCCTTGCTTGTCGAGATCCACCTTGACCTCGGGGATCGACATCTCGAGCGCGCCCCGGGCGATGCGCCGGCGGCGGAGCATTCTAGCCAGGTCGCGCATGCGGCCCAGAAGGTCGCACACCGTGGCCCCCAGTTTGCGACGCCAAGCCTCGGGAGCCGCCAGAAATGCGTCCACCTGTTCATAGGTCAGACGTTTTCGGCTCCGGATGGCCGAACGGTGGACCTCGGCGTGGACCGGCCATCCTTCGGCGTCGAACTCGAGGAACACGGTTTTCGTATAGCGCACCTGGTTCGGTTGAAGGCTCGCCAGGGCGTTCGAGATCGTCTCGGGGAGCATGGGCAGCACGCGATCGGGGAGGTAGACGCTGGTGCCTCGGCGCCTGGCCTCCCGGTCCAACGCACTGTTCGGCCGGACGAAGTGGGCGACGTCGGCAATGTGGACGCCCAGACGCCAGCGACCGTCTTCCTCCCGCTCCAGCGACACGGCGTCGTCGAAATCGCGGGCGTCGGCGGGGTCGATGGTCATCGTCGTCAACCCCGTCAGGTCCAGCCGGCCGGGCGGGATCGTTTCGTCGAATGCCTCGGCCTGCTGGCGGGCCTCGTCAAGGGCGTCTTCCGGAAAGCGTTCGGGCAAATCGAACTCGCGGAGGATCGTCAGCGTATCGACCCCAGGCCGTCCCCGCGGCCCGAGCACCTCGACCACCACGCCCTCGCCCGCACGCCAAGCCGTGGGAAACCGGACCATCTCGACCACCACCTTGTCGCCGGGGCGAAGCCCCCAGGCGCTGGGGTCCCCGACGAAGACTGGCGTGGCGAATACGCTGCCGTCGATCCGCACGGCCGGGTTGCCGGCGGTTTCGACGTAGGAACCGACGAAGTGGTGCGTCTCGCGCTGGAGGACCTCGACGATTTCGCCTCGCGGTCCGAGATCGCCTCGCGGTCGGGACAACCGGACCGCGACGGTATCGCCTGTCGCCGCGTCGCCCGTCTTCTCGGCCGGAATGTAGATGTCGCGCGCGGCAGTCTCGTCGCCCGCACTGCGTTGGGGCCGCACGAACCCGTGTCCAGCCTCCGCGCGGCGGAACACGCCGACCACGCGGCCGGCCTGGGACCGAGCGCTGGGCACTTCCACCAGATGGTTCGACCCGTAGATCAGTTGCCCCCGGGCGACCAACCGCTTGACCGCTCGTTTGACTTCGGCGGCCTGCGCCTTGCCAAGGCCGAGTCGCTGGGTCAGCACGCGCGGCTTGACGGGTCGGTAACCGGGCTGGTGCACGAGACCCAAGATCGCCTGTTCGAGATCGGATTCCGACATGAAGTTCCCGCGCGGCCGGGCCTCGTCCGGGACCCACAGCCCGTGATCCATGAACATGGGCACTTCCGACATGCACCCCCAAGTGCGCCTGCCTTACGTGTTCCGGCCCGTGCCCTTGTACAGCTTTCGTCCGAGGTTCTGATTGAAGTTCGTCCACGGGCTGCCCACGTTGGGGTCGTCGCGCATCAACTGGTAAAACGCGGCGATCTTGGCATCGAGGTTATCCAGGCAGAACAGGGCGACCGCCTCGAGCGTCATGGGCAACTTGGGGCTGCCGTACTCGTACTCGCCATGATGGCTGACAATCATATGCTTCAACTGGAGCACCAGTTCCGCGGGAACAGTTTCGCCCGAGAGCTTCTCCGCCTCGCGGACCTTGGACTCGAGCAGGCTCACCGCGATGACCAAGTGGCCGATCAACTGCCCCTGGTCGCTGTAGGCCAGGTCGCGCTCGTAGGTCAGCTCGTCGACCTTGCCCACGTCGTGAAGGAACGCCCCCATCAAGAGCAGATCGCGGTCGAGTTGGGGGTAGCACGGCGCGATGCGCACCGTGACCTCCATCAGGTTGACGATGTGCTCGAGCAACCCGCCGAAGTAGGCGTGGTGGTGTTTCACCCCGGCCGGCGCGCGCGTGAGTTTGCGCATGAAGTCCTCGTCGAGCAGGAAGCACTCGGCCAGGTTCCGCAGGTGGGGATTGCCCATGCTCCGCAAGAGTTCGCCAAGCCGCAGGGCCAGCTTGTCCACATCGACCGATGCCAGAGGAGTAAAATCCTCCTCGTTGACTTCGCTCGGCTCCATCTTCTGAAGCCGTGTGGCAATAAGCTGCATCGCGCCCTGAAAGAGCTGCGTGGTTCCCTCGACATACACGTAGTCGCCGTTCTCGATCGACCGGTACAGCGATTCCGACGCGTTCCACATGCGCGCGCCGACCGAACCGCTTCGGTCCGAAAGCTCGCACTGGAGGTAGAGATTGCCGTTTCGGTTCGGTCGAAGCTGCTTCTCGCCAATCCGGAACACCTGAGCTACGGCTTCTTGCTCCCCGAGCTCGTTGACGAAACGCCGTCGCATACGGCTCCTTTCCCCGATCTATGGCCCCACGGTCGAAACGTATCATTCTACCGCCGCATCGCATACTCCACAAGGGGAAGGGAAAGCGTCGGGACCTGGGGCACAGAACGATCGCGGGAGAGGAAATGGGGATGCCGGTTGAGCGAGGGCACTCAAGCGTACCGGGTTGTGGTGGTCCGGAGTGCCAGCCCGCGGTTCCCCTGCTTCGGCCTTCCCCTTGCGTGGGTCCTGCCGCGTGCCCTACAATTCCGGTTCTTATGCGGTGAGCGAGCGCGAGACTCGTGCCGCGGAGAACGGACGACGCACCACGGCAAATCGGCCACGGATCACCATGCGCTGGACCCAAACGCTCATTCCCACGATGAAAGAGACGCCCGACGGGGCGGAAATCCCCAGTCACGTGCTCATGCTTCGCGCGGGCCTGGTGAGCCAAGTCATGGCGGGGGCGTATACCTACCTGCCCTTGGGGTGGCGGTCGTTGCGCAAGGCGGCCCAGATCGTGCGCGAGGAAATGGACGCCGCCGGGGCGGTCGAGTTGCTCATGCCGGCGATCACGCCGATCTCGCTCTGGGAGCAGACCGGGCGTGTCGAGGCGTTCGGCGATGTGCTCATCCAGTTCAGCGTGCGCCGGCAGAACCGCAAGGTGCACATGGCCTTGGGCCCCACGCACGAAGAGGTCGTCACCGACCTGGCGGCCCGATACATCTCGAGCTACCGCCAGATGCCGATCACGCTCTACCAGATTCAGACCAAGTTCCGCAACGAGGAGCGGCCCCGCTTCGGCGTCCTGCGCACCAGCGAGTTTCTCATGAAGGACGCCTACAGCTTCGACGCCTCGGTGGAGGACCTGGGCCGAAGCTATCAGAAGATGTACTCGGCCTACTGCCGGATTTTCGACCGTTGCGGGCTGAACTACCTGGCGGTCGAGGCCGAGAGCGGGCCGATCGGCGGCGACGCAAGCCATGAATTCATGGTGCCCGCCGCCAACGGCGAGGACACCGTGCTGCACTGCCTTGGCTGCGGCTATGCGGCCAACGTCGAGAAGGCCGAGATCGGGCCGACCCACTGCGCCGCGCCGGCGGAGCCCCTGGCCGAATTGCGCAAGGTCGATACGCCCGGCGCCACCACGATCGAGCAGGTCAGCACGTTCCTTGGCTGCGCGCCGCAGAAGATGGTCAAGACGCTGATCTACGTGGCCGATGGCGCACCGCTTGCCGTGCTGGTGCGCGGCGACCACGAGGCCAACGAGGCCAAAATCCGCCGCGCGGTGGGGGCCCAAAAACTCGCCCTGGCCGACCCCGCCGTCATCGAGCGGGTGACCGGCGCCCCGGTGGGCTTCGCTGGACCGGTGGGCTTGAAGGAGAAGGTACCGGTCTGGGCAGACCGCGCCCTCGGTGGTTTGCGCAATGCCGTGACCGGGGCCAACCAGGCCGACGCCCACCTGACCGGGGTAAACCTCGACCGCGACTTTCAGCCCACCGGCTTCGCCGACCTCCGCAATGCCCAGCATGGCGATCCCTGCCCGCGGTGCAGCGCCCGACTCACGTTGCGCCATGCGATCGAGATAGGGCACGTCTTCAAGCTCGGCACGAAGTACTCCGAAGCCCTTTCGGCCCGGTTCCTCGATGGCCAGGAGCAGTTGCGGCCGATCATCATGGGCTGCTACGGGATCGGCGTGAACCGGATCCTTGCCGCGCTCATCGAAACGAGCCACGATGCCAACGGGATCGTCTGGCCCGTGGCGTTGGCCCCCTACGAGATCTTTCTGGTCCCCGTCAACGCGGCCGACCCCGAGACCAGCCGCGTGGCTTCCCAGTTGCACGACGAACTGACCGCCTTGGGGATCGACGTGCTGCTGGACGACCGCGACCAGCGGGCCGGGGTGAAATTCAAGGACGCCGACTTGATCGGCTTCCCCTTGCGCGTGGTCATCGGCGAGCGCGGGCTGAGGCAGGGCAAGATCGAAATCAAGTGGCGGTGGGAAGACCAGGCCGCCATGACCGATCTCGACGGCGCTTGCGAGCAGATCGCCGAGTTGGTGCGCCAGGAACGCCGCAGCGGCGCCCGGTTCCAAAGCTGGCAAGCGGCACGGCAGAACAAGGTGGAATGACGAAGGACGAAGGTCGAAGGTCACCATGACGCGTAGCGAACGTCGAAACCCGCAGGGCGCTCGGCGCGACTTTCTCGGGGGGGCACCGTTCGCGGGCTTCGCCGGGAAAATCGACGCCGTGCCCGTGAACGGTTCGTCATTCGTCCTTCCTTCGGCGTGTGACATTCGACATTCGATATTTCCCAGGCAAGGACCCTCCCATGAAAACCGCCACCATCGTGACCAACCGCGGCACGATCCGCATCAAGCTCCACGCCGACAAGGCGCCCCGGACCGTCGCCAACTTCGAGAAACTGGTCAACCAGGGCTTCTATAATGGGCTGAAGTTCCACCGCGTCATCAAGAACTTCATGATCCAGACCGGGTGTCCTCGGGGCGACGGCCGGGGTGGACCAGGCTACCAGTTCGACGACGAGTTCCACCCGGACTTGCGACACGACGGGCCGGGCGTGGTCTCGATGGCCAACGCGGGGCCCAACACGAACGGGTCGCAGTTCTTCATCACCCATGTCGCCACACCCCACCTCGACGACGTCCACTCGGTTTTCGGCCGGGTGCTCGAAGGCCAGGACGTGGTCAACGCGATCAGGCAGGGCGACGTGATG
Organism: Blastopirellula marina; assembly: GCA_020721945.1. Taxonomy (GTDB): domain Bacteria; phylum Planctomycetota; class Planctomycetia; order Pirellulales; family Thermoguttaceae; genus JANLFZ01. Next base: position 13,022 of record DYLT01000053.1, read on the forward strand.
CAGACCGTGACGGTGACCGACGACCAGCGCAAGGAGTAACCGTTCGCGGGCCTGTTGCCTTCACGTTTCGTTCACGCCCGAACCGTCCCGGTGACCGGCTGCCTCGGGCCGGCACTGCCGTGGGACCTTCGACCTTTGGCCTTCGGCGTGGTTTCGACCTTCGACCTTTGTCGTTTTCTGGCTCTTGGACGTTCGCGAGAGGCTGACCAACATGGCGGCGCGCGTAGGCATTGTGATGGGTAGCGACAGCGACTGGCCGAAGATCCGGGGCGTCGCTGCCGCGCTGGACGAGTTCGGTGTGGAGTACGAGGCCCGGGTGATGAGCGCTCACCGCACGCCCGATGCCGTGCGCGACTATGCCTCTTGCGCGATGGATCGCGGACTGAAGGTGCTTGTCGCCGCCGCGGGCGGGGCCGCCCATCTGGCCGGTGTGATCGCGGCCCACACCTCGCTGCCGGTGATCGGCATTCCGGTGGTGACGGAGTTCATGGGCGGGCTCGATTCGCTGTTGTCCACGGTGCAAATGCCCGGCGATGTCCCCGTGGCGGCAGTGGCCGCCGGACCCGGCGGCCCGCGCAACGCCGGCCTCCTGGCCGTCCAAATCCTCGCCTTGTCCGATCCGGCCCTGGCGGCCAGGCTCGTGGAGTTCAAGAGGCAACTTGCCGAGAAGGCCGCGGCCAAGAACGCCTCGTTCCAGGCCACCTTGGGCCGCTGAGCCCGAGGGCCATGGGCTTCTGTCTGCCCGCGGCCAGCAACCGCATGATGGGCTGGCGTCTCGGTCTCCCAGCGTCACCGAACCGGGCGTAGCGGGCTTTGGGCAATCACGAATTGAAGCCGCTGGGCCGGCGAACCGAACTCGACGGTCGCCTCGCGCGATGGCCCCTGACCTTCGAGGGCAACGACGGTGCCCAGGCCTTTCTCGGGATGACGCACCAGCATGCCCTGGTAGAAATCATCGGGCGAAGGCGGGGCCGACGGCCCCGGATGCAGCAGCTCCGCGGCGGTCATCAGACGAATGCCGGCGGGTTTGGCGGCCGGCGCCGCGGGCAACATGCCGCGAGCGTGTTCTTCGTCCGCGTGCGACGGCTCCACCCGGAATACCGGCTCTTCCTGGCCCGGCTCCCCCTGATAGGCCGAATCCACGGGTTCGCGCTGGATGGGTTGCTGCTCGTGGCGTTCCATGTCGGCCAGCGGCAACTCCATCAAGAAGTAGCTCGGAATGGTCGGGCTCTTCTGCCCGCGAAAATCGCGGTACGCCGCATAGCTGAGTTGAAGCTCCTCTTGGGCCCGCGTGATGCCCACGAACATGAGCCGCCGTTCTTCCTCGGTCTGAGCGGGATTGTTGCGGCTTCGCTCGTGCGGCAAGAGGCCCTGTTCGACCGCCATGAGGAAGACCGCCGGAAACTCGAGTCCCTTCGAGGCGTGCAGGGTCATCAGGGTCACGCGGTCGGTCTCGCGCTGCCAGTCGTCGGTGTCGCCCGTGAGGCTCGTTTCCTCGAGGAATTCTTCGAGCGGGCGCGGGCCGTGGTTGCGCTCGTCGAATTCGCGGGCGACGGTGAGCAGTTCTTCGATATTGGCCAGGCGTTGTTGGTCTTCCTCGTGCTCGGATTGCTCGAACTGCGCCCGGTAGCCCGACTCGCTGAGCACCATGCCCACGATCTTCTCGATCGGTGCGCCCGAGGCCGCGATCAAGCGGTCGCACAGGGCGACGAACGCCGACAGGCGGTTCGCGGCGCGCGCGCCCAGCGCCGCAATGTCGTGGCATTGCCGGGCCGCCTCCAACAGGGTCAGACCGCGGGCTGCCGCGTAATCGGCCAGGCGATCGACCGTGGTCTTGCCGATTCCCCTGGGCGGCTCGTTGAGTACCCGAAGTAACGCCACGTCGTCGCGCGGGTTATTTACCAGGCGCAGATAGGCCAGAACGTCCTTGATTTCCTTGCGTTGGAAGAACTCGACCCCGTGGACCACCTGGTACGGCACGCCCCGCTCTCGCAGCGCGATTTCGATCGTGCGCGACAAGGCATTGACGCGGTAGAACACCGCGAAATCGCGGGGGCGCCTGCGGCCGGCGCGAACCTCCTCCGCGATCCGCGCGGCAATGCCCTGCGCTTCGTCCTTGTGGGTCGCGTACCGGACAAGCCGCACCGGCGCCCCCTCGGCATTCTCGGTGTGAAGGTCCTTGGGCTTGCGCCGCACGTTGTGGGCGATCAGATGCGACGCCACGCGAAGGATCCGCTTCGTGCTGCGGTAGTTCTGTTCCAGACGGACGATCTTGACGCTCGGATAGTCCTTCTCGAACTCCAGAATGTTGTTCAGATCCGCGCCACGCCACCCATAGATCGACTGGTCGGGATCGCCGGTCACCGCAAGGTTGGGGTAATCGATCGAAAGCGCGCGGGCGATGGCGTATTGGGCCAGGTTCGTGTCCTGGTACTCGTCGACCAGCACGAACCGATAGCGCTCGTCGAGCGCTTGGCGAAGTTCTGGGTTGCTGCGGAGCAGCCGGCCCACATGAAGCAACAGGTCGTCGAAATCCGCGGCGTTCGACTGGGCTAAATGGGCTTGATACGCAGGATAGACTCGGCACACGATCGCACTGAGCGGATGCCCGACGCGAGGCGTGTACTCGTCGGGCCCGATCAGCCGGTTCTTGGCCCAGCTTATCGCGGCAGCGACCGCCTCGGGGGTGAAATGCGAGTCGAGAAGCCCCAACCGGGCCAGCACGTGGCGCAGGGCCCGGGCACTGTCGTCGGCATCGTAAATGGTGTAGTTCTCCCGAATGCCCGCCATCGAGGCGTACTTTCGCAGCAGTCGGGCGCAGAACCGGTGGTATGTTCCGACCCAAATCTCTTGCCCAGGAACAAGTTGCGCAACCCGGACACGCATCTCCTCGGCGGCCTTGTTCGTGAACGTCAGGGCCAGAATCTGATGTCCCTGGACGCCCTGGTCCATCAGATAGGCGATGCGGTGCGTCACGACGCGGGTCTTCCCGCTGCCGGGACCAGCCAGGATCAACAGTGGCCCCTCGATATGCTGAACCGCCTCGCGCTGGGCCGGGTTTAGACCGTCGAGCAAGGGATGCACAGTTACCCTCCTTGGGTGTTTTTGGGTTGGCCAGGGCGTGTCCCATGCCGAGGCAACGGAGGCAAAATGCCCCACCAAAGGGTGGATCTACAAGCTTGCCGCCCTTCTCCGGGTTGCGGTCGAGGACCGTCGCCGGAAACCGCTGCCAAAACCCCTTCGGTAGGCCCTCAGTATACCGACGATGGCCCCGGGTCGTCAGAATGGCCGCGCGGTGAAAAAGGGGCGCTACCCAAAAACAGACAATGTGCTATATTATTCGTTCCCGCGGCGGGATGGACCCGGCGCGGATCGTGGTGTGAGTGCGACAACGGAGTGAGGGAGGGAACCCATGGGAACGCGGATTCCCTTGAGCAGGGTGGATCTGGAGGCCAAGGACCTTCGAGCCAAGTTGGAGATGAGCACGGCCGAGATCGGCCTTTCGGTCCGTACGACGAATTGCTTGGAAGAGCGGGGAATCTTCACGGTCAAGGACCTCCTGGACAAGCGGCCGAAGGACCTCTTGGCCATCTCCAATTTCGGGGAGAAGACGTTGGAGGAGGTGTACAAGGCGCTGGAGGGCATTGGTTTCTATCGTCGCTCGAAGCAGCCGGCGGTGGCCTCTCCGGCTCGCCATGGCACGGCAAGCCCGGAGTCTGCGTCGGCCGTCAGTCCAGCGACCGCAACGACCGAGAAGTTTTGAAGAACCGTTCGGAACCGGTGAGGGCCGGCCGCGGGTCGTTGCGAAGTCCTGCTGACGAATGGACGAGGCGCTAGCTCGGGTGGGGAAGGCGCGACTTGCGGAGTCCGTGGGGGGGATCGTTGGCTCCGAGATTCCGAATCTACCAGAAGAAGCGCGGGAACCGGCGGACCGGTTCCGAGACGCTCGGCAGCATCGGCGAGGCGGCGTTCTTTGCCGCCTTGTTTGTGTTGGGGTGCGCGGGGTTGGTGGCGATTTTCGCCACGCTGGTGATCCCCGAGTACCGCGCCAATCATGTTTTCGTGGAACACCGTTGCGTGGTCCGCGACAAGCAACTAGCCCGAAAGGAAACCCCCGACGGCACGCTCTTCCGGCCGGAAATCCGCATCGAGTACGTGGTCAACAAAGAGACGTACGTCGTGCGCACGTACGATATCCGCCAGGCATTTTCGGCGGGCGAGGAAGACAAGCAGGCGATTCTCGATCAGTTCGAGATCGGCCAGGAGTATCCGTGCTGGTACGATCCCGCCGACCCGAAGGTCGCCGTGTTGGTGCGAGGGTATAGCTGGTGGTTCTGGCTGACGTTTCTCGTACCGGCGTCGTTCGTGGTGATCGGAGGCGCGGGGCTCGTCTACGCGGGGTTGACCTGGGGGAAGTCGGCCGAGCGACGCGCGGCGCCGACCGGGCGGCTGGGCCCCCGCGAACCCTCGGGCCAACGTGGAGGCCCCAAGACCGAGCACCCCACGCTGCCCGATCCGGCCAATATCACCAACAGCCCGGGAACGGAACTCGCGTATCGGCTGCCCGTGGCGCCCTCGACGGGTGTGCGGCTTGTCGTGTGGCTCTTGGCCGCGCTGGGGTGGAACGGCATGGTCGCGGTGCTGGCGGTCTGGGCGATCACCGGGCACCTGGCGGGCCAGCCCGACTGGATCCTGACGACCTTCACGCTACCCTTCGCCGTGATCGGCATCGGCCTGCTCGTCGTCTTCTTGCGCCAATTCCTCTTGACCACCGGCGTGGGGCCCACCCTCATCGAAATCTCCGACCAGCCGCTCGTTCCGGGAAAACGGTACGACCTGTTTCTCTCTCAGGCCGGGCGTTTGAAGGTGAACTGCCTCGAAGTGGTCTTCGTATGCGAGGAAGAGGCCACCTACCGTCACGGGACCGACGCCCGGACCGAGACCCGCCGGGTCTACGAGCAGGCGGTGTTTCGTCAAGAGCGGTTCGAGATTCGGCACGGCATGCCGTTCGAGGCCCGCTTCCCCATCGAGGTACCCGCCGGGGCCATGCACTCCTTCCAATCGGAACACAATGAGGTAAACTGGAGGGTCATTGTCCGGGGCGACGTGGTGGGTTGGCCGAGTTACGAGCGATCGTTTCCGGTCATTGTCTTTCCCGGCAACAACGGTTCCTAGGGCAACGGAAGAAGACGCGATGAATGAGCCGCGGGTGAGGATTGCTTTCGACGGCAACGGCCGCGCGTACCGACCAGGCGAAATCCTGTCGGGCGAGTACCGCCTCGAATCCGTGCCGCTGGACCAGGTCAAGGCGATCGAGGTCTCGGTCCTCTGGTACACCGAGGGCAAGGGCGACGAAGACCTGGCCGTCCACCACTTCCAACGGGTCTCCCTGGAAAACGGCGAGCCGATCGACCTGCGCCGGCCAGGCCGGTTTTCCACGGTGCTGCCGGGCAGCCCGCTGAGCTACTCGGGCGAGATTGTGACGATCCATTGGTGTGTGCGAGTCCGCGTCTTCTTGGCCCACGGCAAGGACGTGGTCGGCCAGCGCGAGTTCCCATTGGGTAGAGTTCCGCCGGTTCGCAGACGCCCGGACACGCCGGAACCAAGGCCGGGCGTCGAGGCCGCCATCCCGAAAGCGCTGGCGGGCGGGCCAGCGCGGGCCAACGGCCGGATCTCGGACGCCAAGACAGCCGCCGTGTGAACGCGCCGCTTCCCGCCGACGACCCGCCGACCCCCGGCCGCCCGAATCCGTTCTCGACGCGCCATGTCCGCCCCGGCGCCCTGGCGTTCCTCTTCCCGCCGGGACAAAGCGCTGCCGCGCTCGTCGACCAGCTCCGTGCGCAGGGATGGCGCGGCGAGATCGTCGGACCGCACGGCAGCGGCAAATCGTCGTTGCTGGCCGCCTTGATCCCCGCAATCCATGAGGCGGGACGCCCCACGCTTCTGGTCACGCTCCACGACGGCCAACGCCGTTTGCCCCAGAGCGTGCTCCGGGCCGAAATCGCCCCTGGCACGATCGTCGTGATCGACGGCTACGAGCAGCTCTCGGCGTGGAGCCGCTTCCGCCTCGACGGCCTTTGCCGGCGCCGGAACCTGGGCCTGGTGGTCACCAGTCACGCCTCGGTCGGATTGCCGCGCCTGTGGACCACCGACGTGACGCCCGAACTGGCCCGGCGCCTCGTGACCCGGCTTCTGGGCGACGAATCGTCGGTGATCTCCCCCGAGGAAGTGGATTCGTGCCTGGCCCGCCACCAGGGTAATCTGCGGGAGACCTGGTTCGAGTTGTACGACGTATACCGGTCGCGCGGGTAGCGCCGGCGCGGGCCGGGCGTCGCCTTGGCTTGTTCTGCCGGTCCACGCTCGTTTCGGAAGACGCCCCGCGGCGTCGGGCAACCTATAATTCCTTGGCTTGAGCCCCCGGCGAAGGAACGATTTGCGACGGTGCGCGGGCGGCTTCTTGACAAGAACGGGCAAGAATCGTCTGATGAACGGGTCCTTCCTGCGCAAGCACATGGAGTTTTGCTGATGCGTTTCCCAAGATGGCGTCCGGCATGGCTGGTTGGCTGCGTGGCGGTTGCGGTCTGGAGCAGTTCGTCGACGAGCTACGCGCTGTGCGACTGGCTTGGCTCGTGGCTGCAACCGCGCGGCAACGCGGTGACCACGTACACGCCGCCGTTTTCGAGCCGCCCCGTGGCGGCCGCTCCAGCCGTGGCGGCCCCGACCATGTGCTCGTATGTGCCGCAGATCGCCTATCGCACGGTCTACCGCCCCGTGCCCGTGACCGCCTGTCAGGCCGTGACCGCCTGCGACCCCTGTACCGGCTGCGCGGTAACCACGTTCCGCCCGGTGACGGCCTATACGTACCAGGCGCAGCTCGTCCCTTGCACGACATACCGCATGGTGTGCAGCACGCCCAGTGCGCCGTATGCGCCCGCTGCGTCGGCCTGCGCACCGTACCTTGGCCTGGGAGCCTCTGCGGTGGGGAGTGGCGCGGGCTGCGCGACCTGCGCGCCGTCGTTGCCGATGCAGGCCCCCACATCGCTGGCTCCCTCGAGCGCCACGCCCACCTTGCCGGGCCCAGTGGCCCCTAGCTCGGCAAGCGGTGCAAGCTCGACCTCGATCCTCTCGGGCGGGTCTCCATCTAGCTCGGGTTCCACGCAACCGGGGGCCGCGACGGGGACCACACCGCCGGCGGGCACGCCGACCTATGCGCCTGGACCTGGTGGCACGCCCCCCGCGGGTCCCGTCAGCCCGTATGCTCCGAAATCCTCGGGCAGCAGTAGCGGTTCGCTCGACGGCCCCGGGCTCCGACTGCGAACGTTGCCGGGCCGTACCGCACCGAGCAGTGTTCCGCGAACGCCGGCCACACCGGCCCCGTCGGGCCGCACGGCGGCCCGGCCCGTGGTGCACGCATCGTACATGTTGCCCGTCTCGCTCCCCACGCCGACAACCCAACGGCCGCTCGATCTGGGTGGCTGGCAGCCGGTCCGCTGACCGTTTCCGCGCAGGATCGTTCGTCTTCTTCCGTGGCTTGGGCACGGAT
>DYLT01000423.1 GCA_020721945.1 Blastopirellula marina
GCCGCCGATCAGAGCCACTCCCCAGCCATCGGGAGTGCCGGCAGCCAACAGCGGGGCCGCGTCGTGCACCACGCGGAACACGCGCGCGAGGCGACGGTCGTGAGCCCAGCGCTCGAGCCGACGTCGGTTTTCGTCGCGGTCCGAGCCGGCCAGGGCCAGTACGGCCGCCGAGACCTCGGCAGGCTCGATGTTTGCCGAACGGAAGGCGGCAGCCACCGCAGCGTCGAGTGCGCGAAGCGCCTCCGGGAACCCTACCGTATGGGGATTCGACGCCCCCGACATGCCTTGGCCGATGACCCGCGGCTCGCTGTCTTCAGCACGCCGTGCGAGCCAAGCCGCGGTCTTCGTTCCGCCCCCGTCGATCCCCAGGACCAACTCCGCCGCGACCGGCCGGGGCGTTCCCACGGCATCGAACTCCAACGCCCGGCGCAGGTGGCCACCGAAACGCCCCAACAGCGCCCGGGCTTGGTCGGGCGTTACCCTGCGCCGATGCACGACGATGGCCGTCTTGACCTCGCCCTGGCATTGGGCCAACAGGGCCTCGGCCTCCTCGGGGGTACATTGGCCAATCGTGCCGACGATACGGCGTGATCGCTCGCGGAGTTTCGAGTTCGTCGCGCGCAAATCGACCATCAGGTTGCCGTAGGTCTTGCCCAGAAGCACCATGGCCCCGGTGCTGAGCATGTTGAGGACCATTTTGGTGGCGGTACCGGCCTTCAGGCGTGTCGAGCCGCTGATCACCTCGGGCCCGACCACGGGGGTGATGGCCAGGTCGGCTTCGCCTGCCAGCGCCGTCTGGCGGTTGCAGCAAAGGCCGATGGTGTACGCGCCGACCTGCCGCGCGTAGGCCAGCCCGGCAAGCACGTAGGGCGTGCGGCCGCTGGTAGCGATGCCGACCACGACGTCGCGGGCCGCGAGGGCCACGGCCTTCAGGTCGTCGATGGCGGCCTCGGCGCGGTCTTCGGCCCCTTCGATCGCCTGCGTCAGGGCCGCGTGGCCGCCCGCGATCAGGCCTACGACCAGTCCAGGTGGGGTGTTGAAAGTCGGGGGGCATTCGGCCGCGTCGAGCACTCCCAGACGGCCCGAGGTGCCTGCCCCCAAATAGATCAGCCGACCACCGTCGCGCAGGCGCGCCGCGATGGCTTCCATGGCCTGGGCGATGGCCTCGGCCTGGCAGGCCACGGCGTCGGCCACGCGGGCATCTTCGGCGTTCATCAGGCGCACGATCTCCAGCGGCGCAAGCCGGTCGATCGCCTCCGAGGCGGGATTCCGTCCCTCGGTGGTGAGCTGGCTCAGGCACGGGTCGCTCATCGCATCGGGCCCCCGAGATTATCGAATTCCAAACCCATTTCCAGGAACTGCCGCCGCGTGAGCTGCATCGACCGCACCGTTTCTCGTGCCCCAGACCAGGGATCAGTGTACCGCGCGGGCCAGGCAGGCGTCGAACGACCGGACCAGTCGGCGACCATCGCGCCCGCCATCCCCCGACTCAGTGCCCCCAAGCGCACCACGGCGCCCCACGAGCAACCCCTCGCAGCCGCGGAACATCTCGCCTTCGCCCCGGGCGCGCACGATCCGATGGACACCGGGGCCCGAACCAGCGCCAACCGCTTCCACCTCGGCGTGGATCGCCAGATGGCCCTCGATGCGTGTCCAAGGGCTCCGTTCAAACATCTCGGCTTTACCCTGGCGGGAGGCTAGTCTGCCGATCGGACGGCAGGGGGTCCATGGTTGACACCGGGCCGCCCCGCCCGTAGGCTGAGGCGCCAACCGGCGGCAGCGCGATCTCAGAGCCGTTCTGACCGCTCGCCGGTGTTCACACCGCGTCGAACCGACGCGGCGTCGGTGCGCAAGGGAGGTTCATTATGGCGGACGAAGCGAAGGTGCCGACGATTGTCTCGGTGGGCGTGATCTGTCTGGCCTTGGGAGCGGGCGCGGCCGTGGCCACGATGCACTTTCTGGGCTATCAGAAACCGAAGCCCGAGGCCCCGGTCGCCGCGGGCGGCGGTGCCCCGGCGGCCGCGCCGGGGATGCCCGGCCCTGGCGCTCCGGGCGGAATGATGGCCGGACCGCCGGGTGGCCCCCCCGGCGGCATGCCCGGTATGGGCAGCCGTGGCCCTGGCGGAGCCGGCAAAGGCGGGCGCGGGCCGAACCCCAAGAACCAACTCGCCTCGCTCGTCGCCAAACTCGACCTTGTCACCGGCAAACCACCAGCGGTCCAGCTTAACGACGAGCAGAAGAAGAAGGTCCACGAACAGCTCAAGGGCCTCGACGCCGCGAATGAGCTGAACGAGGAAGACGCCAAGAAGCGGCTCGACACCCTCTTGGACATCCTCCAAGACCACCGCCAGACGCTCGAGATGGTCGGCTACCGCTGGCCTGCCCAGGGCGGCGCAGGCGGCTTCCAGCCGCCACCCGAGGTCCCCAACCCCTTCAAGGACGAAAAGAACGCCAAACCGCTGAAGGCGCTTCAAGAACGCCTCGGCGCCAAGTAGGCCCGCGGAGAACCACCGGCCGGGGTCGGCCGCGCCCAAGCGCCTATCGGACCGCGCACGCGGCGCTCGGCGCGGCCTTGCCGATGCACTCGCGCAATCGGGTGTCGATGCCGCGGATGTGCCCGACCAGCCACTTCGAAAGCACGTCGTGAATCTCCAGCACCAAGGCGGCGGCGCCCCCGGCGCGGTCGAAGCGGCTTCTCAATTCGGCGTACGTCGAAAGGAACTTCGCATGGGCTTGCTGGTTGGCCGCGGCTGCCGGACAGCGAGTCTCTTCCATGAGCCGTTCTTCGTCGGCGAAGTGCTTGACCACGTACTCGCCGAGAAAATCGAGGATCGCGCCGATCTCTTGGCGCCCTTTGCCTTGCTTCATCGCGCTGTCCAACGCCGCGACCTGCTCGAAGAGCCGGCGGTGTTGTCGATCGATCTCGGTTGATCCCGTAGTAAACGATGCGTCCCAAACGAACGGCATGGTGGGCTCCTCAAAAAATCCGGTGAGGTGGTAAGGCGTTCGTTTCCATGCCGGCGCAGGCCAACATGGAAACCCGCCGTTCAACCCGGTGGCGCCCGACTAAAGGGTGTTGCACGATTCTGGGAAATGCCGGAGCGCGGGCATCTTGCCCGCACCGATG
>DYLT01000424.1 GCA_020721945.1 Blastopirellula marina
ATAGGCGAACAGGTTGAGCAGTCGCCGCGGTTGCCCGGCGCAGGCCGCCGCAATCCAAGCCCACGTTTCGACGTGCTCGGGAAACAGGCCCAAATGTCCCGACTCGGTCCGCTTCAGCTCCAACACGAGCCGGCCGTGCGCAACGGTCCAGCGTTCGGGCAGATCGCCACGACGGGTCCAGACGCCCCGCACCGGGCCCGAGCGCTCGAAGCGCGCGTGGGCGGCCCGCCATGCGGCCGGGTGGGCACGCGGGATCCGCTCGGCCGCTGCGCAAGGGCGGTCCAAGAGCCACGGCCCGAATCGCTCGAGCCGACGCCCTTCGCCAAAATCGACCAGTTCGTACATCGCCGAAGCAGCCCTCTCGCGGCGTCTCGGGAACGCCAAGGCGTCGCCCGACAAGAGCTTGCCCGATGGAAAGAACCCCGGGCGACCGTCCGGCTTGCCCACGAATACGCGGGCCAGACGCTCGCACTCGACGAAATCGGCGGCTTCAGCGGAGCGTGGTCATGAACTTCACGAAGTCGCTGTCGAGCCGCGCCAGATCCTCTCCAAACGCTTGCTTGAACTCGGCCAGGCGCGTGGCCGCGTCGTCCCAGACCAGCGGTTTCTTGCGGGCAAGCCCCCGCAGGTAGGTCACGTACTCCTTCGATCGGCGCGACATCAGGTAGTAGGTCAATGCCCAGGCCTCGCAATACGCATCGCGACTGGTGTTCGGATCGCGGAATCGTTTGTCGTCGGTGATCAGCACGGCAAGCGCGTCCGGCGAGCGGCGGTGCAGGTAGTCTTGAAACTGGGCCAGATGGACCCGGTTGATCGCGCCGATGCTCTTCCACCCCTTGGCGCTGGTCAGATCGGGCGTCTCGAAGTACAGCGCGATGCCTTCGCTGAACCACATTGGGCAGTCGCTCAGGCGCGTGTGCAACCCGCAGTTGAACGCGATCTGGTGCGTGGCCTCGTGAATGATCGTGGCGACGGTCCGTTCGGCTTCGGGCTGTGCCAGGATCCGGTTGATTTGGGCTTGCCCGCCGCTGCGTCCCCGCGCGCGACCCGCCCGCGACGTGCCCGTCAGATCGAGCATCGTCATGCGGTTCGTGGTCAGGCTGTAGTACCCGGGAATCGAGTTGGCCAGCTCGCCCAATTCGGGGCGTGTGTGCCGGCTGTAGGACGCCTGATCGGCGAACACGATCGCCACCAGCGGCAGCGCCGGCTCGGACAGGTGGAACCCACGGCGCCCCCAGTAGTTCGTGAAAGCCAGGTACAGCCGCTCGAAGAGCGAGCCGCACCACTGGGCGTACTCGCGCGACGTGTTGTAACAGATCAGGTAGTGGGCGGTCGCAAGGACGTCGAAGCCGTCGGGCAGCTCGGCCAAGAGCTTCTGCGACAACTTGTCGCGCGAATAGAGTCGAAACGGCGCGTCGTCGCGCGTCCGCCGAACAAGCTGGTCGGGTTCGATGGCCCACAGGGCGTCGTCGGGAGTCTGGAACAACAGCCCCCCATCCTGCGCCTCGACCACCACCCGGCCCTGCAATTGCCGCTGGTGGTCGTGGTGCCGGAACACCACCCGCTCGACCGCGAACCCCGGTCCGGCCGCGACGAGACATGACGAGAGGATCAAGGCCATCGAACAGCGCACCGGATCAACTCCACCGGATCCAACGGATGAGGGTTCATTGTAGCGACAGCCCGCCCCGCCGTGGCAGTGCATTCAAGCGTAGCACGTCGTCGGACCGTTGGGCGAGGATTCCGCCGGGCAAGGTGCACGCGCGAGGGGGCCCTGCCGCGGAGTCTCCCAGGACCATTTGGGCCAACCGTTCCCACTCGTCGAAACCCATCGACTGAAGCGGCCATCCCTGGGCGCGCCACACGGCCATGAACACTTCGCGGACCACGTACAGGGGTTGATCGGCTAATGGTCTGCAAGCGATTTGCACCGAGTCCGGCCCCGCACGCTCGACGCACCGGGTCTGGAGCTTCTCGACGATCTCCCCCACGACGGCCTGGACCTCGCCCGCCAGACGCCCCAGGCGCAACAGCGCCTCGACAATGCCTGGGTTGTAGGCCGACGCCAGGTGGGGCAGCAACTCGTGCCGCATGCGGTTCCGAGTCCAGCGCGTATCGTCGTTGGTCGAGTCGCGGCAGAACGGCTGTCCTAGCGCATGGAGGTATTCAAGGACCTCCGTCCGGCGAAACCCGAGCAAGGGTCGCAGCAGGGTAGCGGCTGGTCCCAAGGGCCTGGCACGGGCCATGCCCGACAAGCCGCCCAAGCCGGTGCCCCGCACGATCCGGTGCAAGATCGTCTCGGCTTGATCGTCGGCCGTGTGGGCCGTGGCCACGTAACGAAGCCCAAGGCGAGACGCGGCCGCCTCGAGGAAGGCGTAGCGAGCACGGCGCGCCGTGGCTTCGATACCGCTCGTCCGAGTAAACGCGCCATGTTTGTTCGGGGGGTGTCCAATCTCGAGTTTCACCGACAGGTCGCGGCACAAGGCGCAAACGAACCTCTGATCGGCCATCGCTTCTTCGCCTCGGAGGCGGTGGTTAAAATGCGCGGCCACCAGCCTTGGCCCGGCGTCGGGCGCAAGTCGAGCCATGGCCCGGAGCAAAGCTACACTGTCGGGGCCCCCGGAAACAGCCACGAGCGTACCCACCGCGAGCCAATCTTCGGGCGGCCAGCGCTGAGCAAGTCTCGTTTCAAAAGGCAGGTAGGGCGATGGGGGCATAGGGGCACACGTTGGCTGCCATGCGTGATGGGTTCGTGATCCTCCTCAAATGAGGGGCCTGCCTAGTCCATCCGTAGTGCATCCGGGTTCTTGGGAATTGACCTAACCCTCGCCAAAGTATAACGTTATCGCCCTGAGGGAAGCCAGTTTTCCAGTTGCGTTGAACGGACAATACGGTCATAATAACCGCTGTTTGGATTCTGGTACCCTCAGAGACCGATTTGGCAAGCGAATTCCACTGAGTGTTTCGGCAGTCCGCCAGGACGCTGCGAGACGAACGGTGGCCAAACCGGGGGTGCCGGGGTCAGGGGAACTTTGCACGAAAATTGGTAGCAAGAACCGATCGGGACCTGGACACCGACCTGGCGATGCACTGGCTTGTGTTTTTGTTGCAGTGGG
>DYLT01000054.1 GCA_020721945.1 Blastopirellula marina
CATAGAAAAGCACGGGGCAGAACAGCATCTCGATCAGGAGCGGATCGGTAAGCAACCGGCCGACGATCTCGCGCGCCGAACGCTCGGTCCCGGCGCGGCCGAGGTCCTCGTAGCCGGCCAGCGACGCGACGAGCCGCTCGAAGCGGTCGGCCTGATCGGGGAACTGCCGCCGGATCTCTTCCCGCAGCACGTCGAGGTTGTTGCCAAAACGGAGGTTGACCCCGCAAAACGCGATGCGCGAACCGGTCTGGGGGGCCAGTTCGAGGTCGTCGTAGTGCAGGCGCAGTTGGCGCAGAAGCCTGGCCAGCGGTCCTTGCCGGTCGCCCTTGGGGGCGTAGTTCGTCAGGGCGTGCAGCCCCACGTCGAAGTTCCGCCCGTGCCGCCGGTAAAACGAGTTGAGGCCGCCGACCGTCGTGTGCCGCTCGAGGATGCCGACGCGCTGGTCGTAGTGGGCCAGGCGGATGCCCGCGGCCAGTCCCGACATGCCGGCGCCGAGAATGAGGGTGTCGTACATGGCGTGTCGGGAGGCAGCAAGAGGGCGGCCGGAGCGCGACCTGCGCGAAGTCACTTCTTGGGAATGTCCTTCATGCGCGGCGTCAGGTACTCGACCGTGCTGGTCATACTGGCCAGGGCAGGGTATTCCTCCTCGGGGATCTGCACGCGGTAGCGTTTGCGGAGCTCCATGACGATATCGAGGAAGTCCATGCTATCCATGTCGAGTTGGTCGCGGAAAGGCCGATCCGGATCGAGACCGCTGAGGTCTTCGTCGGGGGCGATGTCGGAGAGGATATCCAGAACCGTCTCGCGGATTTCAGCCGGAGTCATGCCGTCTTTTCTCCAGCATGGGGAAACGTGGAAAGGATTCGCATCGTGCCCTCCCGGTCACACGCGCCGCACGATGACCACCGAGTTGATGCCCAACATTCCGAAGGAATTGTTGAGCACGACGTCGACCTTGGGCATTTCGCGGGGCTGGTTGGCGACCAGACCGGGCAGGTCGCATTCGGGGTCCGGCCGATCGAGGTTGATCGTCGGGTGGCACACCCGGTCTTCGAAGGCGGGCAGGTTGCCGGCCAGTTCCAACGCGCCCGCCGCGCCCATGGCGTGGCCGATGAAGCTCTTGGTGTTGTTGAATCGGGTTGGCCCGCCGTCGCCGAACACCCGCCGCAGGGCCAGGCACTCCTGCACGTCGCCCGTCGTGGTCCCCGTGGCATGGGTGCTTACGATGTCGACGTCCTCCGGAGTGAGACCCGCCCGGCGCAAAGCCAACGCGATGCACTCGGCTTGCCGGTCCGGGTGCGGGAGGACGAAGTCGTACGCATCGCTGTTCATGGCGTAGCCCACGATCTCGCCGTAGATTTTCGCGCCGCGGGCACGGGCATCGGAGAAGCGTTCGAGGACGAAAATGCACCCTCCCTCGGCCACCACGATGCCGTTGCGGTCGGCGTCGAAGGGGCGCGAGGCCTTGGTCGGGTCGTCGTGCCAGGCCAGTGCCCCCTGACTATGGAAGCTGGCGAAGATGCCGAACGTGTGAATACTCTCGGAGACGCCGCCGCACAGGGCCAGGTCGCACTCTCCCAACCGCAGCATTTGCACGCCCTGGATGACCCCGGCATTCCCCGCGGCACACGCCGCCCCCAGGGTGTAGTGCGGACCCGTGATGCCCAAGTTCAACGAGATCTCCCCGGCCGGGTTATTGGCGACCGTCCGCGGATTGTGGTGGTGCGACCAGAACTGCGTATCGTACCCGTATTCCTTGATCTGATAGATCTCGTTCTCGGTCTCCACATTGCCATGTTCGGTCACGCCGATGTAGATGCCCACCGTCGAGCGATCGACGTTCTCCCAATCGAGCCCCGCGTCGCGGATGGCTTCATGGGCGCAGTAGATCCCGATGCTGCCGGCTCGCGTCCCCCGGCGCAAGTCCTTGCGCCGCTGGTGCCGCAGTTGATCGAACCCGCACACGCCGGCCAGCGTCTGTCCGAAGTACCGGGTCTCGTACCGGGTGACACCGCTGCGGCCGCTCAGCAGGCTCTCCCGGAGCTCGGATAGGGTGTTCCCGTTCGGAGCGGTGAGCCCGACTCCGGTAATGACGATCCGATGATCCTCGGGCCGGACGGCGATCATTCCGTGATTCCCTGAGCGCGATTGGAACCCTCGAACTTATCCATTTCGCCAATCGTTGGCAAGCGGGACCCGGGCATTCCCGTCGCATTGGGGGGAGTTGGCTCCGGGTCAGGCTCGGGCCATGCGACGATCCAGGGCCACGCGCTTGCCGACGCGGACCGGTGCTCGTGCGCGCCCTCGGACCTCAGCCGAACGGGCGCGTAGACCCGTTGTGCTTGAGATAGTCGGCCGTTCGGCGTAGCCCCTCGGCCGAGGACACCCGCGGCCTGAAGCCGAAATCGCGTTGGGCCCGGCCGATGTCGAAGTAGTGCGAGGTGGCCAGTTGAGCGGCCAGAAACCGAGTCATCGGCGGATCGCCCGGCAGCCGAAATACCCTCCACAACAGCTCGAAGAAGCACCCCCATCGCCACGCGGCCTTGAAACTCAGGGACTTGCGCACCCGTGGGCAGCCGGCCAAGGCCAGCAGTTGGTCGATCCACTGCCAGCAGTTGACGGGCTCGCCCTGGCTGAGGAAATAGGCCTTGCCTGCCACGGGCGAGCCGCGATCGAGGGCCTCGGCGGCCAGCAAGTGCGCCTCGGCCGCATTGTCGATATACAAGGTGTCGACCAAGTTCGTCCCATCACCGACCCGGTAGAGCCTGCCCGCGCGCGACCGTTGGATCAATCGCGGGATAAGGTGGCGGTCGTCAGGCCCCCACATCAGGTGTGGACGGAGCACGCAGGTCGATAGACCGGCTTGGCCATTGGCCGCCAGGACCTCTTGTTCTGCAAGGGCCTTGCTCTTGGCGTAGTAGCACAACCATCGCGGGGGGTAGCCGACCGACTCATCGACGCCGTGCTGATCTTTACCGTCGAACGTGACGCTGGGACTGCTCGTGTAGACCAGCCGGCCGACCCGGTGGGCCAGACAACCTTCGATGATGTGCCGAGTTGCCAGGGTGTTGGCCTCGAAGAACCGCTTCCACGGACCGCCCAAGCCCGCGATTCCCGCCGCGTGGAAGACCAGATCGATCCCCCGACAGGATGCCACGGCATGCGCTCGGTGGCGGAGGTCGGCACAAACGACCTCAACTCCCAGCGCAGCAAGTCGGGGGGATTCGTGGCGGCACAACGCCCGAACCGAGTATCCTTCCGCGACGAGTCGCTCGACGATGTGCAGTCCGAGGAACCCCCCGGCCCCGGTCACCAGTGCGTTCACGGAGCGGTGATGGTCCTTCCTTGGCCTTGAGCCTGTAAGACAATAACGAAGTTCAGCAACCATGAGAGGGCAAGGAAGCGGAAGCGTCCTTGCCCGAACCACGACGCTCGAGCAACAGTTCGAGATAGCTTCGGCGCTCGCTTGGGGAAAGCGCGAGATGCGTGGCCAGCGAAGCGAGGACCGCCTTGGCGGCCTCGACATCGGTGGGGTCGGTGACCAGTTCCAGCTCGACAAAGGTGCCCACCTCGTCGACGTCGTCGAGCGAAATCTCGACCCGGCGACCTTCCCAATCGGCGTGCGCCTTGCGGCGACGTTTGCGCACCTCGGCCATGGGCCGGAACCCCAGCGCCACGAACAGGTCGCTCCACGCCTCCGGCGGCGGATCGCCCCCAGGCAGGCGCAGGTCGATTTCGCGACGGGTCTTCGTCGTCGCGTCGATCTTCGGGCCCTTGTACGTGATGAAGACGGACGAGCCGGCGCGGCGAATGCGCAGGGCCTCGTCGGTGCGCGCGAAATCGCGGGCGGGATGGGCGAAGTACACGTCCGCCTCGATCTGCACGCCAGACACCACGATCCCCGCCGCGGCCAGCCGCGCCTCGACCTCGGCCAGGTTCTCGACCGGGAACTTCTGTTCGACCTCCATCCGCACGGCGTCACCCCCGGCACCCAATGGGTCCGCGACCCTCTGCTGTGTCTATCCTAGCGGGCGTTCCCGCGGCCGTCAAAGGCCCGGAGCATCCCAGCGCACGGCGGGACGGCGAAAGTAACCGTTCCCGGGGGCTGTGCGCCGGCGGCCTCATCGCGTATCTTCAGGGCGCGGGTTGCCGTTCGCGTTGCTTGGGCATCCCTTGCGGTTCCCCCGGATCGGAGCGCGGAGATGATCGACGGGAAACTCGGCGTCGCCATCCACGGCGCAGGGCAGGTCGCTTACGCCCACGCCGCCAGTTGGCTCAAGAACCCCCAGGTGACGATTGTGAGCATCAGCAGCCGCCGCCGGCAGAGCGCCGAACGGCTGGCGCGCCAGTTCGGCCTGGATTGCACGATCTACGACGATTTCGACCAGGTGATCCGCGACGATCGGGTCGATATCGTCAACCTCAGCGGGCCGAACGACGTCCATACCCCGCAAGGCATTGCCGCGGCCCAGGCCGGCAAGCACCTCCTCATGGAGAAGCCGATGTGCTTGTCGATGGACGAGAACCGGGCGTTGCGCGATGCCGTGGCCAAAGCCGGCGTGCGGAGCGTTGTCAGCTTCGTGTTGCGCTGGAACCCGCTCTTCCAGAACCTCAAGACCCTGTTGGCCGCCGGAGCGGTGGGACGACTGTTCTACCTCGAGGTCGACTACTGGCATGGCCTGGCCCCGTGGTGGACCGGCTGGGAGTGGGGGCACACCAAGGCTGCTGGCGGCAGCACGATGCTTTTGGGCGGTTGCCACGCCGTCGACGCCCTCCGATGGTTCTCCGGCCGCGAGATCGTCGAGGTCGCCGCGTACAGCAACAACCTCAAGGGCCATTTCGAGTTCGACGCCAACGTGGTGGCCATCCTCAAGTTCGACGACGGCTCGATCGGCAAGACCTCGGCCCTGTTCGACGCCGAGATCCCTTATGCCTTCAACATCGATCTCTTGGGGACCGAAGGCAGCCTGCGCGACAACCGTATCTGGAGCAAGCGGCTCTTGCCCGGCCAGACGGGATGGACCACCATGCAGACGATCCTGCCCGACTCGGGTGCGGTCGAACACCATCCCTTCGACGCCGAGGTGAACCACCTCGTCGATTGCATCGTCCAGGGCCACGAGTCGCATTGCAGCATCGCCGACGCGTACCACACCCATGAGGTGTGCATCGCGATCGACCGCGCGTTGGCCACCGGCAAGCCGGTCGGGCTGCCGCTCGATTAGGGATGGAAAATAGGGGGCTGGGGGTTGGAACCCCGAAAGACGCCGGCGCGATCAAACCGGGGCGAACACGCCTGGCATGGGGATCGGGTAATTGCCGTCGGCGTCTTTCTGGACCGGGGCGGGGGCGTCCCACCGGAGTTCCTTGGGGAACTCGGTGCGATGGCTGGCGACGGCCTCGTCCCACCGGACCACCTTGCCCGAGTAGCTTGCCAGCCGGCCCAACACGGCGGTCATGCTGCTGGTGGCGCCGTAGTGGCCTTCGTGATAGCGCTTGCCGGCACGCAGCGCAGCGACCAGATCGATCTGCTCCTGCTGGTGTCCGCCCACGCTCTTCGTCTTCGGCCTGGCCTTGCGGTCGGCCTTGGGAGCCTGGCCGATGGGGCCGCTGCACGGGGCGGCGCCCTTGGTCCCGTGGGCGAACTCGTTGACCAGATTGAAGCACCCCTTGATGTGCCGGCACTGGCTGTACATCTTCGTGCCGTCGGCGTAGGTGAACTCGACGAAGTGGTGGTCGAAGATCTGGCCCGTCCCGCGGTTGGGTCCCAAATAGCGGGCCGTGCAGCCGCCCATGCCGTTGGCCTCGACCGGGTGCTGGTCGCCCTTGACCCAGTTGCCGATGTCGAGGTTGTGGATGTGCTGCTCGCAGATGTTATCGCCCGAAAGCCAGCAGAAGTGGTACCAGTTGTGGACTTGGTACTGGAGTTCGGTCATGCCGGGCTCGCGGGGGCGGTTCCAGATGCCCGAGCCGTTCCAGTACACGCGCAGGAACAGGAGGTCGCCTAGGGCTCCGTCCTGGATCTGCTTGATTGCCTCGAGGTATCGTGCCTCGTGCCGGCGCTGGAGACCCACGCCGACCAGTAGCCCCTTCTCGTCGGCCAGCTTGTTGGCCTCCAACAACATGCGGTAGCCGACGCCATCGACGCAGCATGGCTTTTCCATGAAGACGTGTTTTCCCGCGCGGACCGCCGCCTGGTACTGAAGGGGGCGAAACCCGGGCGGCGCGGCGAGCACGACGAGGGTGGCGTCGGTCTCGAGGGCCGGCTTGTGGCACTGCAGGCCGGAGAAGATGCGTTCCGGCGGCACGTCGACTTGCTCGCCGTACTGCTTCTTGAGCTTTTCGACGGCCCCCGCGGCCCGCTTCTCGAAGGCGTCGGCCACGGCGACCAGCTTCACGCCGGGGTCGGCGTTCATCAACTGGGCCGCGGCGCCGGTCCCGCGGCCGCCGGCCCCGATCAAGGCCACCCGAATCGCATCGCTGCCGGCCGCATGCGCGCCCCGCGCGAGACTCAGGCCGCCGACCACCGAGGTCCCGGCCAGAAACGCCGTCGCTTGGAGGAACTCCCGACGATTGCTTGGTTCGCGTCTGCTCATGATCGGTCTCCGGGTGATTCGGATGGAAGGTATTTTCCCAGACGGCCGCCCGCGCGGCCGGGGCCCGCCCCTGGACGCACGGCGCGGTTAGCCGGGCGAGTTGGTCCAGAACGCCGACGCCGGGGTGAACGGATTGTGCGCGAAATCGTACCCCGCTTCCCGCAACGCGGCCTCGACCTCGTCTCGGGCCAGCCGCTGGCCCTCGTGATAGACAATGCCCCAGAAGACGGTGCAGCCGCCGTTCACGTGGACCCCCGTGGCGACCTGGTCGACGCGGAGCTTGGGGTTCAACCGAGCCATGAGATGCCGGATGGGATAGATCTCATGGTCGTCGCGCACCGAGAACGCCTTGGGCAACTCGATGGTGGCCTGCATGGCTCCGTTCCTCCTAGGGTTCAGGACGCTCCCCATTGTCGCCGAGAACCGCAAAGTCGGCAAGATCGGCCGTCAGCGTTCCCGAAAACAGCCCGCGTGAACGGCGACGACGCATGGATCGCCAGCGCCGAGGCGGTCTCAGGGGGCCAGGCCCAACTCGGGCATGGTCAGAAGCACGCCGTCGCGCTGAAGTGCGCGATGCGGTCGAGCACCGCCTTGATGGCGGCCAGCCGCGTCGGCTCGACGCCTTCGAGGTGCGGCAAAGCAGCCCGCCCCAGGGGGGCGGTCCAGCCGGCGCAGTGGCGGTGCCGACCAAGACCGACTTGCCGCCGACCACGCCGATCGAGGCGGTGATCGTCGAGGCGTCGTTGGCCGCCGTCTTGCGGGCCGGACCTTGAAGCAACTCGGCCCACAACTTCAGCACGCCCAGGGGCGACGAGAGATCCAGTTCGGGGCCCTTTTGCCGCGGCAGTGGTTGTGGCCGCCCAGAGGTTTTTCGCGGGCCGCGGCGCTGCAATCGGCGGTTCAAGCGGGTACACTGGGGGGCAGATGTTTCCGATGGTCGATCGTCGGCCGCAACCGCGTGTTCGCTGGCCCGGGTGTCCGTCCCAACGACCGCGGCAGGAGAAAGGGCCGATCTTCCCTTCGTCGATCGAACCCCAGGACAACTCCGATGAACACGGTGCGCCACATCGCGATCGTCTTCCTTTCCATCTTCGTATTGGGCGCGGGTTGGCTTTCGGCCGAGGCGGCCGGCAAGCCGAACGTCCTCATGATCGCCATCGACGATCTGAACAACTGGATCGGTTGCCTGGGCGTGCATCCCCAGGCCAAGACCCCGCAGATCGATCGCCTGGCCGCGCGCGGCACGCGGTTCCGCAATGCGCATTGCCAATCGCCATTGTGCAATCCCTCGCGCGCGAGTCTCTTGACGGGTCTGCGTCCATCGACCACGGGCATCTACGGGCTCGCGCCGGGCATTCGCGACGTCGAACGGCTCAAGGCCCATGTGACGCTGCCGCAACACTTCGCCGCCGCGGGGTACTTCACGGCCGCCTCGGGCAAGGTGTACCACGATGGCTCGATCAAGCCCAAGGACCGGCCCAAGGAGTTCCACGTCTGGGGGCCTGCCCCGGGCATGCCGCTTCCGCCGCGCAAGTTCGTCGATACGCCCGACAAGATGCGGGCCGTCGATTGGGGCATCTTCCCCGAGAACGATGCCGACCAGGCCGACTGGAAGATCGCCGATGCCTGTATTGCGCAGCTCCAGTCGCTGCCGGCCGACAAGCCATTCTTTGTGTGCGTGGGCTTCCGCCTGCCGCACGTGCCGTGTTTCGCGTCGAAGCAGTGGTTCGATCTTTACCCCGGCGAGGACGGCATCGTCTTGCCGCCGGTCGAGATGGACGACCGCCGCGACACGCCCGAGTTCTCGTGGTACCTGCACTGGAAGCTGCCCGAGCCGCGCCTGTCGTGGCTGATCCGGGCGAACCAATGGCGCGGGCTGGTGCGGTGCTACCTGGCGAGCACGACCTTCATGGATAGCCAGGTCGGGCGCGTGCTCGACGCCTTGGAGCGGACCGGCCGCGCGCGCGAGACGATCGTCGTCTTGTGGTCCGACAACGGCTGGCACCTCGGCGAGAAGGGCATTACGGGCAAGAACACGCTCTGGGACCCGGGGACCAACGTGCCGCTGATCTTTGCCGGTCCCGGCGTGGCCGCCGGCGCGACGTGTACCCAGCCCGCCGAGTTGCTTGACATCTACCCGACGCTCATCGAGTTGTGCGGACTCGCGCCGCGCGAGGGGCTCGAAGGCCACAGTCTTGGGCCGCAGCTTCGCGACGCGCGCGCGCCGCGGGCGTGGCCAGCGATCACCACGCACAACCAGAACAACCACGGGGTTCGGTCGGAGCACTGGCGGTACATCCGCTATGCCGACGGTTCGGAGGAGTTGTACGACTACCGCGCGGATCCGCACGAGTGGAAGAATCTCGCCAGGGACCCGCGCTACGCCGAGGTGATTCGCGACCATGCCCGCTGGTTGCCCAAGGTCAACGAGCCCCCCGTGCCCGGCAGCGCCCATCGCGTACTGACGCGTGAAGCCGGCCGCTGGGTCTGGGAGGGCAAGCCGATCGATCCGGCGGAGAAGGAGGAATAAGGATCGGCACCTGCCGCCTTTCGCACGGCGAAAGCCGCGGCCTAAGATGGCGTGATCGGGCCGGTGCGCGAAGTCCACGCCTGGGGGGGCCACCGCTGGAACAAGCACCTCACGGGCCGGCCGACCGACGCCCCGCCCGTGCCGCCGGGCGTCCACGGGGACCTCTGGATCGGCCCGCGCCCGCCGCGCCCGCATCATCCCGCCGACACGCCGGCGACCTGGGCGTTCTTCCCGAAGCGGGTACAATAGGAATCCTGGGCCGCGCGTCTTCGGGCGCGCGGTGGGGCCCACCCGGCAGGAGATCGTCCTCGGCCATGGCAACAGTTCGACGCACGGTTTGGACGCTGACGGTAGGCGCATTGCCTTGGTTAGCTACTTGGGGGTGCGGAGCCGGCGGCGATCTTGGCGGGCGGTTGCGGGTTGTCTGCACCACGGGGCAGGTCGGCGACATGCTCCAACAGATCGGCGGCGAGCACGTCGCGGTCGACGTGCTGATGGGGCCCGGGGTCGATCCGCACTTGTACAAACCCACGCCCGGCGACCGCCGACGGCTCAACGCCGCCGACATCGTCTTCTATAGCGGCCTGCACCTGGAGGGCCGGCTGGCCGCCCTCTTGGAGAAGCTCTCTTCGCAGAAGCCGGTCTACGCCGTCACCGAGGTCTTGCTCAAGCAGCACAAGGAGCGATTGCGCGCCGTCGAGGGCGGCGAGGCGACCTACGACCCGCACGTCTGGTTCGACGTATCGCTTTGGGCTTGTTGCGTCGATGATGCCGCCGCGAGACTCGGCGAGGTGGACCCGGCCCACACCGCCGACTACCGCCGCAACGCCGATCGCTACCGCGCCGAACTCGAGGCCCTGCACCACGAGGTGAAGGAACACGTGCTTCAAATCCCCAAGGAGCGCCGGGTGCTGGTGACCGCGCACGACGCCTTCGCCTACTTCGGCCGGGCCTACGACACGGAGGTCTGCTCGCTCCAGGGCATCAGCACCGCCGACGAGGCCGATCTGGGCTCGGTGAACCGGCTGGTCGATCTTCTGGCGGCCCGCAAGATCAAGGCCGTGTTCGTCGAGAGCAGCGTGCCCCCGAGAAATGTGCAGGCGTTGGTCCAGGGCTGCGCGGCCCGGGGACACGCGGTCAAGGTCGGCGGCGAACTGTACTCCGATGCCCTGGGCCCCCCCAATACGCCCGAGGCGACCTACATGGGCGTGGTGCGGTACAATGTAAGGACCATGGTCGAGGCATTGCGATAGTGTCCAAGGACCACGGATAGCCAACCACGAATCGGCGCCAACCGACCTTTTCCATGCCCCCTCCGCCGCTTGAAATCCACGACATGACCGTCGCCTACCATCGCAAGCCGGTGCTGTGGGATATCGACCTCACGGTGCCCGACGGAAGCCTTGTGGGCATTGTCGGGCCGAATGGGGCCGGCAAGAGCACGCTGATCAAGGCGGTGCTCGGCCTGATTCCCTTGGCCAGCGGGCGGGTCGAGATCTACGGGCAGCCTTACGCCCGGCAGCGGCACCAGGTCGGCTACGTGCCGCAACGCGAGTCGGTCGATTGGGACTTTCCCGTGACCGTGATGGACGTGGTGCTCATGGGCACGTACGGCCGGCTCGGCTGGATTCGCCGCCCGGGCGCTGCCGAGCGCCACGCGGCCGGGCAATGCCTCGCCCAGGTCGGCATGGAAGCGCAGGCCGACCGGCAGATTCGGCAGCTTTCGGGCGGGCAGCAGCAGCGGGTTTTTCTGGCCCGGGCGCTCGCCCAGGATGCCCGCATTTACTTCATGGACGAACCCTTCGCCGGGGTCGACGCGGCCACCGAACAGGCGATCGTCCGCCTGCTCCAGTCGCTCCGCGACGGCGGCAAGACCGTGGTCGTGGTCCATCACGACCTTCAGACCGTGGCCGACTACTTCGACCACGTGATCCTGTTGAACATGCGCCTGATCGCGTCGGGCCCCACGGCCACGACCTTCACCCACGAGAACCTCCACAAGGCCTATGGCGGCCGGCTGACGATCCTCGACGAGGCCGCCGAGGCCGTGCGCCGAGGGCCCGCGCCATGACGTTCCTCACCTGGATCGTCCTGATCGGCACCAGCCTGCTGGGGAGTATCGCGGGCGTGCTGGGCACTTTTGCCGTGCTGCGGCGCAGGGCGCTGGTGGGCGACTTGCTCTCGCACGCGGCCCTGCCCGGCCTGTGCCTGGCGTTTCTGGTCCTCGGCCAGCGGCACTTCGCGGGGATGCTCTTCGGGGCGTTCTGCACGGGGCTGGCGGGCGTGGGTTTGGTGACCCTCGTCGGCCGATGGACTCGCACCAAGGAAGACGCCGCCCTCGGCATCGTTCTGAGCACGTTCTTTGGCGCGGGCATTGTGCTCTCGTCGGTGATCCAGAACCAACGGGGAGGCGGAGCCAAGGCGGGACTCGAATCGTACATCTATGGGCAGGCGGCCGGCATGGTCCTCCAGGATGTGCTCTGGATCGCCGCGGTCTCGGCGGCCGCGCTGGCCGTGGTCGTCTTGTTGTTCAAGGAGTTCAAGATCCTCAGCTTCGACCCGGCCTTCGCCCGGACGCAGGGCTGGCCCACGCTCGTCTTGGACCTGGCCCTGATGGGCACGCTGGCCCTGGTGACCGTGACGGGCCTGCCGGCGGTCGGCGTGGTCCTGATGGCCGCGATGCTCATCCTGCCGGGCGCCACGGCCCGATTCTGGACCGAGCGGCTCGGCCCGATGCTCGTCCTCTCCGGCGTCCTTGGGGCTGTCCCCGGGACGATCGGCACCCTCTTGTCGGCGGGAGTGGTCGCCGGATGGCTGGGCTTCGATCCGTTGGCCTTCGGACCGACAGCGACCAACTTGCCGACCGGACCGTTGATCGTGCTGTCGGCAGCGGCGTTCTTTTTGTTCTCGGTGCTCTTTGCCCCACGGCGGGGCGCGGTGGCGCGACTTTGGGCCGCGGGACGCCTCCGGAGCACGACCGCCCGCGAAAACCTCCTCCGCACCCTCTACGAACTGAGCGAGCCGCGCCTGCCAGACCGGCCGCCGATCGCCGTCGACCAGCTCTTGGCCCGTCGCGCCTGGCGGGCCTGGGAGGCCCGGTGGCTGGTGCGTTGGGCATCATGGCTCGGGCTGGTCGAACGCACGCCCGAGGGGGCCCGCCTGAGCGAGTCGGGCCTCGAGAAGGCCCGAGGGCTAGTCCGGGCGCACCGGCTGTGGGAGCGGTTTTTGATCGAGCGGGCCGATATCGCTCCCGACCACGTCGACCGCGACGCCGACCTGATCGAACACCTCCTCAGCCGCGAAATCGTCGAAGCGCTGGCCGCCCAGGGCGCCCCGCGCGACGCGGTGCCCCAGTCGCCCCACGACATCTGAAGCGCGATGGCCTGGTTCCAATCCCTTAGCCCCGACACCCAAACCACCCTCTGGGTGATGCTCATCGGCGCGATGACCAACACGGCCTGCGCCCTGGTGGGGTGCTACCTCGTGTTGCGGCGCATGAGCCTTCTGGGCGACGCGATCTCGCACGCCGTGCTGCCGGGACTGGTGGTGGCGTTCATTCTGTCGGGCACGGTCAGCATCGGCGCGATGTTCCTCGGGGCGCTGGCCGTCGGGCTCTTGACCAGCGCGCTGGCCGAAACCCTCCATCGCCACGGGGGCGTGGCCGAGGATGCCGCCCTGGGCGTGGTGTTCACCTCGCTGTTCGCCCTGGGCGTGGTCCTGATCAAGCGCTACGGCAGCGGCGTGGATCTGGACCCCGGTTGCGTGCTCGAGGGCCTCTTGGAGTTCGTCGATCTGAACCGCGTGGAGGTGGCCGGGTACGCGGTTCCTCGGGCGCTGGTCTCGATCGCGCCCGTCTTGGCCATGAACGTCCTGTTCCTCGTGGTCTTCTGGAAAGAACTCCTCGTCAGTTCGTTCGACCCGGCGTTGGCCACCACGATGGGCTTCCGCGCAGGGCTCTTGCACTACGTGCTGATGGCTTTGGTGGCTTTGACGACCGTGGCCTCGTTCGAACAGGTGGGGTCGATCCTGGTCATCGCGATGCTCATCGTGCCCGGCGCCACGGCCCATCTGCTGACCGACCGGCTTCGCCCCATGCTGTGGCTGGCCGCAGCGATCGCGGTGGCCTCGGCGGTGCTGGGACAACTCGCCGCGACGCGATGGAACACGAACACGGCGGGCATGATGGCGGTGGTGGCGGGCATGGGCTACCTGGCCGCGGTCTGCTTCTCGCCCCAATACGGCATCCTCAGCGCTCTGGCGAGGAACTCCCGCAACGCGCTTTCGATCGTGCGCGAGGACCTCCTGGCCATGCTCTACCGGCTCGAAGAACTGGCCGTCGAGCGGCCCCTCGGACCCCGCGAGGCGGTCCAGGCCGTCGGCGGCGGCGTCTTGGCCACCCTCGGCCTGTGGTCGTTGGCACGCCGCGGCGAAATCCAACGCGACCATTCCGCCGTGCGCCTGACCGAGCGGGGCCGGCGCCGGGCCTCGCAGCTCGTCCGCTCGCATCGCCTCTGGGAGGCCTACCTGGTCCAGCACCTCCAGCTTCCGCTGGACCACGTCCACGAGCCGGCCGCGCGCATGGAACACTACCTCGGCGGCCGGCTTCAGGAGCAACTGGCGGCCGACTTGGACCAAACCGCCACCGACCCGCACGGCCGCCAAATCCCGCAAGGAGAACCGCCGAGTGATTCCGCAAGCGCCGCAGGACCAAGAACCGCCGACCAACCTGTCGATCCCGCCTGACAGGCCCCTAGGCCGAACCGATGTTCCACGCCCATCCCAACCCTGCCAGAGCGCGCCAGACCACCGTCACGATGACGTAGAAGGCGTACAGCAACGCGCCGCTGCCGAAATCGAGGTCCAAGGCCGCCAGCCCCGCCAGCGCGCCGACCACCAGAAGGGGCGGCACCACAAACAGCCACGTCCACAGCTCGTCGGGCTGGATGACCGTGGGGCCGACTTGCGAGAACACGCCCCAGAGGATCACATACACCACGGCCACGGCGCCGACGCGGAGGTACAGCTCGCGTCCGCGGTACGGCTCGAGTTCGTCGTCGCGAAGGAACGCATACCCGCCAACGACCAACGGCGGCGTCACGAGCAATAGCCCGACGGCCTTGATGAGAATCGAGCTGAGCGCGCTGGGGTCGGCGATCAGGCCGGACCTGCGCAGGATCAGCGTCGCGATCGCCACGACGAGGGCCGCTCCGCCAATGGCGCAGGCCCCCTTGACGCTGAATTGCACGTCGACCCGGGAGACGGGCTTGAGGATCAAGGTCCCCTTGTTCGACCTGCCTCCGCCAGCAAACTCCTCGGGAGCGTGGATCTTGACCTCTTCCTCCTTGGTCGGAATCCTGATCGGCGTCTTGCACTGGGGACAAGGCCCGGTGCGCCCGGCGAACTGATCGCTCACTTGGAACCGTTTCCGGCAGCCGGGACAAACCACAAGAATTGCCATCCGGGAACTCGCGCGACTAGGAGAAAGCGACCGCAACGTTTCCCCCTAGTTTGGCAGAGACCGCCACGGGGATCAACCTCCCCAACGGTTGTTTCGGCGCCCACCGTGAGCTAGGATCGAACAGAGGGGCATGGCGCGCCAGCGGCACCGAGCGGACCGAGCCATGGTCATGCAGTTCCTTTGCCCGAACGGGCACAAGATCCACTGTGGCGAAGAGCGGGCGGGTATGGCGGCGCGGTGCCCCAGGTGCGGCGTCAAGTTCCGCATTCCCACGCCGGACGAATTGAGCGTGGAGGACGTCGGCGCTTCGTCGTCCGAGCCACCCGGCGCCGCGCCCGATGCAGCCTCGGAGCCGACGCCGCCGTCCATCGCACTTGGCGTTGCCGTCGGCCAAGGGCAAATCGAATTCGTTTGTCCCGGCGGCCATCTTCTGCACGGGCCGGTCGCCCTTCAAGGCCAGCCGGGCGAGTGCCCCGAGTGCGGATCGAGATTCCGCATTCCGTCGTTCGACGAACTCGAAACCGACGACGAACCGCCGGAGCCCGAGCCAACCCCCCCACCGCCCATCCCCCACCGGGCGATCGGAAGACCCCCCAGCGACCTCGTGGAGGCCCTCGAACCCCTTGGCGAAGCGTCAAGGATCGAGGCCGAACCGCGGCAACCCGACCAGCCCATGCCAGAGACCGAGGCCCAGACCCCCAGCGCTGGGCCGGGGTCCCTGGCCACGTTGTTCCCCTTGCTTTGGGCCCACAAGGCCGACGGGGCGATTCTCGAAATCTGCCACGGCGACGCTCAGCGCGCCATGCCAGAGAGGTTCTTTCCCGCCCTGTCCCAGGGCGATTATGCCGTGTTCGCCAACCAGGAGCCGGATGGGTCCTTCACCCTGACCGCCCTGGCGTGGGATGCGATCTCGTCGGTTGTCGTCCGTCGCGCAAAACGCCTGCCCTCCGGCGGCATGTGACACTGCCGCGCACGCTCGCTCTCGGTGCGCACCGCCGGACCGTGGTGGCTCATTCGTCTGCCACGAGGTCCCCCTCGGTAATCATGCTGAAGCCTTTCGATCCCAGGGTCTCCAAGCCCGCGTCGATGTTGTCGACCATCAATGCCACGGCGGGCCGACCACGCGGTCGAACCAAGAGCGGATAGGCCTGCACGATGTTGACTTCGGCCTGGAGCAACGCCGTGCAGATCTGGAGGAGCGGCTGAGGACCGTCTGGAAGTTCGACGCCGATCAGATCGCTTTCGATGATCGCCAGGCCCGCGCGCTCGAGGATCTCTCTTCCCTCCTCGGGGTGGCTTAGGAGGAACCGCACGAACGCGCATTCGGCAGCATCGGTGATCGACAAGGCCACGATGCGCACCGTGCTGCCCTCGAATCGGCGCACGACTTCCAAAAGCTGGCCGACCCGGTTTTCGAGAAATACGGTAAACTGCCGGATCGACGGATAGTTCCGGCCACGCATGGTCGACACGCCCGTCCCTGTACCCGCGTCGGTGCTCATCGCTACGGTCCCTCCAACGAAACGGTCGGCACGATGGCCAACGCTGTGGGGCGGTCCGGAAACGGGAACCACCACCTTGCCGGGACTGAACGCTTTGCCTCCCCCACAGAGCACGCCACGATCCAGTCGTCGCCTCCGGACAGCCTCTAAGTATAGTCGCTGCAAATCCTTCACTCAACGGGAGATCGACTGCCGATGCTCCGAGAACACGCGATCGAGGTCCGGGTACGCTACCACGAGTGCGACCCGATGGGCTACCTGCACCACGCGAACTACTTCGTCCTATTCGAGATGGGGCGAACCGAACTCCTTCGGGCCTCGGGTGGTAACTACCGCAAGATGGAGGAGCAAGGCATCTTCGTCGTCGTCGTCAAGGCCGACTGCCGCTACCACCGCCCGGCCCGATACGATGACGTCCTCCGCATTGTCACCACCGTCACGCGAGTCACGGCAGCCACCATCGAACACGAGTACCAAGTGACGCGCGACGGCGAGTTGCTGGCGACTGGCCACGTGGTGCTCGCTGCCGTGGATCGACAAGGTCGAATCCACGCGGTACCGGACTGGCTCAGATTGGACTCGATCGAAGGGGGGGTGTCGGCCCTAGACCGCCATCCCACTTCGTAAGATACGTGTTTTCACCCATCGAAAGCGTCGGTTCCATGTTTCCCAACTCAAGGGACCAGCAAGGACACAAGCACCCCCTCGCAAGAGGTAAAACACTACCATAGAGGCCAATTCAACCAATAGGTATTAGCGGTAAGTCAAAAGATCCTGTTCTTGGATTACACGGCGCGGCACTTCGTTACATTAAGTATGTGGGCGGGGCGGGACATGGCCGCTGCCGCGGTCTGACACAGCGGGGCCGGATGGGGGGGTAAATCCGGTTGGGCGACAGGCGAAGGCCGGCGGATCCGAGCCTCGGATCCGCCGGCTATTTCGATTTCCCTCGCGTCCGCGGGCCTACTCATCGCTTGGGTGCCAATATCCCATAAAGCGAGGGGCGCCGAGCCGCCAGAATCGCCTCTCGCAGGTCATTGGCCGATCGGGGCATCTCCGTGGGCTGATACTCCGGAAGATATCCACCAGGCTTGTGGGGATCGTAGACGCGCAGATAGCGCAGCGGCCGGTCGGCATCGAGATCGATCACCGCCGAGACCACCCCCGCCGTGCGATACTCCGAACGCGCCACGACCGCACCCGTCGGGTCCACAATCATGCTCCGGTGAAGCGCCTCGGTCGAGGGGTGTGTCGATTCCACCAAGAAGTACACACCATCCATCGCGCGCGAGATGTCCCGCAAATTGCGGAATAGCGCATCGGGGCCCCAACTCTGCGTGGGCGTGAACACAATGTCCACGCCTTGGATTGCAAAACACCGATCCAGTTCGACCATCCACTCGTCGGCGCAAATCCGCGCCGCCACGCGACCAAAATCGGTCTCGAACACGGGGGCCGCCTCACCGGGCACTTGTTCGTCGTGCGTCTTGGCGATCTTGAAGTAACGGCCGACCTCATGGCCATCGCGCCCAAAGAGGATGGCCTCGTTGCGCTCGATGCGATCAATCACCCCGGCCACCAACACGTACATCCGGTACTGGCGTGCCTTTTCCGCCACCCGCGCGAGGTGCTTCTTGGCGGTCGCGGTCATGGTCTCGATCTGCTTCTTGTCCGGCCCGGCAATCCAGACGAACTCGTAAGTCGAGACGATGTCGCTTCCCAATTGGCCTGCCTCGTCGAGCCGGGCCATAAGGTCGTCAATACCCAAGTGCGCCTCGATCGCGCTGACGCGAATCCGGCGCTTCGCCCACGGTCGCTTGGCGGGCAACTGCACCGGCGTGGTGATCGCGGCAAAGGCCGGGCTGCGGTTGGGCGACCGGCCAGGGCTCAGGCTGGCCTTCGAAAGGCACGCCGTCGCCACGCCGCCCGCCCGTGCTGTGCTGGCGATCCGCTGACCCTCCCGGTCGATCACATACGCCCGGCCGATCGGGCAACCGCAATACGGCGGGTAAAAATTCGTGATCCAGCCCGGGCCACGGTACGCATATCGGGCACAGGCAAGGCCGATCCCATAGTCGGCCGCCCTGCCCTGCGATGGAAAATCCTGGGCGTATTCGTCTTCGACCGGTTCCGGTGCTTGCGACCACAACACCACGCGCGCCCCCTGGGCCGCGTAGACCAGGTCGATCTCCGGAAAGAAACGATCCGTACCGATCCGCATGGCCACGGGACCGAACTCCGTGGGAAAGACTGGCAACTCGTCGCCCAAATCGATCGTCTCGTCCGGCATCTTGTGCGACTTGCGATACTTCCCGATCAACCGCCCCTGGCGATCGAGCAGAAACGACGTGAGGTACGTGTGGCTCCCGTCGCGCTCGCGCAGGCTGCCGACCACATAGATCTTGTGCTTCTGGGCGGCCTGGGCGAGGGCTTGACTGGTCGGCCCAGGAATCGGCTCGCCCGGGCCACGCACGCATTCCTGCGGCAGCAGGACGAGATCGGTCCCCTGAGCCGCTGCCTCGCCCACGTGCCCAAGCACGGCCGCCAGGGTGCGGCCTTCGTCGCTCCACACCTGCGAGACCACGCTCAGCCGCACGACCTCCGCGCCGCAACGTGCCCCGGCGTGCAGCACCGCGACCAGGACAACGAGCCACGGAACAAGCAAATGCTTGCGCAAGATGGCCTCCTCCACGTCGACGACTATTCGCCTCACGCCAAGCTCGCCGGGCACCCTAGTCCGATTCCACCCAGAGATCGGAAGAAAAATCCACTATGGGCGGGAACAAGGCCAGCCCGGTGGCCGGGTTGGCCCGATTCTATAGCACGCGGCAGGATCGAGAAAAGCACCGCGAATCGCGCATGCCCGAACTCCGCCTCGCTGCCGCATACCATCAACAAGCACCGCTTGCCCCCAGGCCGCCAATTGGGGATACTTCAGGGACACTTGGGCCTTGCTAATGGCCGTAAAGCGCCGGCAAGTCGCAAGTGCTTGCCGAGATATTCCTTGAGGCTGTAGCTCAGTCGGTAGAGCAACGGACTTTTAATCCGTAGGCCGTGGGTTCGAGTCCCACCAGCCTCACTCTTACGTAGCAAGGACTTACGACAAATCCGGGAAACCTGCCCAAACTAACGCGACAACCGATCCGACAACCGGCCGGCCCTTTGAGCTTGATTTGCGATAGGCCACCGTTGCCGGGGAGTTGTCGCCATGTTGACCCTTGCTACTCCGAAAACCGGGCAGATCAAGCCCGAGACGTCCCATCCCGATTTCCCGCGGACGCCCCACCCAAACGGGCAGTGGTGCAAGAAGATTCGGGGCCACCTCCACCACTTGGGCCCGTGGGGCGACTGGCAAGCCGCGCTGAATGATTATCTGGACAAGAAGGATGATCTTTACGCCGGCCGAAAGCCCCGTGTGAACGGGAACAGTAAGACATAATAGGCGCGGCGCACCCCTGTGGTCTCGGCATAGGCGAGGCCAACCTGTTTTTCCGCTTGGATTTAACGTCTTTCTGGCACACGGTCGCGCCATTTCGCGGCCGACCCGCCAGACGGGGTGGTGCTGTGGCCCAGTACTGCCGAACCGCCCACCACCGACCAATGGAAGGGCATATCCCACGTTCGGATGGTTCGGGTGCCAACCCGCGAGAATCGGGTATCTTGCCGTCTGAGGGCGGTTGCCTTGCGGGCGGTGAACATCGCGTCTGGCGTCTCGCGGGTAGCTGCCCGGCTGGTCGGTTGCTGTTGGATTCTGCCCGGCGGTGGTAACCGCGCCGGCTGGCGCGTTGGGACCGATCTTCGGGCGGTGGGCCTGCAATCGGCGGCCGGGCCGGTAAACTGGAGGCCGGCCCGGAGAGCGCGCACGGCCGGCCTTGGGCACACCGGCGCGGCTGCCGGGTCGGGCTGTCGATTCTTGGCGAAATGGGTAAACTAGGCTCGATTCCTGACGAATTGCTCGATTGACAATCACGCCGGCTAGGGACGGCTTGCAATGCCCACACTCGATTGGATCGGAAAGAAGGCGGTTGTGAACCACCACCGGGAGGTTCCCTACCACCTGTTGAAATGCGACGGGAAGCTATCGGTGGGCGACCCGGGCAGCGGGAATCTGTTGGTCCAGGGCGACAACCTGGCGGCGCTAAAGGCCCTGTTGCCCTACTACGCCGGCCGGGTCAAGTGCATCTACATCGACCCGCCCTACAACACGGGCAACGAGAACTGGGTCTACAACGATGCCGTCAACAGCCCGGAAATCCGCAAGTGGCTGGGCAAG
>DYLT01000055.1 GCA_020721945.1 Blastopirellula marina
CGAGACTCGCCACTGCCCGTTGGGATACTGGTTCGTGCCATCCTCCGGCTGGGCCACCGCAAGGCCCAAGAGCACGTCGAAGTTGTCGACGCCGTCCTCGGGTGTCCGATCGGCATACACGCGGACGATCGCGTTGGCCTCGGCCGTACCCCAGAACTCGGGCGTGGTGTCGTTCGTTTTGCGGTCGATGGTGGTCGGCGGCTGCGGCGTGACACCAGGATCGGGCACCAGCCCGTCGAGCGGGTCGCTCGCGACGCCGAAGAACACGGGTGGCGGCACGGTATCGACCACGATCTCCAGCGATTGGCTCCGCGGACCGAACCCTGTGGCCGGCGTCACCGTGACCTCCGAGAGGTCGTTGTCGGCCGGGTCGATCATCTGCACGCGGGCCGAAATGAAGTGGCTGCCGTCGACCAGCGGCGTCGCGAACGTCAACGAGTACACGCCGTTGAGGTTCGCCACGGGTTGCGCCAATCCCAGGAACACCGGGTTGTGCGTGTCGGTCTCGTCGTACACGGCCACGCGGAAGCCAGGGGCCAGCCCCACGGGCCAGGCCGCGGTCGAGGGGTTCAAGGGGATGGGAATGACCTCGTCGGGCGGCGGCGCCCCGGGCACGCCTGCCGCGTTGCCCGGCAGGTCGTTCCAGAAAATCGCATCGTCCAACCGCAACAGGATCGTGGGCGTGTTGTCGCGCGTCACGTCGTCGAGCTGGCTCCGGCCGCTGTCGCTGGCGCCGACCACATCCGGAATAGGGATCTGCCCGCGGATCGCGCCCAGCGGGTTTGCCGTCGTGTGGATGTTGAGGTAGGTGTTGCCCGCCACGAGGGCCGCGATGTCGGCCGGGGCCGCGGAAAACGCGGCGCCCGTAAGCCTCAGGCGAATGCCCGCGGGCTCGACCGTCCAGCCGGCAATGCCGAGGTTGACGAGGATCGGCCCATTGACGCCGACCGCGCCGGAGTGGATATGGGCGCCGGTCAACTCGGGGAGCGACGTCAGATCGGTCAGCTCGACGCCCGCGACGAACAGATCGAGGTCGAACGTATTCGTCGCCGCGTGGTACACGAAGTTCGCCGTGCCGTTGGCGACCGTATTGACGGGTCCGACCGGCGGGGCCTCCTGGCTGCCGGTCAGAATCACCAGATGGTCGGCCAGCTCAAGGTCGAAGGGCGTCGGCGGGGCCTGGTTGAGCACGGTGAGCGCGTAGTGGTTGACGACCGCGCCCGTGGCGCCGAAGACCCGCAGGTAGTAGACCTGGCCCTGGACCGCGGGGATGCGAATCCGCTCGTCGTCGTCGGCATCGTTTGTGCCGAAGCCGCCGGGCGCGCCGCTGACGATCAAAGTGCCGTCGGCGTCGAAGAGCTGAATCTCCAGGTCGCCGTTTCCGGGCAGACCGGGCCGCTCGCTCGAGGCCACGAAGGCGATCTGCTCGAAGAACACCTGGAAATCCAAGGTCCCCGTGACCTCGGCCTCGACGCGGTACCAGTCCTCATCCGCCGGGAGCACGAAATCGAACGGCGGGCCTGCCGAGAACTCGCCCGGGTCGATCGTGGGATCGACGTTCAGCGCGGCCCCGGCACCCAGGTGCGTGGCGACGAGGAGGCCGTTGTTGGCCTCGAACGGATCGTGCTTGAAAACGACCACGCGGCCGTTGTTGTTGGCCTGGGTGACAGGCTGGTCCAGTTCGTCGAGGATTTCCGTGTACTCGACGTTCTCGAGGACGACGTCGAACGGCTCGGCATTGGCCGGCCCGACGGTAATGCTGCCGGTCGTGTCGCTGGCACCTTTGCGGTAGATCGACAGATCGTCGAGTCCGTCGTCGATCACGGCCAGCCGGTCGCGGGTCGATGCCGGGCCGCCGTCGACGCTAACCAGCAGGCGTGCGTTCGGCGTGGCAAACAGCGTGTCGGAAATCGAGACGCGAATCAGGTCGTCGCCGGCGTCCGCCTCGACGCGGACCTGCTCGGTATTGGTGAAGGTATCGGTCTGCGTGCCGCCGTCGACCAGTCCGCCGGCAGCGCTTTGCACCGTGTGGACCAGGGTGGAGGCATTGGCCTGCACCACCTGGATGACGTCGTTGGCCGAGGTTCCGCGGACGAGAATCGTATCGAAGTCAGGGCCGCCGTCATAGGTGTCGTTGCCGCCGCGGCCGATCATCACGTCTTCGCCGGGTCCGCCGTTGAGGATATCGTCACCGGCGCCGCCTTCGAGGAAGTCGTTTCCCGGCCCGCCGTTAAGGATCGCGTCGGCCGAAAGGAGGTCGTCGCCGGCGTCGCCGTTGAGCGTGACGAGGATCGTGACTTCGACCCCGGCCGCCGCCTTGATCACGTCGTCGCCGTCGTTGCCGTTGACGGTCAGCCGATCGTTGGCGGCCGAGGCGCTGGTGATTTCGATGTCATAAGGAAGCCCCGCAACGTCGACCACTCCGGCCGCCGCCGTGGCCAGGAGATCGTCGGCGATGGTCCGGCCGTGGACGGTGGCCGAATCGGCGTCGCCGTCGGGCCCGAGGTCCAGCTCCACCCGGGCGATGTCGGTTTCGGTGAGGTCGTGGACGGTGAACGAGTCGGCGCCGCCCAACCCGCTCACGCGAACGCGCTCAACGCCGGCCACGTCCATATCGACCGAGCCGAGATTGCGCAACAGTTCCAACCGGGTACCCACTGCCGAAAGCGCAAAGACCTCGGCCGCGGCGGCACCATTGAAGACCAGGGCGTCGGCCTCGTCGCCACCGCCCTCGATCCGATCGCTGCCGTCGCCGGGGTTCCAGAGGAACACATCGGAACCGTCGTCGCCGAACATCGTGTCGGTACCGGCCTTGCCCTCGAGGGAATCGTTGCCGGCGCCCCCTTCGAGGCGGTCGTTGCCTGCGCCGCCGGTGAGAACATCGTCGCCGCCCATGCCAAGGAAGACTACGCCGCCGGCGTCGCCGGCCGTCAGCACATCGGCCCACGGCGTGCCGATCACCGTGTCGGCGCCGAACGACGTGAACGTGACGCCGGCCGGGTTGCTGCTGAAGTCGATCTGGTCGTTGCCGTCGCCTGCGACCGAAACGACGTTCGCCGCACCGCCGCCGGGATGCACGATGTCGTTGCCGTCGCCGGGATCCACGTCCGCCGGAATTCCCACATCGTCGCCGATATGGATGAAATCGTTGCCGGTGCCAGCCAGCACGACAATCTGGGTGACCGTGGCGCCATCGAACGTCTCTTCCGTCCCGTTGGCGATCACGCGGAGGCTGCCGTTGTTGTCGATCACGATGTGGTCGTCGACGGCGCCCGGCGCCCCGTTGACCGTGAGCACGCCCGTGGTGGTGTCGAGGTTCGCATGGAAGGTGTTCACCTGGGAGGGCAAGAGCACCGCGTAGCCGTAGGCGTCGCGGAGCACGAGGATGTCGGTGTCGGTGATGAGTTGCCGCGTGGGCGGCGGAAAGCCGACCGTGCGCCCCGCGTTCAGGAGGTCGTTGGGGTGCAGGGGCAGGCCGCCGATCGCCGGTCCCTCGTAGAGGTGCAAGCCGCCGTCGGTGGTCAACGTGGCGGAGATCGTCGCCCCGGTGAACAGAAAGAGGTCTTCGCCGGCGGCGTTGGGGTCGTCGAAGCCGCGGTCGAGCAGGAAGTTCTGGATGGCCAAGGCGCCCGTGCTGGCGATTCCCATCGCGTGGCCGATTTCGTGGACGATCGTGCGGTAGAAGTCGTTGCCGCCCAGCGCATTGGGCCCATTGGCCGTGAAGGCACTCAAAAGGGTCACGAACTCGGCGTCGTCGGTGGGCAAGGGGTCGAAGTACCAGCCCGCGCCACCGCCATCGTCGTCCATGGTGATGTCGGCGCTGGTGGGTTTGCCATCGCCGTCGACGGTGATGTTGTTCGTGACGCCGCGTCCGCCGCCGCCCAGGTCGGCCGCGTCGATGTCGAGCGCGTACGTGTTTCCGCCGCCAGAGTAGTTGAAGTCGACAATCATCCGTTCCCAGTCGTCGATCGCGCGGTCGACGAGGGCCCGCGCGACCGGTGCCAAGGCCGCGCCGTAGACGGCCTCGAAGTTGTCGCTGTCGGCCCCCCCGTTGTCGCCGCGGTTTGCCCACAGGATCACCGAGAGGAGATGCCGATCTTCCAGCGGCTCCATGCCGAGGGCCCGGCGTCTCCTCAGACGCGACAGGCCGTTGCGAGCGGCGGGCGACCAGGATTGGAGAAAACGGCGGAGGTTCCCGCGTCGCGGGGCGACCAACGTGGGGTGCATGATGAGGCTCCCACCGGACAAGCAGGGTCAAGGCGCACAGGGCCACAACACCGAATACTCCCATCCTCACTGGCAGAATCAATCGACGATCTTGCGACGATCTGGTGGAACCGTGGTGAAGCGGTTCAGCTCGCCGCGACCGCCACGGCGCTCAAGGGCCTTGGGTGCGCGGGCGGGAAAACTCCCCGCTGGAAAGCCATTCGGCATCGACCAATGTCCAGAAGTCCAACGCAAGCCGCTGGGTGATATATGGATACGGCAGCCAGCCGTAGCCGAGTTCGCCCCAGTCCGTCCCCCACGGCAGCGCCGCGAGGATCGCCCCACGGCACGACCGAATGCGCCGCGTGTCGTCGTAGCCGAGGGCCAGGGCAGCAATCCCCCCTTGGACACCGTCGTACACCGTGGGGTAGGGGATTTCTGCTTCGGTTTCCAGCGAGGAGAAGACCGTAAGGCGTCGTCCGACAATTAACTACCGAAATGGATATTGCCTTGAGAGTGTGGTTTATGGGATGCTTCCGCAATGCCGGAAGCAGCGGTGGTTGAAAGGATTCGTGCCAAGTTCGCCACGCTCGGGGGCGAACTTAATGAACGCGGACGCCGTCGTTGGGCGGCGATCGAGGCCGTCTCTCTGGGCTGGGGAGGGATTGCCGCCGTCGCCGAAGCCACGGGAATCTCGGATCGTACCATACGCAATGGGGTTCAGGAACTCAAGGCGGCGGTCCCGCTTCCTGCCGACCGTCAACGAAGGCCCGGTGCCGGTCGCCGGGCAAGGGAAGTGGAACAGCCGGCGTTCATCGCCGCGTTGAAGGCTCTTGTAGAGCCTGCGACGCGAGGAGATCCGATGACGCCGCTGCGGTGGACCTGCAAGAGCACGCGGACTCTGGCCGCCGAGTTGCAACGTCAAGGTTTTCAGGTCGGTCGTACCAAAGTGGCGGAACTCTTGAAACGGAAGGGCTACAGCTTGCAAGCGAATCGCAAGACCCGAGAAGGCCAACAGCACCCGGATCGGAACGCGCCATTCGAGCACATCAACCGCCGGGTGATGGCTTGCCAACGTCGTGGGCAGCCCGCCATCTCGGTCGATACGAAGAAGAAAGAAGTGCTGGGCAATCGCAAGAATCCGGGGCGGACGTACTGTCGCAAGGGCAAACCGCGGGAGGTAGACACGCACGACTTCCCCGATGAGCAGTTGGGTAAGGCCATCCCCTACGGCGTCTACGATCTGGCAAACAACGACGCTTGGGTGTCGGTGGGGATCGACCACGACACCGCCGAGTTTGCGGTGGCTTCGATCACCGAGGGGTGGAAGCGGATGGGCCGAAAGCGCTATGCCAGGGCCAAGCGTCTGGTGATTACTGGAGACAGTGGCGGCAGCAACGGTGCTCGAAACCGACTGGGGAAGGTTGAACTTCAGCGGTTCGCCAATCGCACGGGCCTAATCGTGGAGGTCTGCCATTTTCCCCCTGGTACCAGCAAATGGAACAAGATTGAGCACCGGCTGTTTTGTCATATCACCCGCAACTGGCAAGGCATCCCGCTGGAAACGCACGAGATTGTCGTGAACTTGATCGGAGGCACGCGGACGACGCAAGGCTTGGAGGTTCACGCTTGGCTGGACGAGCGAGAATATCCCAAAGGTCGCAAGGTGACCGACGCCGAACTTGCTGAAGTGCGCATCCGCCGCAACCAGTTTCAGGGCGAGTGGAACTATGAAATCCATCCGCAGAACAAACCCTCCAAATCCGGTAGTTAATTGTCGGACGACGCCTTAGGGATGTATCGAGGAACCAACCGAGAGAATTGGTCCTCGCTGGAATTGTCGGCACAGCACGCCCATCTTGCTCATCTTCCCAGCACTTGCCCGTGAGCCCAGAATGCTCTGGAGACCGTGACGCATACCCCCCGTCGCCCTGGTGGTCTATAATCGAGCTTGGCTTGCCACGGGTCCCCCCGAGAAGGAGATTCGCGATGTTGGTTATGCCGTTGCGGTGGCCGCTTTGCCGCCTGGTGCCGGTGCTGGTCGTTGCCGGGACCTTCGCGATTGCGGCAGAGGGCACTCCGAGATCGCCGGTTCCGCCTCAGCCCTCGAGTCTCGACAAACCGCTTGCGGCCTATTGGACCTTCGACGATGCGTTCGGTCCAGCTTGCCGCGATGTCAGCGGCCATGGGTGCGACGCGGGCGGCGCGAGCTTCGAGCGCGTGCCCGGAGTCTTCGGCTCGGCCGTCCAGCTCGCCGGGCAGCACCGGCTTCACGCTCCGGGCAAGCCGGCCCTCGGCACGCTGTCGAGAATCGCGATTTCGGCCTGGGTGATGCCCACGGCGTTCGAGCGCTACAACGAGATCTTCCGCAAGGAGGATGGCGATCAGCGCGTGCTCTTTTCGTTCCAAGAGCACGGCACGGTGCTCTCGCTGGGCCTGAACGTGGGCGGCTATATCGAGTGCGACGCGCCGGTCGATCCCAAGCAATTGCTCGACGGGCGATGGCACCACGCGGCTGCGTCGTTCGACGGCAAGGCCATGAGGGTCTATCTCGACGGGCGCGAGATCGGTGTTCTCGAGCGTTCGGGTCAGATCACCGCCGGCGGTCAGGCCGACGGGTGCATCGGGTCGTCCGGTGGGAGCGAGTGCTTCCAGGGGCTCTTGGACGACCTGAGGATCTACACCGACGCCCTGTCGGCCAGCGAGGTGGCCAGGCTTTGTCAAGACGGCCTCGCCTCCATCGCCCGGGCAACCGAGGCCGTGGCGGCCGACGAACCTGACGTAGGCAGGAAGCCCCTCGCGCACTGGACCTTTAACGAGCACAGTGGCAAGGTGGTGCGCGACACGGCGGGGGCGACGGGCGACGCCACCTCGAACCGCGGCCTGCCCCGCGCCCGCGGCGTCCACGGCAGCGCCCTGGCCTTGCGGGGCAATCATGCCCTGGCAACCGCCGGTCCCCAGTCGGCCCAGATCGCTAAGATCACCTTCTCGGCGTGGACGCGACCCACGGATCTTACGGGCTTCCGCGAGATCTTCCGCCGCGAGTGCCCCGAGCGGCTCTTGTTCTCGTACCAGGAAAACGGCACGATCCTCTCCCTGGGCCTCCACATCGGCGGCTACCAGGAGTGCGACGCGGCGATCGACCCGGCCCAGGTGCTCGACGGGCGTTGGCACCACGTGGCCGCCACGTTCGACGGCGAGTTCATGCGGGTCTACCTCGACGGGAAGGAAATCGGGTCGCTGCGCCGGCCCGGCAAGATCGCCAACGACCCCAAGCCCATCGCGTTTATCGGTTCGTCCTCGGGTAGCGGCGAGTGCTTCCAAGGCAGCCTCGACGACCTGCGGATCTACGAGGACGCCCTCTCGGCCGACGAGATCGGCCAGCTCTACCGCGCCGGCCTGGAGTCGCTCGCCCGGCTCTCGAAGGAACTCGAAGGCCAGTTGGCGGCCGTCTATGTGCCCGGCAAGGCCTTTGCCGAGACCCTGGCCAACTGCCGGCGGCGGATCGCCGAGCAACCATCGCCGCCGGACCCCGAGGTGGTCGAGGCGATTCTGGCGAAGCTCAAGGCGGGGTTTCCCGAGGCATATGACGATTTGGTCAAGTTCAACGGGCGAAGCCCGCTGGAGTACCTGCTTTCGGGCGATGGCGACGCCCTGGCGCGCGAGGCCGAGCGTCTGGTCGAACTGCTTCTCGAATACAGGCCGCTCACCGAACACCAGAAGAGCAAGCAGACGGCCGACGAGGCCAGGCATTGGGCCGAGGCCGAGAAGCTCCAGGTCCGCCTGGAGAGACTCAAGGCCCAAGGCCCGGCGGCCCGGCATTCGCCCGAGTGGATCGAGATCATCCTGGCGGCTGGTCCGCGGGTGCAGTTTCGGCCGCACGTCAGCGAAGCCGTGGCGCCGTACGTCCGTCCGCACACGCCCAAGACCAAGGATCTTGCA
Organism: Blastopirellula marina; assembly: GCA_020721945.1. Classification (GTDB taxonomy): domain Bacteria; phylum Planctomycetota; class Planctomycetia; order Pirellulales; family Thermoguttaceae; genus JANLFZ01. The sequence goes on from DYLT01000055.1 coordinate 8,149, forward strand.
GCCGACGAGGCGCGGCAGGTGCTCCAGCGCGATTGGCTGCACCAGTGCGCCCAGAACCCGACGCCCGAGCGAATTCGAAGCGAGATCCAATGGACCCGCCAGCTTGCCGCGCGAATCCAAGCCGAGCATCCCTCGATCGACTTCACCCGGGAGCTGGCCGGGTTGGCGGAATTGGAGCAACAGGCCGCCTCGCGTCGGGGGGCAGACAAGGACACCTACTTCCGGGTGCGCGAGCTGAAGCGGTCGGTGATGTTCCGTAACCCGGTCGTCGATTTCCAGAAGGTGCTGTTCGTCGACATGCCGTACCCGGCCGGCTCGGAGTGGCCGCACGAGACGCGGCACCGGTTGGGCTACATGGCGGTGCCGGGCGGGCGGCTGTTGATTCTCGACGGGCTCTCGCCCGGGGGCCATCTGACCCAACTCATGCCCCAGGGGCCGCTTCACGGGTCGTTCTGGCGGCCCGATCTGTCGTTTGACGCCCAGAAGGTGCTTTTCTGCTTCAAGCCGCACAACGAGAAGGCATTCCATCTCTACGAAATCCACGTCGATGGCTCGGGGCTGGTGCAACGTACCGACGGCATCTACGACGACCTCGACCCGATCTACCTGCCCGACGGCCACTTGCTGTTCTCGACGACGCGGGGCCACACGTACGTGCGGTGCATGCCGCCGACGAACGCGTTCGTGCTGGCCCGATGCGATGCCGACGGCAAGAACATCTACCTGGTCTCGCAGAACAACGAGCCCGACTATCTGCCCTCGGTGATGAACGACGGCCGCGTGGTCTATACGCGGTGGGAGTACACCGACAAGCCGCTGTGGCGTGCGCAGAAGCTGTGGACGATGAACCCCGACGGGACCCAGGTGCTGATGTACTGGGGCAACCAGAGCGTGTGGCCCGACTTGGTGAAGGACGCCCGCAGTATTCCCGGCAGCCGCCGCGTGATGTTCACCGGCAGCGCCCATCACAACTGGTTCAGCGGCTCGGTGGGGATCATCGATCCGGATGGCGGCTTCAATTTTCCCCAAGGTATTACCAAGGTCACGGCCGACGTGCCCTGGCCCGAATGCGGCGACGGGCCGGTCGATCCGATCGAGTGCTCCGAGTATCACCCGTCGGGCCAGTACGCGGGCTATTACTCGCCGTATCCCCTGAGCGAGCGCGACTTTCTCGTCTCAGCCAACCGGGGCGACAAGTTCGTGCTGTATCTGATGGACGTCTGGGGCAACCGCGAGCTGATTTACGAGGGGACGTACAACATCTTCCACGCCCTGCCGCTGCGCCCGCGCCCGCGGCCCCCGGTGATCGCCGACCGCGTGGCCTGGCCCCAGCGCAACGAGCGGCTCGATCCCAAACCCGGCGTGATCTACAGCGGCGACGTGTACCAGGGGGCCCCGCCCGAGCTGCGCGGCAAGGCGAAGTACCTGCGCGTGTTCCACATCGACCCCAAGACGTACACCTACTGGTACAAGCGGCCGTATCTCTCGACCGGGCCGGTGGTTTCGGCCGTGCAGTCCGAGGGCGTCAAGCGGATCCTCGGCACGGTGCCCCTGGAGGACGACGGCTCGGTGGCCTTCGTGGCGCCGCCGGGCAAGGCCCTGCACTTTCAGTTGCTCGACGCCGACCAGCGGGCACTGCACACGATGCGGAGCTTCGTCGGCGTGATGCCCGGCGAGCGCCGCGGATGCCTGGGCTGCCATGAGTCGCACAGCCGCACGCCGGTGGTGCGCACCCAGGCGACGGCGCTGGTCAAGGCGCCCCGCGAGATCGTGCCCCCACCGTGGGCCGACGACACGGTCAGCTACGCGCGCTACGTGCAGCCGGTTCTGGACAAGTACTGCGTGAAGTGCCATGCCGGCAAGGGGCCCGGACAGGCGGCCCCCGATTTGACCTTCCGCCCGGGACCCGAGGTCTTCAGCGAGCCGTACTTGACGCTGATTGGCCGACCGAGTTGGGGCGCCCCGTACCAGGCGCCCAAGGACCCGCCCCCCGGCTTCGGCATCGCCGACATGATCATGGTCGAGGGCTATCACACGGTCGACCCCGTGGCGTACCTAACGCCGCGGCCGATGACCAAGCTCTCGTACAAGAGCCGGCTGGTCGAGTGGTGCGCCAGCGGCAAGCACTACGACGTACGGGTCGATCCGGTGAACCTCCAGCGGATCATCGTGTGGGTCGACGCGATGTGCCCATACCGGGGCGAGGAGGAAATCCGCGCCATCGACGACCCGGTGTTCCAAGGCGTCGATTGGCTCTCGATCCGACCGCGAATCAAGACCGCGCCGACCATCGTCCGGCCGGGCCCGGTGGATTGATGGGCCCTGGCCGAAACCAGGCGAGGCCCTGGCCGAAGACCATCGACGTTCCGTCACCCGATGAAGTGGAGTGCCTTATGAGTCGCCTGGCAATGACCACGGGAGCGATCCTGGGTGCGGTTCTGGGCAGCGTCTCGGCCGCGTGCGCCGCGTCCGAGGAGGCCGACCGCCAGCGCCTCGTCGCCGCATGGACACGGGTCTGGGACGATCCGCAGACCGACGCCAGCCTTCGGGCCGTACTCGGGGCCGTGGATCCCGGGCGCATGTCGAAACATCTCTTCTATCTGGCCAAGGACCCGCTGCCCTTCCGCAAGGCAAACTACACCTTGCCGGGCCACTCGAAGAGCACGCTGGACGAGGCCGACGACTATCTGGCCGACAGGCTGCAATCGTGGGGGTATCGGGTCGAGCGCGAGGCGGTCCGTGTGCAGGCCTTCCGGTGCGATGCGACGAAACCGAAGCACGCGCAGTATGCGCCGCCCCGGCCCGACGACCCCTGGTACACCGCGCACAATCTTTACGCGCAGAAGCGCGGCCGCACGCATCCGGAGGAGATTCTCCTCATCCTGGCGCACAAGGACTCGCAGAGCTGGGTCGATTCGCCCGGAGCCAACGACAATGCCATCGGCACGGTCGGCGTGCTGGAGATGGCCTGCGTACTCTCGCGGCACGACACCCAGCGCACCGTCCGGTTTCTTTTCTGCAACGAGGAGCACACGCCCTGGACCAGTGTCACCGCGGCCGAGAACGCCAAGAAGCGGGGCGACCGGATCGTCGCCGTGTTCAATCTCGATGGCATCGGGGCCAAAGGGCCCGAGGAGACCAAGGCAGGCAAGAAGACGAATGTGACCGCTTTTACCACGCCCGAGGGCCATCGCCTGGCGCAACTGATGACGGCGGCCTGCGCGCGGTATGTCCCGTCGCTGGCGCAGCGTGTGGAGAAGCGGCCGCGGCCTGGGGACGACGACGGCTCGTTCGTGCGTGCGGGCTATGGCGCGGCGGTGGTCCATATCGGCTCGTGGCCGTACGCCGACCCGCACTACCACGCCGAAACCGACGTGCCCGAACATTGCGATGTCGACAACGCGGCCATGGTCGTGCGCGCCACGCTGGCAGCCGTGCTGGCGCTGGACCGCGCCGCGCCCGATCGGTAGCCGACGCTCGGGCGACGCCCACGTTGGGCGCCAGGGCATGACGCCTGGTCACGACAAGGCCGCCAGGGCCTCGGAACGCGATTCGTAGATCGGCCAGATCAGGTCGAACTTGGCGACCTGGAGGATCTCGCGCCCTACGCGCGAGACATTGCAAATGACGAGCTTGCCGCCGTCGGCTCGGATCCGCTTCCAGATCATGTGGATCGCGCCGAGCATTTCCGACCCGAAATGCGGCACCTCGTCGAAGTCGACCACGACGTCCTTGACGTCGTCGCACGCCACGATCGCCTGGAGGGTTTGCAGCTCGGGCTGCATGTTTTCGGTGGCGAGGCTGCTGATATTGCAGCGGGGAGTCAATACCAGGGTACTTCCGTTCCGTTCGATGCGAAAGACGTTCTGTTCGGACATCAAGCCACCTCGCTCTCGGCGGAGGGCACGGCGCGTTCACGCCGCTTGATCAGCGTGACCCGATTTCCCGTCTCGTTGTGAATCACTTCGTCCATGAACGCCCTCATGAGCAAGAGTCCCCGGCCGCTGACCTTTTCCAGGCTGTCGGGCAGGGTGGGATCAGGGAGTTTCGAGGGGTCGAACCCGGGCCCCTCGTCGCGGATGGTAAAAATCGCCTCGTCGCGCGACAGGGTGGCCTCGACGTGGATCCGGCGATCGCGGTAGGGGGGCACGCGGGCTCGTTCGGCGGCCACGCGATAGAACGAGGTGTCGTCCTCTCCCCGAAGCTCCGAGCCCACCTCCAAGTTCCCGTGGTACACGGCATTGACCAGGGCCTCTTCGAGCGCCACGCCGATCCGCGTGCACTCGGCGTCCCCGCAGAGCCCCATTTGCAGGAGGTTGTCCTGCAAGTAGGCGACCAGGGTGGCGATCAGCGTGCTGTCGTTGTCCAGGACGAACGCGCACTGGCTGCGCGTCATGTGCCCCAGAAGCCGGCTGTGGCACCGCTGCCGTCCGGAGAGGGCGAGGACGCGGTGCACCGTGTCCAGAAGATCCTGGGCGAGGATCCGCTTGGGGACATAGCTTGCGGCGCCCTCCTGAAGCGCCCGAACGGCGATTTCCTCGCTGCCCTTGGACGTCATGAGAATGACGGGGACGTGGGGGGTTCCCGCCCGGACGGCGGCCACGAGCTCGAGGCCGTCCATGCCCGGCATCACCAGGTCGGTCACGACCAGATCCACGGGTCCGCGTTTCATGGCGGCCAGGGCGTCGGCGCCGTCGACCGCGTAGCGCACTTGGAGTTCCGAGTCTTTTTCCAGCAGTCCACCCACCAGGCGGCGATCGACCGCGGAATCATCAACGACAAGAACGGTTGTCATCGACGCCACCACTTTCGAGCGTTGCGGGGCAGACAGGTCGTCGGTCCCGCGTCCGAGTTAGGTTCCATGTCCGACTGCCCCGCCCCGCACGTAGTATACCAGAGCCGGCCTCACCCTTGCCATTTCCTCTTCCAGCGAAAGGAACGTTTTGCGGGCTTCGTCGAGGTTCTGTTGCTGGGCAAGGGTTTCCACCGAGAACGCCCGCTCGAAAGCTCGGCAGGCGCCGAAGTAATTCAACGAACCTTTCAACGTATGGGCAAGGCGCCGGACTTCGCCCGGCGTGCCTGCTTCCAGGGCCCGACGGATGCCCGCCATCAGGCGCGGCGCTTCCTCCAGAAAGGTCTCGGCCACCACCCGCAACAGCTCCCGGTCGCCCTTGACCGTCTCGAGGGCGACCGCCCAATGCACCGCGGGCTCGCCCGCCAGGTCGGCCTCGTCGGGTAGAGGGCCGATCGGTGCCGACTCGCCCAGAACCCCGTCGACCACCGCCAGCAACTGCTTCGCCCGGATCGGCTTGGCGATGTACTGGTCCATCCCCGCCTCGAGGCACCGTTCGCGGTCGCCCGACATCGCGTGGGCGGTCATCGCCACCATGGGCACGCGCCGGCCGGTGCCGGCCTCCAGACGGCGGATCGCGGCCGTGGCCTCCAAACCGTCCATCTCGGGCATCTGGATGTCCATGAGCACCAGGTCGAACGTCCCGGAGCGGAACGCGGCGACCGCCTCGCGCCCCGTGTTGGCAATGCGGATCACGTGCCCATGCCGCTCCAGCAACCCGGTGACCAGCTTCTGGTTGACCAGGCTGTCCTCGGCCAGCAGGATGCGGAGGGACCGGCTGGGGAGTGGTCGGGCAACGGCAGACCCCTGGGTGGCCGTTTCCATCGCGGCGATGCCCAATGCCGCGAGGATCGCGTCGAGCAGGTCCGACCGTTTGACCGGCTTGAGGACGTAGGCGAAAAGGCCCAACTCCTCGCAGCGCGAGATGTCGCCCGGGCGGTCGCCCGAGGCAAGCATCATCACCGTGGGAATGCCCCCTTGGGGTTCCCGCTGGATCGACTCGGCCAGAGTGAACCCGTCCACGTCGGGCATTTGGGCGTCGGTCAGCACCAGGCCGAAGGGGGAGCCCGCACGCCGGGCCTCGCGCAGCAACTCCAGCGCCTCGCGCGCCCCCGAGGCCGGCGTGGGCACCATGTCCCAGGTACGGAGCGTCTCGTCGAGGATCGCCCGCGTCGTGGCATTATCGTCGACCACGAGGACGCGCACTCCGCGAAGTCCATCGGAAAGCGTGTCGCCTGGTTCTTCGGAGGCGGTCGTGGAAAGGCCCACGCGGGCCGTGAAATGGAACGTGCTGCCGCGTCCGACCTCGCTCTCCAGCCAGATCCGCCCGCCCATCATCTCGACCAGGCGCCAGCAGATCGTCAGGCCCAGTCCGGTGCCGCCGAATCGGCGCGTCGTCGTGCTGTCGCCCTGTTCGAAGGCGCGAAAGATGGCCTCGCGCTTCTCTTCCGGAATGCCGATTCCCGTATCGCGCACCGCGACATGCAGCATGGCCTCGCCGTCGGCACGCGACGCGCAAGCCACGTCCACGAGCACCTCTCCCCGCTCGGTGAACTTGATCGCGTTGCCGACCAGATTGACCACGATCTGGCGCAGCCGCGTGGAGTCGCCGAGGACGCGTTCGGGCACGTCGGCGCGGACGCGGCTGGCCAACTCGAGCCCCTTGCGGTGGGCCCGGACCGCCAGCGACTTCATCGTATCGCCCAGCATCTCGCGCACGTCGAACTCGGTCCGATCGAGCACCAGCTTGCCCGCCTCGATCTTCGAGAAGTCGAGCACATCGTTGACCAGCGACAAGAGCGATTCGCCCGACTCCTGAACCACCCGAAGGTACTCGCGCTGCTCGGCGCTGAGCGGGGTGTCGAGCACCAGCTCGGTCATGCCCAGGATCGCATTGAGCGGCGTGCGGATTTCGTGGCTCATGTTGGCCAGAAAGGCGCTTTTGGCGCGGTTGGCCGCCTCGGCCGCCTCCTTGGCTTGCTGGAGGTGCTCTTGGGCCCACTTTTGTTCGGTAACGTCCCAGAACACGGCCTGCGTGCCGACGATCCGGCCCGCCGCATCGCGCACGGCCGACTTCATGACGCGCACGTAGCGGACTTCGTCGCCTTTCTGGTTGCGTTCCACATCCTCGAACAGGACGCCGGTCGTGGCCACGTGCCGGTCGTCGCGCCGGTACTTCGTCGCCAGCTCCTCGGGATAGAAGTCGAAATCGGTCTTCCCGAGAATCTCGGAAAGCGGTTTCCCCAGCAGGGCACAAAACGAACGGTTGGCGAACGTGAATCGTCCTTCGAGGTCTTTGCGAAGCACCTGGACCGGAAGGTTCTCGACCAGCGACGAGTACAGGGCCTCGGAGTCCTTCAGCACGGCCTGAGCCCGAATGCGATCGGCAATCTCGATCTCCAGGTTCCGGTTGGCCTCCTTTAGTTCCCGGGTCCGCTGCACCACGAGTTGCTCCACTTCGGCGGTGCGGCCCAACAGGGCGTTCGCGTTGAGCACCAACAGCAGGGTGATCAGGATTCCCGACCCCAACGTGCTCAGCGGCAGCCAGGTCCGGCGCGCGGCGATGTAGGCTTCGGTGGGCGTGCCGTACGCCGCCCAGGTGCGCCCGCCGATGGGGATCTCCACGCGGTGGATGATGCCATCGGAGGTCTCGGGAGGCGAGACGAGCCCGTCGGGCAACTCCTGGCGCGCGCCCGAAACGCGCACGTGGAGGATTTGGGGCGCGCTGGGGACGGTTTCGTCGAAGAATCGCAGATCGATGGCCTCTGGCTCGGTTTCGGCCAGCGCGTGGTCGATAATGCCGCCGATGCGGAAACATCCCAGGACGACGCCTTCCAGGGCCTTGAGGCGTTCGTCGCGCGATTCGGGAACCACTCCCGCGCGGTAGACCGGCTCGAACACGAAGACCCCCACCGCCCGGCCCTCGCCCGTCTCGACCGCGGTGGCCATCCCGGCCGCGATCGAGGCGCCGTCCTCGATCCGCTTCAGCGCCACCCGGAACACCTCGCTCGAGGCCAGATCGAATCCCGCGGGCAAGACCTTCGCGTCGGCGGGTTCGAGGAAGAAGACGGGGTAGTAGGTGTCGCGCGGGTCAGCCGGCACGATCTGCTCCTCGGCGTCCTTCTGGCAGATGCGGTAGTCCGCGTGCAGTTCCTCGCGGGCCTCTTCCTCATGGTTCACCCGGTCGGCATGCGACACGCGCGCCGCGCGGCCCAGGGCCAACAGCCCGGGATGTCGCGCGAAAAACGACTGGCTGAAGGCCCGAAACTCCTCGCGCTCGACGAGTTGCGAGCCCGCATAGAATGCCGTCAGGGCGTCGAGAACCCAAAGACACTCGTTGACCTCGCGCTGAACCGCCCCGACGTGCACACCCGCATCGATCCGAAACCAGGCTTCGAGCAGCCTCTGTTCGCGCACCCGAAGCGCTCGGTACACCACGCCCGAGATGGTCAGACCCACGAGCCCGACCACCAAAAGCACGAAGACTCGCGATCGCGTCGCGCCAGTCTGGGCGCTGCTTTCCATGATGCTTTCGACGACCCATCTCCCGGCCGATCGCTGGCCAGATCAATCGACCGCCGGGAAACGCCCCGGTGAGGGGTGCCACTAGTAAGGGGGTGCCCTGCTCCCGAACAAGTTGCCCTTGATAGGCTACCCCCACGATAGTCGAAACCGCCGCGCGGGGCAACCCCCTGAACTAGTGGTCGCTCGGTCCTGATTGGCCTTGGCCCGCACCGGCCTTCCACGGTATTGTGGCACCCGAATCGAATCGTGTCGCGCATGGTTGCCCTTTGGCCTTTTGGGGAAATCTGACTCATGGTGCCAGAAGCCGCCGCGAGCCACCTCGACCGCGAGACGTGTTCGCCGAGAATGCCCCTGTACGAAGCGTTCCTCGACGTGTGCTGCCAGTTCCTGCACGATCCCTCCAGCCGGCCGGGATACGGCGAGAAGGCTTGGGCTTGTCTGGCACGCGAGGGCCTCACCAAGGAACTGGTGGCGCGGACCCCCATCGGGTTGCTTGGCGACTGCGCTTCGATGCGGGCACGGCTCGTGGAACGCGGGTTCTCGTCCCAAGAGGTTCGCGAGGCCGAACTGGCCGCCGATCCACGCCTGCCAGGCCGGCTTGTCGGGCCGATCCGCGACGCGCAGGGTCAGATTGTCGCCTTCTGGGCGCGCGATCCCGAGGACCAATCGCCGCGGTTTCTGTTCAAGGGCGATTGGAAGCGCACGACGCCGGCCATCGGGCTTGACGTGGCATTGCCCGTGGTGGCCGATGGCAGCCTGGGGCTCCTCCTGGTCGAGGAGATCTTCGACGCGCTGTTGCTCCAGGCCCTGGGATTTTCCGGAGTCGCGGCGATCGGCGGACCGCTTGCGGACCTGACCGCCACGCGATGGGAAGCGATGGCCGCGATGGGGATCGGGTGCGTCACGCTGGCGCCCAAGGGCGGTCGCTCGGCCAATCGCATGCTCGAAACGGCCTTGGACCACGCGTACGCCGCGCGCCGGGCGCCCGCCGTGCTCGTGTTGCCCCCCGAGGCGTGGGGCGAGTTCCGGTCGATCAACGATCTGGTGCGCCGTGGGGGGCTCGAATGGCTCGGTTCGGCGCTGGACCGAGGGGTCGTCCATGGCTATGACCAGAAGGCCCGACGCATGCTGGCACGCCACCGGGACGGATCGGTTTGGACCCACTCGGGCAAGCTCGCCGCGTGGAACGAGGCGGTTCGTTTCTATCACCAGCGGACCCGCGCGGGCGTCGAAGATCTCGACGAGTTCTTCGTCCCGCCGATTGCGGCGGAATTGGGAATTCGGTGGGATCGGACGCGATTCTGTCCCGCGGATCGGCCGACGCCGTCCGGTGTCGAGGCGGAGACGCCCGACCTTTCGTCGCCGCCAGAGCAGACCAAGTCTCGGCTCCCCGAGGGCTATTGCCCGATTCACCGCTGCGATCCGCTCAGGTGCTTCTGCTTCGACTGAAGCGGCCGCGGTGTCCGCCGCCATGTCCTCGGTCGAGTGGATCGACGAGGCACGCCGGCTGGTCCAGGGCATCCGGGCTGGGCGGGCACTCGCCACCGATCCGCAGCGGCGCATTCCGCAAACGTCGGCCAGCCTGCTCGTTTGGCACCGGCGCATTGCGCCATGATGCGCCTAGGACATCCTCCCCGCGACACATGCCTGGGCTAGAATGGAATAGCGCCAGGCATCGCATCGTTCTCGGGAGGCGATTGATGGGCATCTCGATGGCAGCCCGGGTTGCCACCACCCGGTCCGTGCGAACCGCGCTGGCCGTGGCGATCGTGCTGGCGGCCACGAGCGTCGCGGCCGCGCCGGCCCCCAAGCAGGGCTCCGAATCGACCGCGGTGGCGTCCGCGGGACCCGTGCGCGCAAGCGACTTGTTTCATCGCACCCTCCGCGGCACGGTGTTCCTCGTCGCCGACTTGCCGGAAAAGGGCTTTTCGGCGGGCAGCGGCTGGTTGGTGGACGCCAAGCGACGGCTCGTGATCACGAACGATCACGTGGTCGAACGGGCCAGGCGGGTGCGGGCCTATTTTCCCATGTACAAGGACGGCAGCCTCGTGGCCGAGCGGCCGACGTACCTCAAGGAAGGGCGCGCCATCGAGGGCGAGCTGATCGACAGCGACCCGAAGTGCGATCTGGCCTTGGTGCGTCTCTCGGCGGTTCCCGGCGGTGCCGCCGCGCTGGTCCTGGCGCCGCAAAGCCCGGCCATCGGCGAAACGATCCACTCGATCGGCAATCCCGGCGCGATCGACGCGCTTTGGGTGTACACGCACGGCACGGTCCGGGCCGTGCACCGGTTTCGCGAGCGCGACGGCGTGTTCGAGGCGCGGGTGGTCGAAACCCAGTCGCCGGTCAATGCCGGCGACAGTGGCGGACCGGCCGTCAACGACCGGGGCGAGTTGGTGGCGGTCGTCAGCCGCGGCCGGCGCGATGCCCGCCTGCTTCAGCAGTTCATCGACGTGACCGAGGTTCGGGCGTACCTGCAAACCGCCATGCCGCTGGTCGATCCGAAGACCGCCGAGCAGTTCAACACGCGCGGCGTGCGGCGGCACGCGCGCGGACGGTTCGACGACGCCATTTGCGACTTCACCGATGCCTTGCGCTTGGATGCCACGTTCCGCGAAGCCCTGAACAACCGAGGCTGGTGCTTTTACGAAAAGGGTGATTTCACCACGGCCCTGCGCGACTTCGACGCGGCCATCCAGGGCGGATACCGCGAGTTCGGGGCGTACCGCGGCCGGGCGTACGCGAACCAGCGCGCGGGAAAATCGGCCAGCGTCGTCGCCGACCTGAACGAGGCGATCCGCCGGCGGCCCGACGATGCCGGACTGTACTTCGACCGAGGCATGGCCCAGGCCCTGGCCGGGCGGAGCAAGCAGGCCATCGCCGATTTCACCGCGTCGATCGAGCGTGGGCCGACTGCCGCCGCCTTGTACCATCGCGCGTGCCTCCGGTCGCGAAACGGCCGCGACGAGGAGGCCCTGCGGGACTTCGCGGCGGCCTTGGACCGCGAGGGTGAAAACGCCGAGATCCTCAATGCCCGCGGCGCTTGCCTATACAAGCTCGGCCGGTACGACGAGGCCCTGGCCGACCATCACCGCGCGCTGCGCCTCGACGCCAGCAACGCCGAGTACTACAACGACCGGGGGCTCGTGTTCTACAAGCTGGAGCAGTACCGGCAAGCGCTCGAGGACTTTTGCCGGGCGGTCGCGCTGGACGGGAAAAACGCCGTGTACTGGTACAATCGCGGCATGGCGCAAAAGGAACTCGGCGACCTCGACGCCGCCCAAACGGACTTCGAAAAGGCCGCCGAGCTGGACCCCAAGAAATACCAGGGAAGGCAGACCCGTTTCTACGGCAAGCACGTGCGCGTGACCAACGCCTCGAAGGAGAGGATCAAAGTCTACGCGGTCTACCGCGCCGTGGACGACGACGGCAAGCGACGCTGGGTCCCCGGCGAGCCCGGCCAAGAGGATCCCGCCGTCTGGACGTTCGATCCGGGCGAAACCGCCGTCTTGGCCTACCAGGGCCAGCGCATCGTGGCCGACGTCATCCGGCTATGGGCCAAAAGCGCCAGCGGCGCCTGGACGGAGTGGAAGGACCAGGACCAAGAGATCGCGCCGCCGGGCGGCTACTTCGGCGAGAAGATGCTCGTCTATACCTTCACCTTCAATTGACCGACTGGCGGACGAACCGCGACTTCGGCTTGCCGCCCGCGCCGGTTAGGTACTCGCTGAGCATGCGCTGACGATCGCGCGGCGCGTACGGCGGGCGGAAATTGTCG
>DYLT01000056.1 GCA_020721945.1 Blastopirellula marina
ATCCCTTTCGAAACCCGAGGTGCGACCGTCGCCCGCCAAGGTATCACAACCCCCGACGCCAGACAACCGGCTCGGATTCGCTGGGATTGCCCTGGGCCCACGCGACGCCATAGGCCCGGTGAGAGCACGGAGCAGCGGTCCGTCGATGAGCCAGGTCGGTTCGGCCGCCGGCAAACCCTCCGTTCGGTGGGTCCCTAAGGGCCCGTGTCCGCCTTCTCGGTTGCGCCGCGAACCGTTATGATGAGAGGTTCCCTCACCCGTTTTTCGTGATGCCTTGCGACGAGCGTTCCCGGACGGTCAGGACGATGAAAGCCGACGAACTCCGTGAAAAGTACCTGTGTTTCTTCGAGACCAAGGGATGCGTCCGGCGGCCCAGCGACGTGTTGGTCCCGCGCTGGGATCCGTCGGTGTTGTTCACTCCGGCCGGGATGAACCAGTTCAAAGACCACTTCCTTGGACGCTGCAAGCTCGAGTTCACCCGGGCGACCACCTGCCAGAAGTGCCTGCGCACCGGCGATATCGACAATGTGGGGCGCACCGCGTACCACCACACGTTTTTCGAGATGCTGGGCAATTTCAGCTTCGGCGACTACTTCAAGCGCGAGGCGATCCTCTGGGCATGGGAGTTCTTGACGGACAAGAAGTGGCTGGGACTGGACCCCGAGCGGCTTTCGGCCACGGTGTATCTCGACGACGACGAGGCCGCGAGCATCTGGACCGACGAGGTGGGACTGCCTCCGGCCAAGGTCCGGCGCATCGGCGAGGACGAGAACTTCTGGCCAGCCAACGCCCCCAGCCAGGGCCCCGATGGCGTGTGTGGACCGTGCAGCGAGATCTACTATCACTCGCCTTGGGGGCCGGTCGAGATCTGGAACCTCGTGTTCACCCAGTTCAACCGCGTGGGTCCGCCGCCGAACAACCTCCGGCCTTTGCCGAAGAAGAATATCGACACCGGCATGGGCCTCGAGCGGACCGCCGCGGTGCTCCAAGGCGTGGAATCGAACTTTCACATCGATATTCTCCGGCCGCTGGTCGAAGCGGCGGCCGAGGTGTGCCACGTGCGGTACGATCCGCAATCCGACCATGGCCGCCGGCTGCGCCGGATCGCCGACCACGTGCGGGCCTGCACGTTCGCCCTCCACGAGAACGTCTACCCCGACAACGAGAAACAAGGCTATGTGGTGCGCAAGCTGATCCGGCGCGCCGCCTTGGACGGATACCGGATGAACGTCCACAAGCCGTTTCTCTGCGAGCTGCCCGGCGCGGTGGCCGAACTGATGGGCCAGCCCTATCCCGAGCTTCGAGAGACCGTCGGTCGCGTGGCCCAAGCCCTGCGCAACGAGGAAACGCAGTTCTTCGACATCATCAACGCGGGAATGCCCCGCGCCGAGAAGCTGCTCGATCAGACCGCGGCGAGACGATCGACAACCGTGCCGGGCCGCGAGGCCTTCGACCTGCTGCAAACCTATGGCTTCCCGCCCGAGTTGACCGAGACGCTGGCCCTCGAACGGGGCCTGCAATTCGACTGGGACGGTTTCCGCAAGGCCCAGAAGCGGCACGAAGAGGCGTCGGGCGCAGGCCGGCGCGTGGGGCTCTTCAAGGAAGGCCCGCTCCACGAACTGAAGAAGACGATGCACGGCAGCGAATTCGTGGGCTACGACGCCGAAACGATCGAAGGGGCCGTGGTGGTCGGCCTGATCGTGGCGGACCAGTTGGCGTACCAACTCGACGAGATCGATGGCAAACAGCCGGCCGTCGTCGTGCTCGATAAGACCCCCTTCTATGGCGAGATGGGCGGCCAGGTGGGCGACACGGGGGAGCTGGTGGCCCCAGGCGTGCGATTCGAGGTCGTCGATACGCAGGTCGAGGACGGCTTCCTCTTGCACGTCGGTTTCCTACGCGAGGGCAGACTCAGCTACAAGGACCAGGTGGGCGCGCGGGTGAACGCGCTGCGGCGGCAAGCGATCCGCCGGGCCCATTCCGCCACCCACCTGCTCCATTATGCCTTGCGCAAACACCTCGGCCAGCAGACGCAGCAGAAGGGCTCGAAGGTCGAGCCCGACCAGTTGCGGTTCGACTTCAATTGCGACGAGGCCCTCGGTCCAGAGCGGCTCGAACAGGTCGAGCGAGAGGTCAACGCCTTGATTGTCGAGGGCTCTCCGGTCCGATGGTCTCTCATGCCCAAGGAAGACGCCCAGAAACTCGGCGCGATGATGCTCTTCGGCGAGAAGTACCCCGACGTGGTGCGCGTGGTCTCGGTGGGCGACTACAGCCGCGAGCTGTGCGGGGGCACGCATCTGACGAATAGTTCCCAGGTGGGCCTGTTCAAGATCGTCGGCGAGGAAAGCGTTGCCAAGGGCATCCGCCGCATCACGGCCCTGACCGGCATGGCGGCCTGGGAGTACGTCTGCCGTCTCGAGCAAGCGCTGCACCAGACGGCGCTTTGGCTTCGCGCCTCGCCCGACGAGGTGCCCCAGCGCGTCGCGGCGCTTGCGCGCGAGGTTCGACAACTGAAGAAGCAAGCCGCGGCGGGGACGAAAGCCGATGGCGTGACGCCCGAGAAGCTCCTGGCCGAGGCAGCCGACATGGCCGGAGTGAAGGTCGTCGTGGCCCAGGTGCCGGGCTTCGCGCCGCAGGGCATGCGCGACCTGATCGACCAGTTGCGCCGCAAAGCGGCGCCGGTCGCCGCGCTGTTGGCCAGCCAAGGCGACGAGGGTCGCGTGACGCTCATCGCGGGCCTGAGCCGCGACCTCGCCGAGAAGGGACTCGATGCGGTCCAGTGGATTCGGGCGGCCGCGGCTGCGATGGGCGGAGGCGGGGGCGGACGCCCCGACATGGCCCAGGCCGGCGGCAAGGACCCCGACAAACTCCCCCAAGCGCTCGAGGCGGCCCGGGCCAAGATCAAGGAGCTGTTGGGCATCGCGTGAATGTCCAAGATGGGCGTCCGCCCAGCGGCCACCCCCGACGTGACCCACGGGAAGATACCGCCGTATGGGGGGTCGATTGTCCTCCTGGGCAATCCCCCGATGCGATGGAAGGCGATGGAAGGCGGCGCCCTCCACGCATCCCAACGGCGATTGACACCCCGGTTTGCGGCCCCTATCATTGCTGGTTTGGATTGCCGACCCCTACACCCTACCGTGGGCGCGATGGCGTCCTGCGGCCAGATTCCGAGTTGTGCGATGGCTGTACCGAAACGTCGTCAGAGCAACGCGCGGACCGGCTCGCGCCGGGCCCACGATGCCAAGAAACCCAAGCAGTTGAAGTCGTGCCCGAAGTGCAGCACGGCGGTCCCCCCGCACGTGATCTGCCCGAACTGTGGCCACTACATGGGTCGGAAGATCGTCGAGCCGGAAGAGTAGTCTGACACTCCGACCGCAGGACGGGATCGGCCTTGAGCAGGATCGCTTTTCTTTTCCCTGGCCAGGGGGCGCAGACGGTCGGCATGGGAAAGCGACTGTACGAGTCGCTGCCTGCCGCCCGGCGGCTGTACGACCGTGCCGGCGAGATTCTGGGCTACGACCTGGCCAGGTTGTGTTTCGAGGGCCCCGCGGAACAACTCGATTCGACGGTCTTCAGCCAACCGGCGCTCTTCGTGACGAGCTTGGCCGCGCTGGAGTCGCTGCGGGCCGAATCGCCCGACGTCGTGCTGGCCTGCGAGGCGGCGGCGGGCTTGAGCCTGGGCGAATACACGGCCATGGTCTTCGCCGGCGTCATGCGCTTCGAGGATGGCCTGCTGTTGGTGCAGGAACGCGGCGCGGCGATGCAAAAGGCCGCCGACGCCACGCCGAGCGGCATGGTGAGCATCCTGGGGCTCGAGCGAAGCCAGGTGGAAGCGCTTTGCGCCAAGGCCCGCGGCGACGAGATCCTCGAGGTGGCCAATCTCCTTTGCCCGGGGAATATTGTCATCTCGGGCACGAACGCGGCCTGCGAGCGCGCGGCGGAGGCAGCCTCGGCGGCAGGCGCCATGAAGGCCGTGCCCCTGGCCGTGGCCGGCGCGTTCCATACGACGATCATGCGTCCGGCGGATCAGCGCCTGGCCGAGGTCCTGGCCAACGTTCCCATGCATCGCCCCCAAATCCCCGTGATTTCCAACGTCGACGCCCGACCCCACGACGACCCCGAGGAAATCCGCCGGCTTCTGGTTCGGCAAGTCCTCGCTCCCGTGCTCTGGGAAGACTCGATGCGGTATATGATCGAGCAAGGGTTCGATCACTTCTACGAGGTGGGGCCGGGCCGTGTGTTGCGCGGGTTGCTGAAGCGAATCGACCGCAAACTGGTCTGTCAGACCGTCGAAGTGTAGTGGACCCCATCCCTCAGGACGAACTTGCGATGAGCCAAGCCGTTCTTTCGACCGATCTCAGTGGACAAGTGGCACTAGTCACCGGCGCCGGCCGGGGACTGGGGCGAAAGATCGCCGAGTTCCTTGCGGGGGCGAACGCGAAGGTCGCCTGCGTCGATATCAGCCCCGATCTGCTGGCCGAAACCGTGTCGCTCCTCCAGTCGGCCGGCGGAACCGCCATGGCGCTGGTCTGCGACGTGACGAACAGCCAACGGGTCAACGAGGTGGTCGACGAGGTGGTCAAGGCCTGGGGCGGGCTGCACATCCTCGTTAACAACGCCGGGATCACACGCGACGGAATGCTGCTGCGCATGAAAGACGACCAGTGGGACTCGGTGTTGAACATCAACCTTCGGGGCACGTTCCTCTTCACCCGCGCCGCTGCCCGGCCCATGCTCCGACAGCACCGCGGCCGGGTCATCAACATCGCCAGCATTTCGGGGCTGATGGGCAACCCGGGCCAGGCGAACTACTCGGCATCCAAGGCGGGGGTGATCGGATTCACCCGGACGGTGGCCCGCGAACTGGCCGGTCGCAATGTCACCGTCAATGCCGTGGCCCCCGGGTTCATTGCCACCGACATGACGGCCACCCTCGGGGAGGAGGTCCTGGCAGGAATCCAGAAGGAGACCCCTCTGGGGAGGCTGGGGCAGCCGGACGATGTCGCCTATGCCGTCCTGTTCCTGGCCAGCGAGGCGGCCAGCTTCATCACCGGTCATGTGCTGACCGTCGATGGCGGTCTGAGCGTGTAGAGCGGGGCAGGGAGATATGGACATGGCTAGGAAAAGCGGGTATATGTTGTTGGACTGGTGAAATCCGTAGGGTGGGTCTCCAGACCCGCCATGGTACAACGCCATTTTCGGAGGATAATCAAGGTGGCCTCAGTCGCAGAGCGCGTCATTGATGTCGTGGCCGAGCAGTTCGGCGTCTCCAAAGAACAGGTCAAGAACGAAACCCACTTCGTCAACGACTTGGGAGCCGACTCGTTGGACGTCACGGAGTTGGTGATGGAACTGGAAGAGGAGTTCGACATCCACATTCCCGACGACGCGGCGGAGAAGATCCAGACCGTCGGACAAGCCATCGAGCACATCGAGAAGGCTGTCGACAAGGACCAAAGCGCGTAGTGCGGACCCATGAAACGCCGCGTCGTCATCACGGGAATGGGTGTGGTCACCTCGCTGAGCCGTCAGGTGGACGATCTGTTCGATCGCCTTTGCCGCGGCGAGAGCGGAATTCGCACGATCAAGCGGTTCGACGCATCGTCCTACCGCTCGCGGTTCGGCGGCGAGGTGCCCGACTGGCCCCCGGAGGGATGCTTCTCGCCGAAGGACGCCAAACGGCTCGACCGATTCACCCAGTTCGCCCTGGTGGCGGCCCGCGTCGCGGTGCGCGACTCGGGGTTGGACTTCTCCAAGGAAGACCCCGATCGCTGCGGTGTGATCATCGGCTCGGGGATCGGTGGTTTGGAAGAACTCGAGGTGCAGCACTGCCGGCTTCTCGAAAAGGGCCCCGAGAAAGTCTCCGTCTTCACGATCCCCAAGCTGATGGCCAACGCCGCCAGCGGCCACGTGTCGATCGATCACGGCCTGTGCGGGCCTAGCGCCGCGGCCGTGACGGCCTGCGCCAGCGCCAGCAATTCGATCGGCGACGCGTTTCGGACCATCCAATACGGCGATGCCGATGTCATGATCACCGGCGGCAGCGAGGCCGCCGTCACGCCGTTGGGGATCGCGGCGTTCGGGGCCATGCGGGCCCTCTCGGAACGCAACGACGACCCCGCCGCGGCCAGCCGGCCGTTCGACCGCGACCGCGACGGGTTCGTCCTCAGCGAGGGGGCCGGGCTGGTCGTGCTCGAGGAACTCGAACACGCCCGCGCCCGCGGCGCCAGGATCCACGCCGAGATGCTCGGCGTGGGCTACTCGGCCGACGCCAGCCATATCACCCAGCCCGAGAAAGACGGCCTCGGCGCGGCCAAGGCCATGCGCAAGGCCCTGGCCAACGCGGGCCTGAACCCCGAGGACATCGACTACATCAACGCCCACGGCACCAGCACCCCGCTGGGCGACCAGGCCGAGACCGCCGCGGTCAAGTCGGTCTTCGGCGACCACGCCTGGAAGGTCGCGATCTCCAGCACGAAGAGCCAGCTCGGCCACCTTCTCGGCGCCAGCGGCGGGGTCGAACTGGTCATCACCGTCTTGGCGGTCCAGCGCGGCGTGATCCCCCCGACGATCAACTACCAAATCCCCGACCCCGCCTGCGATCTCGACTATACGCCCAACGAAGCACGCCAACGAACCATCCGTTGCGCCATGTCGAACAGCTTCGGCTTCGGCGGCCACAACGCGTCGTTGATCGTCGGCAGACTGAACGGCCTGTAGAGCGCGCCCGGCCGAATCGTGGATCCGGCGACGGGGCGCGAAACGGTCACTCCGCGAACCGCAGGGCATACAGGTCGGCATCGCGCAGCACGAAGCGCAGGCGGACCGGCCGGCCCGCGAGTTTCGCCAGGTCCGAGCCCTTCTTCCAGGTCACGGGCCGTTCCAGGGTGTCGCCGAACAGATCCGGGCAGTCGTCCAGGGCGAACCCGGGAACCGGTCGGCCCTCGGCATCTTGGATCTCGGCGCGGATGCTGCCGGCCGCCGAGGTCGAGAAATTCAACAGCAGTCGGTTTCCGCGAAATACCAGCGGCCTGGTCACCAGCGCTCCGCCTGTCCACGGCGCCTGGACCGAGACGAAGCCGTCGATCCGCAACGTGTAGCGCCGCAGCTTGCTGCTCTGCCCGACCCAATACGCTTCGGTGGCATACAGCGACAGTTCGCGCCCCTGGCCTTCGAACGCGTCGGTTTCGACGACATGCCAGGCGAGGTATTGCTGGCCGTACTGCCACGTGCCGGGTCGCTCGGGTCCGGGGCGCAAGAAGGCCTCGCCCCAGCGATGGAATCGGCGCCCGTCGCGGCTGGTCATGAAGAGGCCCTCGGTCAGGGCCGTTCCGAACCGCGGCTCGGCGCTGGCGCGCAGCTTGCGATGCTCCCGCTCCGGCAACGCCTCCATCGACGGCGACCACCCGCGCTCCACGTACCGCGTCGGAAAGCCCACGAACAAGTGCGGGGCACGGTGGTAGGGCTTGATCTGATTCGTATAGAGCTGGTCCGCCGGCGCGCCAGGGTACTCGAGCGGGACCGGTTCGGTCCAATGGATGAAGTCCGGGGAGGTTGCGGTCAGGATGTCGCGGCGCCCCTGGTCGAAATACCGCACGTAGGCGCGGTACTCGTTCCGCACGGAGTCCCAGAACGCCAAGTTCTGCGAGTCGAAAGCCCCCTTGGTGATCACCGGCTTGTCGGCCATGGGCGACCAACGCAGCCCGTCGGGCGAGGCAAGGGGCGCCAATCCGTGCGGCTTGCGCACCAGCACGATCGCCTTGTAACGCGCCTCGGGCGGGCAGCGGGGGTTCTCGTCCCGGAACAGGGCAATGTGCCCGGCGTCGATGTCCAGCGGCCCCAGCCGCCCCGTGTCGAGAACGATGTTGTTCTTCTTCGATCCGCCGAACTCGACCCGTCCCAACTCCGGCTTGATCCAGGAAATGCCGTCGCGGCTCTCCGCGTAACAGGTGACGAGTTGGTGCGGCACGAGGAGTCTGCCGGGGACGACCGTCAATTGCCACCCGTGGTAGTACATGCGGTACCGGTCGCCGTCCTGAAAGATGCTATAGTAGTTGCAGCCGCTGCCCTCCCAAGGCGCGTCGCAGGTCAGCACCACCTCGCGAGGCGTGGGGTGGTGCAACACTTGCCGCGCGCCGCCGTCCAGCCGGGCGATCAGATAATCGTCGACCAACAGTTCCCAACGCGCGCCGATGTCGATCGGTGTCTCCGCGGCGCGCGCCGGGCAGAGCATCATGGCAACCACCACGAGAAACCATGGACGAAGCATGGCGTGGCTCCCAGGTCCGAAATGCAAGCCACCGCATCGCCGCGCGGGGCCAGACTACCCAGTGTCCTCAATCCCTTCGTCGGCCGCTTGGCGAATGGCGGTCGACGAGATGTCTTCGCGAAAGCGTTCCTCCGGCACTCCAATGCACAGGGCCCGCAACGGTCGAGGAAGATCCATCTGGTCGAGCGACATGAAACATCCGTCCTGGCTGCGGCCAAAGACCAAGAAACGGCAGGCGCGCGCGGCAAGGCGCTCGATCGCCGCGCGGCAAGCCGCCTGATCGTGGCCATAGTAGCGCGCGTCGGCGATCCGCCGCAAGGTGTCGGCGCCCACCACGAACACCGCGCCGGGAAACAGCCGCGACTTCTCGTCGAACGTGGGTGCCCGGGTCAACCACACGGCCTGGTGCCGATCGAACTGCCCGGTCCGCCGCGCGATCTCCAGGTAGTCCAAAAGTGGCTTGTCGACATTGAGAATGGAAATTTCCGGTTCGACCGCAACGCCCAGCATTTCCTCCGCGATCTCGAGGATGTGCCGATGCCCGGCGTGGAGCGGATGGAACGCGCCGGGGTAGATCGCTGCGGGCGGGCCGGTTGCCGGCCGACCGCCGTATCGCACGGCGTCGCGACGGCCGAGAAGCAGGTCCTGCCATGCTGGGGGCGCGGCCGTGTCCGACGCCTCGACCGTTTCGCCAGCCACGAGATCCAGCGTTCGCCGTTCGGCGAGTCCGCAGGCCTCGGCCGCGGCATTGAGCACGAGGACGGATACCACGCGCTCCTCCTGGCCCCGGGTGCGCTGGCCCTTGGCCAACGTGAGGGATCGGACCGCCGTGACGGCAGCGGTCTGAAAGGCGACGTGGGCGCGGTGCGGACCGCGTTTCGGCCGGTCCGAGGCCAGGCTGGCGGTACAGGCCACCCCCGCGTGCGGCGTGTCGCCCGGGTCGAGTCGACCAGCCCGCAAGAAGGCCGCCATGGCCATCGCCCGCGCGGTCGGATCGTCGCAGAACCGGTCCGGCCGCCCTCCGAGCCAATCGATCATCGCCCGCTCGCAGTACGGCACCACCGCCTCGAGCACCGTGCGCGAGGCACCCGGGACTTCGAGCAACTCGGTCAGCGCGCGGGTGCCGCCGCCGGCGATCGCCAAAACAAGCCGCGCCGGGGCGTCGTGGATCGCGCGGACCAGAGAGGCCAACGAGGTCATGGCCGGATTCCTCACCGGCCGCATTGTATGACCAGCGCGGTAATGTATCAAGCCGCGCGGTTCGACTCTGCCACGCCCCGCGGCAGACCGGTTTTGCGAACTCTTGGCTGTGTTATTCTCGCACTGCCTTGCGGATCGGCTGTCGCAAGATGGCGGAATCGAGTATGCTAAAGGCCGGGCGGCCACAGCGACCCGTCAGGCGGTTTTCTCAAGTCGCGTCGCCCCGCGGGAGGGCCGATTCATGCATCCGCGTCTCCAGCCGATTCTCGACTCCTTTCAAGGTAAGCCCGAGGAATTGATCGCCATCCTCCAACGGGTGCAGGAGGCGTTCGGCTACCTTCCGGCGGAAGCGCTTGTTGACGTCTCACGCTTCACCGGCGTGCCCGACAGTTCGGTCTACGGCGTCGCCACGTTCTACGCTCAGTTTCGCTTCACGCCCATCGGCAAACGGCACATTCTGGTGTGTCGCGGCACCTCGTGTCACGTGCGCGGCGCGGCGAGAATCCTCGAAACCATCGAGAAGCCGTTGGGGATCCAAGAGGGCCAGACCACACCCGACTTGGAGTACTCGCTCGAAACCGTGGCCTGCATCGGGGCGTGCGGGCTGTCGCCGTGCGTGATGATCAACGAGAAGGTCGAGGCGAACGTGACTCCGTCCAAAGTGCGCGGGCTCTTGCGAAAGGCGAACGGTCATGATGGGGAACCTTGATGAGCTGCGCAGGCGCGCTCGCCAGCAACGGGACACGCGGGAGCGTTCCTCGTCGCCGCGCATTGTGGTGGGCACGGCAACCTGCGGGCGTTCCGCCGGCGCGATGGAGACCCTGCAAACCCTGAGGGACCACACGCGCCAAGCCGGAATCGACTGCGCCATCTTCGAGGTCGGATGCCTGGGCCTGTGCTACGCCGAGCCGGTCGTCTCGATCGTTCGGCCACCCTGGCCGATGATCTGTTACGGCGGGATCACGCCGGAGGTGGCACGCACGTTGGTCGACCGGGTCGTGCGGGATGGGGATCCAGCGGTAGACTGGGCGCTGGGCAGCGTGGGCGAGGGCCGCGTCGAGGGCATCCCACGGCTTTTCGAAACGCCGGTCTTTCGCGGCCAGGTCCGGCGCACGCTGCGGAACTGCGGCTTCCTCGATCCCGGCCAGATCGACCACTACCTTGCCCACGGCGGCTACTCGGGCCTGGCAAGGGCCCTGGACATGACGCCCGGCGAGGTCCTCGACGAGCTGAAACAGTCGGGGCTTCGGGGAAAAGGGGGAGCCGGGTTTCCGACGTGGCGAAAATGGCAATTCGCGCGCGACGCCCACAGCACACCCAAATATGTCATCGGCAACGCCAGTGAAGGCGACCCGGGCGTCTACCACAATAAGCTGCTCTTGGAGAGCGACCCCCATGGATTCTTGGAGGGAATGCTGATCGCCGGATATGCGGTCGGCGCTGAGGAAGGCTACATCTACTGCCCCGCATCCTATCCGCTGGCGATGGCGCGGTTGCGGACCGCGCTGCGCCAGATGGAACAGTGCGGCCTGTTGGGCGAGAAGATCCTGGGGTCCTCGTTCAGCTTCCACCTCCAGATCAAGGCGGGCGCGGGGGCGTATGTCTGCGGGGAAGAAACCGCGCTGATCGAGTGCATCGAGGGGAAACGGGGCGTTCCGCGCCTGCGCCCGCCCTTTCCCCCGGTCTCGGGGCTTTGGGCCGGGCCGACGGTCGTCAACAATGTGGAAACGCTGGCCGCCGTGGCCCTCGTGTTGCACCAGGGGGCCTCGTGGTTTGCCGGGGTGGGCACGGAAACCAACCGGGGAACCAAGGTTCTCTGCCTCTCGGGCAACGTGAAACGCAGCGGCGTGATCGAAGTTCCGTTAGGAACCCCCTTGCGCCAGATCGTCGAGGGCATCGGAGGAGGTCCCGCCAGCGGAAAGCGGCTCAAGGCCGTGCACTGCGGCGGCCCCGGCGGCGGCTGCTTGCCGCCGTCTTGCCTCGATGCGCCCGTCGACCACGATTCGTTGCTTCCGCTCGGCGCGTCGCTGGGCTCCGGCGGGGTGGTCGTCTTGGATGAAGGCAACTGCCTGGTCGACCTCGCGCACAACGCGCTCGAGTTCGCGTACCGGGAGTCCTGCGGTCAGTGCGTGCCTTGCCGGCTGGGCACGAAGCAGATGTTCGAGGTGTCCCGGGACATCATCGAAGGACGGGGCCAGCCCGGCGATCTGGACCTGCTTCGGGAACTTGCCGAAGGAATGAGACTGGGGTCGCTTTGCGGGCATGGGCAGACGGCCTCCAATCCCTTGCTCAGCGTGATCCGCTACTTTCGCGACGAGTTCGAAGCACACGTCTCAAAGACCGGGTGCCCTGTGGGAGTGTGCGGGCGAGAGCCCCATCCGGCGGGCCGATCTGAACCCAGCGGGGCGAGGTAGTCGGAGCACGAACATGGCGAACGCGCCAACAGCCCAGAATCGCGTCGGGCTGGTCATCGACAGCGTCCAAACCGCTGGCGTGCCCGGTGCGAACATCCTCGAAACCGCGCTGGCTGCCGGCATCTACGTGCCGCACCTGTGTTACCATCCCGACCTGAAGCCGGCCGGCGTGTGCCGGCTCTGCCTCGTCGAGATCGAGGGACGGGGCCTCGCGCCGGCCTGCCGCACCCCGATCGAGCCCGGGATGGTCGTTCGCACGGCCGGCGGCGACGTCGATAAGGTGCGCCGCATCGCCGTGGAACTCTTGATTGCCGACCACCAGGGCGACTGTTTGCGGTGCGCCAGCAATGGCCAATGCGAGCTTCAGCGGATCGCCGCGTATGTGGGCATCGACGAACCCCGGCTCAAGCGACTGCGGCCCCCATCGCGCCGACGGCCGGTCGATTCGTCCAACCCGTTTTTCGATCGCGATCCGAACAAGTGCGTGCTCTGCGGCATCTGCGTGCGAACCTGCCAGTCGCTCCAGGGCGCCGGGGCGATCGACTTCGCGTATCGCGGGTACGACACCCAGGTGAGCACGTTCGGGGGCGCCCCCATCGCCCAGTCGCGGTGCGAATCGTGCGGCGAGTGCGTGGTGCGCTGCCCGGTGGGCGCGCTGGCTGTCAAGCACGCCAGGCAACCCTCGCGCGAGGTGCGGACCGTCTGCCCCTACTGCGGCGTGGGCTGCGGCATGTACCTGGGCGTGCAGGGAGATCGGATCGTCGGCGTGCGGGGCGACCCCGAAAGCCCAGTCAACCGCGGCCTTCTGTGCGTCAAGGGGCGGTTCGGACATGGGTTCGTCCATCATCCGCAGCGCCTGATCACCCCGTTGGTGCGCAAGAACGGCCGCCTTGAGCCCGCGACCTGGGACGAGGCCCTCGACGCGGCCGCGCGGGGCTTCGCCCCGCACCGCGGGCACCGGTTCGCTGCGATCGCCTCGGCCAAGTGCACGAACGAAGAGAACTACGTGATCCAGAAGTTCGCCCGGGCCGTGATGGGCACGAATCACGTGGACCACTGCGCCCGGCTGTGCCACGCGCCGACGGTCGCCGGTCTGGTCCAGAGTCTCGGTAGCGGGGCGATGACCAACTCGATCGACGAGATCCGCGCTGCGGCCTGCCTCTTCGCCATCGGCACCAACACCACTTCGACACACCCGGTCATCGGTGCCGCGATCCGCCGCGCGGCCCAGGCCGGAGCGAAGCTCATCGTCGCCAACCCCAAGGAGATCGAACTGGCAAGGGTGGCCGACCTCTTTCTCCAGCCGCGCCCCGGCAGCGACGTGGCCCTCTTGATGGGCATGATGCGTGTGATCGTCGACGAGCGTCTGGCCGACGAGGCGTTCATCGCGGCGCGCTGCGAGGACTTCGGTCCATTTTGCGATTCGCTCGAACGGTTCGACCTGGACACCGCCGAGAAGCTCACCGGCGTGCCGAGAGAGAAGATCGCCCAGGCCGCCCGGTGCTACGCCACGAACCGGCCCGCAATGCTTTTCTACGCGATGGGCATCACACAGCACACCCACGGCACCGACAACGTGCTGGCCACCAGCAACTTGGCCTTGCTGACCGGCAATATCGGCCGCCCGTCGTCGGGCGTCAATCCGCTGCGTGGGCAGAACAACGTGCAAGGGGCCTGTGACATGGGGGCCCTGCCGAACGTGCTGCCGGGTTATCAGCGGGTCGATGCGCCGGAAGTCCGGGCGAAGTTCGAGTCGGCCTGGGGCTGCACGCTCCCGGAGATCCCGGGCTTGACGCTCACCGAGATCATCGACGCGGTCGGCCAAGGCGAAATCCGAGCCTTGTATCTGGTGGGCGAGAACCCGGTGCTCAGCGAGGCCAACTCCCGGCATGTGGAAGAGGCCCTCGGGCGCGGTGCGTTTCTGGTGGTCCAGGACCTCTTTCTTTCCGAGACCGCCCGGTTCGCCGACGTGGTGTTGCCGGCTGCCAGCTTCGCCGAGAAGGACGGCACGTTCACCAATACCGAGCGGCGCGTGCAGCGCGTGCGCAAGGCCATCGATCCGCCGGGCGCGTCGAAGCCCGACTGGTGGATCACCTGCCAGATTGCCCAGCGCCTCGGCGGCAAGGGGTTCGAGTACCCAGGCCCGAGCGAGATTCTCGACGAGATGGCGCGCCTGGTGCCCAGCTATGGTGGCATCGCGTTCCGCCGGCTGGAGGGCAGCGCGGTTCAGTGGCCTTGTCCGGCGGAGGAACACCCCGGCACGCCGATCCTCCACACGGAGCGGTTCGCCACGAAGGACGGCAAGGCGAGGTTCGTTCCCTTGGCGTACCGGCCGCCGGCCGAGGCGTGCGACGAGCGGTTCCCGTTGGTGCTGACGACCGACCGCAGCCTGGTCCACTACCACACCGGCACGATGACGCGCCGGGTCGAGGGTCTTCGCGCGCTGGAAGGCGAAGAAACGTTGCGCATGAACCCGGCCGACGCGAAGGTGCTGGGCATCGCCGACGGCGAGATGGTCGAGGTCCGATCGCGCCGCGGTGCCATGCGGGCCCGTGCCCGGCTGACCGATGCCTGCCCGCCGGGGATCGTCTCGGCCACCTTCCATTTCGCCGAAAGCCCCACGAACGTGTTGACCAATGCGGCCCTCGACCCGGTGGCGAAGATCCCCGAGACCAAGGTGTGCGCGGTGCGGGTCCAGCGCGCGGGCTAGGGGTGTCGGCTCGCCGGGAGGGGCGGCTTGTCAGAGCCGGCCGACATAATACGTCAGCACGTCCCGCCGGCCGATGATGCCGACTAGCTTGCCCTGCGCGTCGACCACGGGAATCGACCGCACTTTCTTCGACAGGAACATGCGCACGACCTTGGCCAGGGTACAGGTGGGGCGGACGAACAGGACATCGCGCGTCAAGACGTCGGCCACGCCCTTGTCGAGGTTCGAGGGCAGCATCAGGTCGGTCTCCGAGATGATGCCGATCAGCCGCATCTGGTCGTCGACCACCGGCAGCGAAGCGACCCGGCATTTCAGAAAGACCTCGACGGCCGTGCGACACGACTGGTGCAGGCCGATGGAGAGGACGTTGCGGTTCATCAAGGTCTCGACCGGGACGCTCACGGCCTCGTGATAGCCGGCCAGGTCGAGGGTCATCTCCAGTTCGCGCGGGTCGTCGGTGGCGAGGTAGTCGAACCCGCACTTCTTGTAGACGTGACGCGCCCGGAGGTTTGTCCGCTCGACCGGCAGCCAAATCGTATCGAAGCCGATTTCGTAGGCCAGTTGGACGGCGCAGCGAGTCAGGTGGGTGCCGATGCCGATGTTCTGGAACCGGGGGGCCACGACCACGAGGAATTCGCATCGCTGGTCGTCGATGGGAAACAGCGCCGCGTGGCCCACCACCCCTTCGCCGAACGACAAGGCTACGAGGTTGATCCCGTGGCCGACCATGTGCTGCACCCACTGCACGCAGGCGGCGTCGCTGACCGGCGGAAGGCCCTGGAACGAGCTCCTCGGCTGGTAGGCCAGGTACATGTCGACAAGGCCCTGGCAAGTCCTGTCGTCGAGGGTCCGGATGAGGATGGCTTCGCCCGTCTTCGTGATCGCCGCCTGGGGCAAGCAATGGAAGGGCGAACCCTCGGCTCGTGGATCGGGTCTGGGTTCCATTGCGCGGTCTCCCTGGACGGCTCGTTAGGCTCCGCGAGGCGCGGGGGACGAAGCTCTCGCCTCGCCCGATGACCAGGACCGCCTTGCGTTCCCGGCCTTCAGCATGCCAGCCCCTTCTGCATCCGCCAGGCTCGGAGGTAGTCGTCGCTGTAGAGCTGCTTTCCCAACAGGGCCTCGGCCGTGATCATCGCGTCGATCAGGTCCCGGTCGGCCGCGTCGCAAATCGCCGCATCGAGCCCCGCCGCCAGGCACATCACCAGGTAGGTGCGATTGAGCAGCTTGTGCAGCGGGCACTTCTGGCTGACGTTCGACAGACCGACGATGAACCGCGGCGGCGGGTCGCTCACCGCGGCGAGCTGCCGGATCGCCTCGATCGCGTGGATCTGCTGCTTGGGCGCGGCATGGATCGGCAAGATGATCGGATCGAGGTAGATGTCCTCGGTCGGAATGCCCGCCTCGATCGCCGCCATCAGAAACGAGGCCCCGCACTCCACACGTCTTTCGACGTTGCCGGGCACGCCGTCCTGGTCCATCGTCAGCCCGATGATGCCGCAGCGATACTGGACGGCCAACGGAATCAACTTGTCCATATACTCCCGCGCAGCCGTGCACGAGTTGATGACCAGCCCGGTCTCGGGCAGAGCTTCGCGCACCGCCGGGACCGCCTGGACCAGCACCGGGGCCTTCGCGCTGTCGAGCGACAGGGGCTTGTCGGTCACCCCGTGGACGGTCTGCGCCAACCAGAGGAAGTTCTCGGCCGGGTCGCCCTTGGTCGGACCGATGTTGAGGTCGATCACGTCGGCTCCGCCGGCCAGTTGCTCCGCCAGCAGACGGTGGATGACCTCCTTGTTCCGATCGGCGATGGCCCCGCGCACGTCGCGATACATGCCGTTGATCCGTTCGCTGAAGATGATCATGGTTCGGTTCCTCGGGATCGAGTGTTGTTTCGCAAGAATCGCGCTCTTCGCCGTCGCCTCGCGCGACGGCCGTCCGGAGGTCGGGCGAGGGGCGGTCCCTAGGCCGTCGCGGCCGTCAGGGCGCCGATCAGCCGGCGGACCGTCTCGACGGCTTTCGGATGGCGCATCACCAAGAGATCGGCGCCTCCCTGGAGCAGGTCAGCCGCAGTGACCGCTTCCCACGCGGGGCCGCGCAGCGCGGCCGGGCCCCAGGACGCCGCGGCCTCGTCGCCGGTGCGCGCCTCCTTGCAGCGCCACACCTCGTAACCCACGTCCAGAATCACCGGCTGCGCCATCAGCCGATCGCCCGACAAAGCGGCAAGGCGCCCGCGCTCGAGAATCGAATACACGTACTCCATGCCGTAGCCGAGCGAGGCGGTCGTGGGGTAAATGATCAGATCGGTCAGCGGGTACCCCGTGTCGCTGGCGAGCATGTTCACCTGCTTCGATTTGTTGATGTCGCACGGCGCCAGGGCAATCAGTTTGTGGTGGTAGGCCAAGGCCGCGGCTGCCAAGGTGCGATACTCGGTCTCGGTCGCGGCGCCCAAGAGGCAATTCTCGCCTTGGGCGGCCTCGGCCACGCGCGGCATGACCACCTGGTCCTTGGCGGGCACGTCGCAACCCCAGATCACCAGCGGCAGATCGACCGCCTCGAGCACCGCCCGCACCGTCTCGACCGCCTGCTCCGGCGTCCGGTCGCCCTCGTCGGGATGCGTGCCGACCAGGCGGAGGTTCACCAGATCGGCCCCGAGTTCCTTGACGCGGCGCGCCCACGCGGCTGGGTCGGACCACACGTCGGCGTAGACGTCGGCCAGGGGTTTGGGCCAGTCGGTAGGCGCCACGTCGAGCACGTCGATCGCGATGGCCGGCGCATGGGGTGTCTCGCCGTCGAAATCCAGGAACGGAATGCCCGACGCGCCGCCGATGGTCACCGTGCGCCCGCGCGTCCCGCCCTCAGCCGGCGTCGCGCCGAGAGTGACCGAATGGACCCGGCCGGACCATTTTTCTCTTACCTCGGGCAATGGCATAAGGCACGCTCCTTGCCCTGGCCGTGCGGCCTGGGCGATCAGACAGGGGGACTTGCCAAAGCGGAACCTAGTCTTGCGGCGATCCGACGGACCGCTTCGAGTGCCGGGGAACCCGCGTCCAAGGCGAATACGTCGCGCCCTTCGGCCCCGGCACGTTCGACCGCAGCGTCCTGGGGCACGTCGGGCAGGCGCTCGATCTTCAGCGCGGCGATGTCTCGCTGGAGCGGCTCGGGCACGCCTTCGGGCCCGACCCGCGTGGCCAGCACCACGCGGTGGCCGATCCGGATCGGCAATTCCCAGGACAGTTCGAGAATACGCCGCACCGCGCGAAGCGACGGGACGGTGGGGTTCAGGACCGCGACGAGAAAGTCGATGTCGTTGGTCGTGCGGCGCGAAAGGTGTTCCATGCCCGCCTCGTTGTCGAGCACGACCGCGGCGTAGTTCCGGCCCAGGGCATCGAGGGATTGGCGGAGCAGGTGGTTGACCGCGCAATAGCAGCGGGGGCCTTCAGGCCGCCCCATCGTCAGCAGGTCGAAGCCCTCGGCTTCGACCAGGGTCCGCTGGAGCTCGTCCTCGACCGCACGGACCCGGCCGATCCCGCTGGAGGGCGATCCCTCCGGCGTGGCGCCTCGTTCGCGGATCTCGGCGAGGGTCCGGCCGCATTCCACGCCGAGGGCCTCGGCCAGGTTCGCATTGGGATCGGCGTCGACGGCGAGGACCGGCCGCACGCGCTGTTCGACCAGCGCACGGACCAACAACGACGCGAAGGTCGTCTTGCCCGTCCCACCTTTGCCGGCGACCGCGATCGACAGAACCATAGGGCTAGGGGCTCCTCTCGCTTGCTGCTGGCTTCGCGGCCGCGACGCGTGGCGGCCCACTATGGGGGAGCCGGACGGCGACCGTCGGGAAGCGGCGAGGATCGGTGTGCGGCAGGAAACAGGCCGAGGTGAACCGTTCCATGTAGGCGGTGTCGGCCATCAGCTCGCGGTACGTCACCCGGCCGCGGAGGCGCTGCACCTCCTCGTACGCCCCGCGGCTGAGGAGCACCTGCTTGGCGCCCGCGACCGAGCTGTTGCCGATGAAGCGGATGCGATCCAAAGGCACGTCGGGCAACAGCCCGATGGCGATGCAGTTGGCCAGGTCCAGGCGGTTGCCGAACGCGCCGGCGATGTAGATGCGCTTCACGTCGGCGAACGATAGTCCCACGGATTCGACGAGGGAATCGGCCGCGGCGTAAATCGAGCCCTTGGTGCGCACGAGATTCTCGAGGTCCGATTGGCGCAGCACGAGATCGCGGCAGGTTTGCGTCTGGTCGGCGGGCACCAGCAGGAACTCGGCCTGGCCATCGTCGGGGCTGATGCGGAAGCGCGGCCCGGCCACGTCGGGCTGAAGCCGTCCGGCCCGGTCGACGATGCCCGCCAGAAACATGCCGGCCAAGGCGTCGATCAGCCCGGTGCCGCAGAGTCCGAGGGGCGGGCGGCCATCGACCGTCGTGACCGAGACCGCCGGCCCGCGCCGCGAGATCCGCACTTTGTCGATGGCCCCGCTGGCCGCCCGCATCCCGCAACTGATCGACGCTCCCTCGAAGGCCGGCCCGGCTGAGGCCGAGCACGCCAGGAGGAAATCCCGATTGCCGAGCACCACTTCGCCGTTGGTGCCGATATCCAACAGGATCGCCAGGTCCTCGGATCGGTGCATTCCCGAAATGAGAATCCCGGCCACGACGTCGCCGCCCACATAGCTGCCGACCATGGGCACCGAATAGAGGATGCCGCGGGGATGGATGCGCAATCCCACCTCGGCGGCGCGGATCGGCGGCGGGCTGGCCGCCACCGGAATGAACGGCGTCAGGCGGATGAGGTCGGTTTGAAGGCCCAGGAGGAAGTGGAGCATCACCGTGTTGCCCGAGGCCACCACGGCATGGATCTCGCCGCGGCCGACATCGGTGCGCTGGACGAGGTCCTCGAGGAGCGTTTCGACATCCTGGATGACGGCGCGGTGGAGCGCCTCGGCGCCCCCAGGGCGCCGCGCGTGGTTGATGCGGCTGATGACGTCCTCGCCGTACTGGATCTGCGAGTTGTACTTGGCGGCGGCCTCCAGTGCCGCGCCGGTGCGCAGGTCGACCAGGTGCGCCACGACGGTGGTCGTTCCCACATCGAGGGCCAGACCGAAGTTCCGCTGGGAGGTGTCGCCGCGTTCCACGAAGAGGACTTCGTGCACGCTGCCCCGCAAACCGACCGTGGCGGTGACGCGCCCTTCCCAGTGCCAGCTCCACGAGGTCTTGCCCGACTCCAGCCGGCGCAGCGCGAAGGGCAGTTCGCACGCGGTTTTCAGGCCCATTTGCAGAGGCGCCGCGACCCGCTTCGAGATGGCCTCGACCAGGCGTTCCTGGTCGGCGGTCGGATCGTCCAACGTGGGCGCGGGCAGCTCGAAGTAGTGTTTCTGGACGAGGGGATCGAAGGCCGCGTCGGGCGGGCGCGCGGCCGCGGGGCCGAAGTCGCGGAATCGCTCGCTGTCGGGCGCGATGCCCACGTAACCGGTCAATCGCGATTCCGGGGGAACCTCGACGACCAGGTCGCCCCGGGGCTTTGTCCGGCAGGCCAGCACGTAGCCGCGGCGGATTTCGTCGCGGGTGAAGAACTCGACGGCATTCGCGTCGATTTCCCCCTCGCGGACCACCAGGCGGCACTTGCCGCACGTTCCGTCGCCGCCACAAACGGCCTCGACGTACACGCCGGCCTCGCGGGCCGCGTCGAGCAAGGTC
>DYLT01000425.1 GCA_020721945.1 Blastopirellula marina
CCGCCTTATGAAGCTGCGGGAACCGAGGTCCGACTGCGAACATGACCGGCTGGCACAACGTGTGGCCAACCTGGAGAAAAAGCTGTCCGCAGTGATGCAGCGCAACGCGCAGTTGGAGGAAGAAAACGCGCGGCTGCGAGCAGAGGTCGCGTTTGGGCAAGGAGAACGCTCGGCTGCAACAGCAATTGGCCGCGGCGCGCAAGGGGGGTGGAAGGGGGACGGGCGCGCTTTCGGCCAATAAGCGCGCCTGTCCCCCTTACTCCGACTACCGGCTCGACCTGCTTCTGGCATCTGGGGCACCAGTCGCGGTGGATCACGGGCTCGGTCACTTCCGGCTGGTGGCCGTTCACGGGGACGGTCCCAGTTCTCACGGCAAAGGCCGCGACCATGGGACTGCCCCCTTGGGCCGCGAAGGGTACCGACACGTTCCTCGGCCCGACGACGGCCCGAAAAACGAGCCCGTCCTCGGCCCGTCAACGGTTACCGTCGAGCGAACCCGGGACCGGAAACGTATGCGCGCAGCGTGGACATTGGACCCGACTACCATGGCCGGGAGGCAACCGGAGCGGGCTTGCGCAGTTCGGGCAGTGGACGATCTGGTGCCGATCCGCGGCCTGGATGGGTAGTCCCGCCTCGCCCGCGCTGGCCGTCGGTGCCGGCCCCGGCGTCCTGCGTCTCTCGTCCGACGCCGACGGCTCGATGTCGATCCTCCGATCGCAGACGAGACACTTTACCGACGATCCGCGAACCCGATCCTCCAGAAGCATGAACTTCCGGCAGTCCGCGTAAGGGCACTGGACGATGAACGGCATGGGCTAGTGGATCTCCAGACTGGCGACGAACTCGGCCTCGCGGCGGACTTCCTCGTCGGTGAGCTTGCTGACGCGCTGGATTTCGGTCCTGGCGAACGTGCCGTGGGTCATGTCCAGCGCCATCACGCCGACCCGGCCGTCGGCCCCATACGCCAGGCGGACCTGTACGGGAGCCTTTTTCGGGAGCCCTGGGGGCAGGCCCGTGATCCAGCAGTCGCCGATGCAGGTGCAAAAGGCGGCCTCTTCGGCATCGCCCTCGAGTACCCGAACCTGGACCTTGGTCATCCCGGGTGCGGGCAGATAGAAGACCCGGCTCTGCGCGAAGGGAATCTGCGTGTTCTTGGGGATGAGCACCGAGTTGACGGTGCCCCGGCCCGGCCGGTTGGCCTCGATCCCCAAGTGGTGGCTGTTGACATTGATCACGGCGGCCGACTGGAAATCGCTCCGAATGGACTCCTCCAAGGGGAGCGTGCCCTCGCCGGCCTTGGCCGCCAAAATCGAGGCGTGAATGGCGGCCCCGTGGGCAACGACCTGGTCGGGATCGAGCTGGTCGCTGGGCTCCTTGGCGCAGAGCTTGCGCAGCATGTTCTTGATCATGGGCATGCGCGTCGAGCCGCCCACCATGAGCACCGCGTCGATCTGATCCCAGGCGAGTTTGGCTTCCTTGCGGACCACCAGTTCGGTGGCCACGCGCGCCCGCTCCACCAGACTGGCGGTCATGGCCTCGAACTCCTGGCGCGTGATCGTCAGCTCGAGCGAACGGCCCGCGTGAACGACTTCCATGCGGGCGCTGGGCATGGCCGAGAGAAAGATCTTCGCCTTCTCGGCCTGCACCATGAGCCTGGCGCGACGGCTGGGGTCTTCGGCCGGGTCGGCGCCGAACCGGCGTTTGAACTCGCGCGCGGCGTGCTCGACGAGCTTCTCGTCCCAGTCCTTGCCGCCCAATTGCACCTCGCCCTCGGTGGCAATCGTCTCGAAATGCTTCGACCGGAGGCGGACGACGGTCACGTCGAGTGTCCCGCCGCCGAGGTCGAAGACCAGGGCGGTCATCGCGCCGCCGGGAACATCCAACAGCGCGGTCCGGTGGCCCGCGCGCCGTTGGGCCTGCATCGCGTAGGCCAGCGCGGCCGCGGTGGGCTCGTTGAGCAGGTCGACCACCTCGAGCCCGGCGATCCGGCCCGCGTCCTGGGTGGCGCTGCGCCGCACGTCGTCGAAGAAGGCCGGCACGGTGATCACCGCCCGCGAAATCGGCCCGCCGATCCGCCGCTCGGCATCCATCCGCATCTTGCGCAGCAAAATGGCCGAGAGGGTCTCGGGGCGGAACAAACGCCCATCGACACGGCGAGAATAGGCCGGACTGCCCATGTCGCGCTTGACAAACATGGCGACCTGGTCCGGGGCGTCGGCAGCCGCGTCGCGTGCCACCTTGCCCACCACGGCCCTGTTGCCTTCGAGGTAGACCACGCTGGGCGTCAGCGGGTCGTTGGCCTCGTTGGCGATCGTCTCCGGCGTGCCGTCGCGGTTCAACCGCGCCACCGCCGACATCGTGGTTCCCAAGTCGATGCCCACCAGGGTGCCTTCCGCCATCCATCGCCCTCCGCGCGTTCGATCTTACCAGAAAATGCCACCACACGCACCGCACCGTCTTGCAGTGCAAGGTGTTACGGGCAACTCGCAGTCCCGCGAATGGGTGCAAGAACAAGAACGGGTCGTTCTTGCCCTGTTCGACCCATAATCAACGTTTTCCCGCACTTCCCATTCTGATTCTCTGGGAAGGTCCTCGGTTGCGTCAAGCCGGTGGTATTTCGCGGCGAATCAGGACACTCCCCGCCCAACGCGACACATCCGGTCCCGTTTCGTTTCTGCTGATGGAGAATTTCCTCGCTTCCATCGCGCGGTTCTGCGACTCAAGGAAGGTGCATCTCTTCCAAGCCGACGCGCAAGACACAGAGAGGGCTTGCCGTGAGTACGGCGAGGCCATCCTCGATTCCGGGCCAGATCTTCAGGTCAAAGGCGTCGGTGAGGGCGTGCTCAGAAATAACATCAGACCTCCTGACATGGCCCTCGGATGTAACCGTTCACACCCCGGGGACATTTTCTTGAAGAACTGATCTGGACTCGAATGCGGCTTGTGTGGCACAACAGTGGGCATGGAACCGGTTATCACGGAAGAAGTGATTGCTCGCCAGCCGCCGGAGGCGCAGGCGATTATTCGCGCGCTGTTGGCGGAGAACGCGGAACTCAGGGCCCGGATCGAGGAGTTGGAGCGGCAAGCGAAA
>DYLT01000426.1 GCA_020721945.1 Blastopirellula marina
CGTCGCACGGGCGCGCGAGTTTCCCGTCGCACCATCCGCTGGCCGCCCCGCCGTTGCCCTTCTGGTCGCCCGAGGTGCGCCAGCGTCTGGCCGAGTTCGACGTGCTCTTGGTCGCGGGGATGAAGCTCCTGCAGCAATACATCTACCATGCGCCGCGGCCTGTGCCCGAGCACGTTCG
The DNA here is from genome assembly GCA_020721945.1 of Blastopirellula marina. Taxonomy (GTDB): domain Bacteria; phylum Planctomycetota; class Planctomycetia; order Pirellulales; family Thermoguttaceae; genus JANLFZ01. Next base: position 179 of record DYLT01000426.1, read on the forward strand.
GATCGTCCAGGTCGACGACGACCCGCGCGAGTTGGGCAAGAACTACCCGCTCGAGGCGCCGGTGCTGGGCCATCCGGCGGTCGCGCTGGCCGACCTGGCGGCGCGGTTGGACGCCGTGATGAGCCCCTAGCAGGTTCAGGCCGCGCGGGTGCGGGCCGAAGCGCGCGGCAAGGCCCACCAGGCCCTGCGCGAGGCCCTGCGCCGCGAGGCCCAGGCGCAATGGGACCATCGGCCCATGACGCCGCTATGCCTGATGGAAAGCCTCGCACGCGTCTTGCCCGAGCACGCCGCGGTCATCGAGGAATCGCCCACGACCACGGGAGGCTATCTCGAGCGGGTGGGAGCCCTGCGCGATCCGGCCGGCTATTTCGCCCAGCGTGGCTGGGCCTTGGGGTGGGGCCTGAACTGCGCGATCGGCGTGAAGCTCGCGTGGCCCGACCGGCCCGTGCTGGCGGTGATCGGCGACGGCTCGGCCCTGTACGGCATCCAGGGGCTTTGGACGGCGGCCCATTACCGCATCCCGGTGACCTTCGTCATCACGAACAACACCCAGTACAAGATCCTCAAGGAATGTGCCGAGGTGCTCCGCTTGCCCGAGGCCGCCGCGGGCCGCTATGTGGGCCTCGACGTCGTCGACCCGGCGATCGACTACCTCGGCTTGGCCCGATCGTTCGGTGTGGCCGCCGAGCGCGTTCGCGAGCCCGACGAGCTGTGCCAGGCCGTGCGCGCCGCGCTGGGCGCCGGCGTGCCGCGGGTGATCGAGGTGCCGATTGCCTCCTAGGGTCTGGGTAGCGGTCACGCTTTTGGTTTCTTTGGCACCTGGCGGCGAGGTCATCCCAAGAGCAGCGACAACAGGCTGTTGCTGCGATACCGGTCGTTGCGCTGATGCGACGCGACGGCTTCCGCCTCGCTGACGCGCCGGACGTGGCCGCCGGCCAGGTCGACCTCGAGATCGCCGGTGCGCGCGTCGCCCACCACGGCCTGAAGCGCGTCCAACTCGGCATATTGCAAGAAGCTGAGGTGAACCACCGCGAACCGCTGGGGGCCGCGGGCTTGGAGGATCTCGAGGTACTCCCGACCCTTGAGTCCCAGGTCGAGCGGCTGGCGCGCGTCGCAAACCAGCACGACGCGCTGCGGCGGCATCTCGTCGTCGACCATCCGTCGCAGCGCGGCGGCCGCGGAAGTTCGATTGCCGGTGACTAGGAACGTCACCCCCGTGCGCCGCGGCGGGCCCTCTTGGTCCGCCTGGGAGGTCAGCATGAGGTGGTACACCGGCAGCCGGCCGGCACGCACCGGCGCGGGTCGCTCGACGTGGCGCAGCCGGTAGCCCCACGCCGGGTCCCGACACTGCTCCAAGAGCGTTTCGACCAACCCGGCAAGGTTCGCCGCGTCGGCGGGCAGCGACTCGGGCTCGCGCTGGCGCCGCTGGAGCTGCTGGCCCAGACGCCGAGCAGCCTGCTCGTCGATCCGCCGCGCCAGTTCATTTTCCGTCGGCGGAACGACCGCGTGCCGAGCGTCGGGGCAAGGATCCGGCCACGCCGCCAGCCAGGCCGGGCCGCCCAATTCGCCGATCCGCCGCTGGATCTCGCGCCAGCGGTCGCGGGCCCAATTGATGACATCGCGGGGCCGAAAGTCGACCGGATCCGCCGTCCGCTGCTCGAACCACGCGCCGCCCAGCGGAAACAGGCCGTCCTCGTGCAAGTGCGCCTTGACGCCGGGCACGGTGACATACGGCTCCACAAACTTCTCGAGCCTGGCCTGGAGAAGCTGGCGGGCCTGTTCCTTCCGGATGCGGCCGACGCGAATGCCGCGCTCGTCCTGAGCCATGCGTTCCCAGGCCGCGCGCAGAATCACCCCGCGTTCGAGAAAGTCAAGCAACCGCGACTGCACCCCCGAGACGACCACCAACAGGTTCCGCGCGTGGTCGATCAGCGGATGGAGGAACTGGGCCAGCGAGGCGATCTGCGCGTCTTGCAGGTTGTCGACCTGGTCGAAGGCGAGCACGAACGGCTGCCCACCAAGCCACGCCAGCTCCGCCAGCGCCACCAGGACGCTTTCGACGGCCTGCGTGCCGGGCAAGGCAATCGGGTGCTCCCGGTCGTCGCCGCAGCGCAGTTCGAGTTCGTGGGCCTCGTCGTGGTCCAGCTCGTCGCCCTGAAGCCAGCGAATCGCCAGATCGGCAGTCGCCTCGTTCCCGTCCAGGTGCTGGCCACGGTATGCCCCGAGGAAGAAGTGAAAGAGCACTTGGTAGATCGTGCGGGCATCGGGCCCGGCCCCTGGATGACCGCTCACCAGGCGGTTGACCACCTTCAGGTACGCGGCGAGGGCATCGCGGGCCGAGATCGGCGCCTCGCACTGCGACTGCCGCAACCCTTCGCGCACCGCCCGAGTCACCAGCCAATACAAGGGCGTGCCGTGGAAGGCCTCGGCCTGGCCCCGCACCAGGCGCTGGATCACGCACTTCAGGATGTACCGGGGCAGGTACTCGGGCGAAGGCTGGAGGTTGTGCAACACCACGCACACGGCCCGGTCGCCGTGCGCGGCCCAGCGGTAGAGCCGGGCCAACAGGTGGCTCTTGCCGATGCCCGGCTCGCCCCAGACCACCTGGCCCAGGTGCCCTCGTTGGCGGTGCGCCTGTTCGGCATAGCCGATCAATTCCTCGAACTCGCCGCGGTGGATCGTCTGGACATCGATCTCGTCGCCCGACGGATCGGTCACCGCGTTGGCGAGGAACGGATTGGTGCGCACGACCGCCTGAACGAAGGCTTCAAGGTCGTGGGCTTCGTGCGGCGTGCGGGACGATGTTTCGGTGCTCATGCGTCCCTCCTCGACACGTACAACAGCAGATTTCCCGCTTCGAGAATGGCGGCTTCGCGTTCCTCGGGCCGCAGCCC
>DYLT01000427.1 GCA_020721945.1 Blastopirellula marina
CGAGGATCACGCCGACCCCGCCGCTGGCCACCTGGCGCAGTCCCGAGCCAATGCCCTGCGACCAACCCTCGTACCCGGGCGTCTCGGGATAGGAATCGAGGTACAGCCCGCCGGCGTAGTAGTGGTCGTCGCCGGCCAGGTCGTCGAGGACCGCGAATCCCAGCGGGCCGCCGTACCCTTGCGCCCACATCGCGGCGTGGTAGCGGTCTCGGCCGGCGCGGTCGATCAGGAGCCCTAGTCCCCCCAGGGCCTGTCCTTGGGCGCGGCGGATGGCGAGGTACTGGTCGTCGCCCTGATGGTCGATCAGGATACCGACCCCGGCCAGGCACGAACCTTGCGCCACGTCCTTGGCGCGGTACACGTCGTTGCCGGCCACGTCGATCAGCATTCCCACGCCGAGGACCGCCCCCCCCTGGGCGCCGGGCCGGGTCGCCTCGTAGCGGTCGTCGCCCCCAAGATCGATCGTCATCAAGACAGGCCGCTCGAACGAGACCGCGCCTTCGCGGTACTCGTCATCGCCGCCCAAATCGACGATGGCGTTGATGCCCGTCATCTTGTCCAACTCGTAAACGTTCTTGTCTTTGCCCCCGACGACGATCGCCCCGCCCGGTACCACCACTTGCCGCACCACCTTGCCGGTCACGCCCTCGACGCGGACCTCGCCGTCGTCGGGTAGCGAGGCCAATTGCTTGAGCAAGTCGGGATCGGCCAGCCGGATCAGGGCATCGGCCGCGGCGTAGAGGCCCGCCCGGTCCATCTTCTCCATCAGGTCGCAGAGCCGGCGCCCGGTGCCGCGGTCGTCGAGGGTATGGCCCTGCCTTGCGCTGCCGGTGAACACTGGGTAGAGCAAACGCACCAGTTCGCTCAGTTCGCTGCGCGTGAGTGGGGCCAGCGCCGCGGCATAGCCCGCCTGGGCCCCGTTCAGTGCCTCGCCAACCGCATCGAGGGCCGCGTCGGGCGACGTGACCGGAGCGAACCGCCCAGCCGCGCGCGAACCGTGATCCATCTTCTCCCGCGCCATGCGCAGGGCCTGGTCCAGGCCCGTGTGGTCGCTCCGCAGGGCAACGTGCAGATCGCGCGTGAACTTCTCGGCCTCGGCCGGTGCGGTCAAGGGACTGCGCATCAAACGGTCGTACCAGCGCAGCCGACAATTGCCGGTCACCTCCGAGCCGGTGAATGCCCCGGAGGTGGTGTCCATCTTCACGGCCGCGTAGGAGCAGAACTGCTGCCAAGCCCGTTCGATCGCCCGGGTCTTGAACCCCGATTTGATCTCGTCGTCCATCAGGGCCACAAGGCTACTGGCCAGTCGGTGCCCCACCGCTTCTTCCGACGACGAAGATTGGGTGGCCGGGGAAGTCGAGGCAGCATCGTCAGGAGGACCAGCCATCAAGGGCCAGTTGAACGCTAAAAGCATACCCCAAATCGCCAGAGCAAGAAGCCGCCTACCACGATGCATCCCGCCGCCTCCGTTTCAGATCGGCCCAGACCCTGCCTTGCGCGGCAACGAGGGTTTCAAGAGCGATCTGTTTTCGACAGGTCAGAACCCGAACCCACTTGGCTCGACGAAAGGGAGCTATTCTATAAACGGGTGCCCGCAGTCGTCAATCGAGGGCACGCGGACACACCCAGACCTCCCTGACGCTTCGGCCCGAACCATCGCTTTTCTTGAGGATACTAACCCGACGCGCCAGCGAGGGTCTCTCGATCACCGGACGCGCCAGCGAGGGTCAGGCCCCGCATTCACTATTCTTCCGGGGGTCTGTGTCTCGGCCGAGGGCGCACCGGCCGCTTGCGCACGAAAGGCCGCTGGAGGGCTGCAAGGCAGATCTCTTGCCGGTTGTGCTGGAGCTGCCGCGCCCGAACCACGTTGTACCCCCAGCCCTGGACCCGCGCGAGGTACTGGGGCACCTCGTCGGCCAGCTTCCACTCGAAGAGTTTCAGGGTCAAGAGCATCCCTCGGACACTGACCATCGGATGGGTCACGATGGACTCCACGGCCTCGAGTGTGTAGCTGGGCGCCACGTTCATGTCGGCCATCAACCAGCGCACTTTGCGCATTTCTCGCCGGCGGATCTGCGTAACCCGCTTGCGCAGGTGGATGAAGTTGGGATGGGCCAACACGCTGGGGTGGATCTCGGCGGGGTCCACCCCGAGGACGACCAGCCCACGGCCCAGCAGGGCTTGGCTAGCCCCGCCAGGCGAGGCCCCCAGTTCGGCGCATCGCGCGCCAGCGGGAATCGGCAACCGGGACCAGCGCAGGGCCTCTTCCATTTTCAACCAGGCCCGCGATACCGCGTCGGGCGGCAGCTCCAACGACATCATTCCCCCAGGCCACCGCGATTCCACCGAGTGGGCCTCGTGAAATCCGACCCACCATTCGTCCGGCTCGACCAGGATGCAATCGAGCACGGTGTCGCCCCGCCGGGCAGGCGCGCTGAGGTCATCCGCGCGAGGGGCTAGCATCTGAGGCTCAGGGCAGTGTTGTCGCACGAGGCGCGCCGTCTCGACGGCCAAAGGGGTAATCGAGGGCTCGAAGCCCCGTTCGCCGGGCGCCGCGCGGTCCCGCTCCCAAACGTGCAGCCGCTGGAAAATGCGCCCTTGGGCCAGGTTCCAAACCGCGCGGGCCAATGCCGCTTGATCGGCCCCCGTGGCCCTCCCCAGAGAAAACCCCACGGCCCGGGCGAACACCAAGTGCAGATCGAAAGCGACCGGAAGCAAGTGGCGTTCGGGCAGTTTGAAGGTGAGAAACCCCGGCCGCGCATAAGCCAGGCGCGCCGCCGGAAGACCGCGCGCCATCTCGCCCTTGACCGCCCCTTCGGCGCCGACTTGGCAGGTGACAAAGAGAAACTGGGGGCGGCCGTTCATGCCGGGATTATAGCGTATCGTCCCCGCACGCAAAGTCGCCCGATGGCACAGCGACCCGGCACGCGCCGCACAGCCGGATCTGGCTGCGTCGGGCCCCTGGTGGGCCGAACCACGAGCCGGTCGTCTTCGCACGCCCTAGATTCGACGCCAGTCGAGGTCTTCGGCGAGCACCGCGTCGGTCGGTGTGCGGC
>DYLT01000428.1 GCA_020721945.1 Blastopirellula marina
GCGGCCGACCGCCCCCTTCTCGTCGTAAAAGACGGGAACGTGGGGTTTGAGGGCGGCGTAGATCTCGCGGGCGATGTCGGGCATGCCGTCCTTGCGCACCAGGGGGAACACGGCCGCCTTGATCGGAGCCAGTCGGGGGTGCAGTTTCAAAACGACGCGGGCCGTTGGCACGCCGTGTTCGTCCGGCGCCGTGTCTTCGCAATAGGCCTCGCAGAGGAAGGCCAGGGCCGCCCGATCGGCCCCCGCCGACGGTTCGATCACATGGGGAATGAACCGCTCCTTGGTGAGCTCGTCGAAGTAGGTGAGGTCCTTGCCGCTGCCGCGGTGGCGCGGCTTGCCCTGCTCGTCGAGTTCCACGACCAGTTGGTTCCCCTGGCGCGCCAACTTCCCCTCCATGTGGCTGCGCAGATCGAAGTCGCCGCGATGGGCGATCCCCTCCAGCTCGCCGAATTCGCCCGGCGGCAAGAACGGGAAGGCGTATTCGATGTCGGCGGTGCCGCACGAATAGTGGCTCAGTTCCTCGGGTGCATGGTCGCGCAGCCGCAGCCGCTGGCCCGCAAGGCCCAAATCGACATACCACTGGTAGCGCCGGTCGCGCCAGTATTGATACCACTGGCGCGAGGTGTTGGGGTGGCAAAAGAACTCGATCTCCATCTGCTCGAACTCGCGCGAGCGGAACGTGAAGTTCCGGGGCGTGATCTCGTTGCGGAAACTCTTGCCCATCTGCGCGATGCCGAACGGCACGCGCACCCGGGTGCTGTCGAGCACGTTCTTGAAGTTCACGAAAATGCCTTGCGCGGTTTCCGGTCGCAAGAAGACCTTGTTCTCTTCGTCGCGGACCGCGCCGGCGTAGGTCTCGAACATCAGGTTGAACTCGCGCGGCGGGGTCAGATCGCCGCCGCACACGGGGCACGGCGCCTGCAAGCCCGCCCCAGCGGGCTGCTCGGTCGCGATGTACCGCAGCAACTCGCCAAGCGACAGGGGCTTCTCGGGCGCTGGGGCCGCACGTTCGGCCAGCGCGGCGAGCGTCACCTCGGGATGGCGGACCAACGCCAGGCCCGGGGCAAGTTTCCGCCCCTTGGTCTTGGCCCATTTGAGAATCGCTTCGCCAGGAACCCCCGGCACCTCGCCGGTCGGCCCCACGTCCAAGGCAGCGCCGAGCGACCCGACCCACTCGGACTCCTTAAGCATGTCCCCCACGTGGTCGGCCCGAAACAGCTTCTTGCACTGTCGGCACGTCTGCATCATGTCGACGAACAGGTCGTAATGACCCGAACATTTCCACACTTGGGGGTGCATGATGATCGTCGTGTCGAGGCCCACCATCTGGTACGCCGAGGGGGCGCCCGGCGGGATGACCAACTCGTTCTGGCGGGTGACCATGTCGCGCCACCAGGCCTCGCGGATGTTCCGCTTCAGTTCCACACCGAGCGGGCCGTAATCCCAAAAGCCGTTCAGCCCGCCGTAGATCTCGCTCGACTGAAAGAGAAACCCTCGGCGTTTGCACAAGGCAACGAGGTCGTCCATCTTCATGGCAGCCATCCCTTCGGGGCAACGGTGGCAGGGACCAGGCGCGGGTCGCGTACCCTCGGTCCAACGGCCTCGGATACGCAACACCCGAATCGCGGCGACGGCAACCGTTCACGAGCCGGGGACCGACTCGGTCTCCGTCCCCTTGCGGGCCGAAAAACGCCCCCCAACGCAACCGGGTCAAACCTGGAAGTCTATCGGACAAACCACCATTTGGTCTATAGGAGGGGGGCATTGGTCGATGTCGGCGCAGCCGACCATCTTCTCGTGGGTCGATTCACGTGGGACGTGCCGTTGCCCGACTGTCCCCGAGGAGAAATCCGCGTGACAACCTCGGGTTTGCCGCGTATAATACGATCCCACCGTTGCGTCTGGCGGCGCGAACACGCCACCTCTTCGCCTTCACCTATCGGGGGGCTGGCCGGCATGGCCCCGGGCGGGCGGTCAATGCGCGTCGCCCGCCGGTCGGTATCCAGGTAAGCGCCCGCCTTGCGGAGATCGGCGACTTGCCTCGGTCCGGGCATCGCACGAGGTTTCGTCTGTCATCCAAGACGCCGGCGCAGACCCCGCAGCGGGGGCACAATACGACCTATTATCAGGCGGACACGAAGCCCGCACATCCGATCCGGAAGAGGTTCTCCCACGCATGGACCCCCGACGACTACGGAATATCGGCATCTCGGCCCACATCGACTCGGGCAAGACCACCCTGAGCGAGCGGATCCTGTATTACGCGGGCCGGATCCACCGCATGAACGAGGTCAAGGGCGATGGCGACGGCGCCACCATGGACCACATGGACTTGGAACGCGAACGCGGCATCACCATCACCAGTGCCGCCACCACGGTCCAGTGGAACGGCGCGACGATCAACCTGATCGACACGCCGGGCCATGTCGATTTCACCGTCGAGGTCGAGCGGAGCCTGCGTGTGCTCGATGGGGCCATTCTGGTGCTTTGCGCGGTCGGCGGGGTCCAGGCCCAGTCGTTGACCATCGACCGCCAGATGCGCCGCTACCACGTGCCGCGCCTGGCGTTCGTCAACAAGCTCGACCGGACCGGGGCGGATCCAGCCAACGTGGTCCGCCAGTTGCGCGAGAAACTGGCGTGCGATGCCGTGTTGATGCAGATTCCGATCGGGCGCGAATCCGCGTTCGAGGGGGTCGTCGACCTGGTGCGGCGCGAGGCCCTCTACTTTGACGGCCCCCACGGAGAAACCGTGCGCACGGCGCCCATTCCCGCCGAATTGGCCGACGAGGCCGCGCGGGCCCGACAGCAATTGCTCGAGGCCCTCTCGATGTACAGCGACGAAATCCTCGAACTGCTGCTGGCCGAACAGGACGTGCCCGAGGACCTCATCCACCGCGTCGTGCGCCTGGCCGTGGTCAGCGAGCAATTGCCCCCGGTGTTTCTCGGCTCGGCCTACCGGAACAAGGGAGTCCAGCCGCTCTTGGACGCCGTGGTCCATTACCTGCCGTCGCCGTTGGACGCCGACGTGAAGGCCATGGCCCACGACGACCCCCAC
>DYLT01000429.1 GCA_020721945.1 Blastopirellula marina
CGTGGTATCATGCACGTTCGCGCCGTCGGCCGACTGCCACTCCCAACTCACGCCGGCCGTCCAATCGCATCTCGCCCACCAACCCGCCCCCTCGTTAGTCCCCGGGGCGTGAACGGTTACGGCATCATGGCTCGGGATACCGAAGGCAACCCGGCCCATCGCTTCCATCGCACAGGCTCGGGCGCTCGATTTTTTTGGGGGCCGGGTTTTCTCGGCTTGGCGGATGTGCGATACTAGCCGCGAGGTACATCCCAAGGCAACGATCGCCGCAATAGTCAAGAAAGCGAGGTGCCAACGATGAAGAAAGCCACGATCCACCGTCGGACGTTCACGAAAGCAGGCGCCGCGGCCGCCATAGCCTGGACCCTCGGACGGCCGGGCCACGCGCTGGGGGCCAACGAGCGGGTCCGCCTGGGATTCATCGGCGTGGCCAATCGCGGAATGCAATTGATCGACGCGTTCTTGGTCCACCAGGACGTCGAAGCGGCGGCGCTGTGCGACGTCTCGGGTTCGACGCTCGACCGGGCGGCGCAGCGCGTCGGCGGAAATCCTTTCACCTGCCGCGACTTCCGCAAGCTGCTCGATCGCAAGGACATCGACGCCGTGGTGATCGCCACCCCCGACCATTGGCACGCCCTTCAGACCGTCTTCGCGTGCCGGGCCGGCAAGGACGTGTATGTCGAAAAGCCCATGTCGATCACCATCCACGAGGGACGCAAGATGGTCGAGGTCGCTCGGCAAACCGGGCGCGTCGTCCAGGTGGGCATTCACCGCCGCTCGTCGAAGGTTTATGCCCGGGCCGCCCAGATGATCCAGGCGAACAAGCTGGGCAAGGTGACCGTGTCGCGGTGTTATCACTTGAGCAACATGTATCCGACGGGCATTGGCAAGGCCCCGCCTTCGGAACCGCCGAAGGACCTCGACTGGGACCTTTGGTTGGGGCCGCGACCCGAGCGTCCGTTCCAGGCCACCATCGCCCCTTACAAGTTCCGCTGGTGGGACCTCTACTCGTCGCAAGTGGCCAACCAGGGCGTTCACTTCCTCGATGCCATCCGCTGGATGACGGGCGACCTGGCGCCGTCGTCGGTCTGCGCGATGGGTGGGCGGTTCGCGGTCGACGACGACCGCACGATTCCCGACACGATGGAGGTCACGTTCCAGTGCCCCTCGGGCCGGCTGATTGTCTTTGGGCAGTATGAGGCCTGCGGGAACCCGGCCCTGGCCCAGAACGGCTGGGCCGAGCTGCGCGGCACGCTGGGCACGGCGTACCTTCAGGAAGAGTTGGTCAACATCATTCCCGAACGGGGTGGCCAGTTCCAGGACCGCAAACCGCGCATGGAGCCCATGGAGATCAGGCCTCCCGAGCTACCCAAAGGCAAGCGCGTGGCCAACCTCTCGGTGACGGCGCAGCACGCGCGCAACTTTCTCGACTGTATCCGGTCGCGCGCAACCCCCAATTGCGACGTCGAGATCGGCCACCGCTCGACCACGTTCAGCCTCCTGGCGAACATCTCGCTGGCCACCGGACTGCGCATCGAGTGGGACCCGCAGCAGGAGAAGATCACCAACTCGACGGAAGCGAACCACCTCTTGCACTACGAGTACCGCAAGCCCTGGAGCCTGGAAGGTTGAGAGGCAGCCGCTCAAGGGGCATTCGAGGAAGCGACTTCGGCCCCTTTGGCCCACCGGGGCTGCAAGGCGATGGGCGCGGGCGGCATCCCTCACCGGGATCAAAGACACCTTGGCCGATCTCGAACACACTCCGCCCCGCGGAAGCCCCGGCGACCGCGCGTTGACCGCCCCAGTTGGGCTGCGCGAGGCCCTGCGCGGCGTCGGCAAGCAACCTCTCTACTGGCTGTTGGTGGCGATGCCGCTGGCCGTCGTCCTGGAAGGGACGCATGCCGGCGGCATGTGGGTCTTTCTCGTCTCCGGCGCGGCGATCGTCCCCTTGGCCGGCCTGATGGGCCGGGCCACGGAGAACCTCGCCGAGACGCTTGGGCCGGGGATTGGCGGCTTGCTGAACGCCACCTTCGGCAACGCGGCCGAACTGATCATTGCCGTCGTGGCCCTGTCGCAAGGGCCCGCGATGTATCCATGGGTCAAAGCCTCGATCACCGGCTCGATCGTCGGCAACATCCTCTTGGTGCTCGGCCTTTCGATGTTCGTTGGCGGCTTAAAGCACGCCACGCAGCGATTCCACCGTACGGCCGCCTCGATGGGGGCCACGCTCTTGGCCTTGGCGTCGATCGGTTTGATCATGCCGACCTTGTACTACTACATGTACCGAGCTGGTGCGCCGCTGTCGGCCGACGAGGCGGCGACCGTCGAGTTCCTCAGCGAGGAGATCGCCGCGATTCTCGCGTTGATCTACGTGGTCAGTCTCGTCTTCTCGTTGTGGACGCACCGGCACCTTTTCGCCGGCCCGGAGGACGAACTTCCGCGAAGCGGCGAGCACCACCAGTCCGAGTGGAACCGCACGACCTCGGTGACGATCCTCCTGGCGGCCACGGCGGGCGTGGCATGGATGAGCGAGTTGTTGGTGGGGTCGGTCGAGCACGCTGCCGAGGCGATGGGGATGAATCAGGTGTTCATCGGGGTCATTGTCGTGGCGGTGATCGGCAACGCCGCCGAGCATTCGACCGCGGTGCTCATGGCGATGAAGAACAAGATGGAGCTGGCGGTTCACATTGCCGTGGGGAGCGGCATCCAGATCGCCCTGTTCGTTGCCCCGGCCTTGGTGTTTCTCAGCATGACCTTCGGACACGCCCATCCGCTGGACCTGCACTTCACGCCCTTGGAGACGATCACGTTGGTGCTCTCGGTGCTCGTTCTCTCGATGGTCAGCCAGGACGGAGAAACCAACTGGATGGAAGGCGTGATGCTCCTGGGCGTGTATCTCATGGTCGCCCTGGCGTTCTATCACTTGCCGGAGGTCGCCCTGCGATGGTAGTTCGAGATCGCGGGGGCGTTTCGATCGCGCCCAGTCGGCGTGGTAACCGTTCACACCCCGGGGACATTTTCTTGAAGAACTGATCTGGACTCGA
>DYLT01000430.1 GCA_020721945.1 Blastopirellula marina
CGGCCACCCGAGGCGGCCCACGCCTCGGCTTCGTCGCAGAGCCGGTTCTGGAGGGCTTCGATGCGTTGCCGGAAGTGTTCGAGCCCCTGGCGGTCCAGGCCCGGGGGAACGTCGAGGTCCCGACTGACCACGGCCCGGGCCCGCGAATACGGCCGGGGGATGGCAAACTGGTCCCACGCGCGCGTGACGCGCCAGGGGCGGTCGTAACCGAACCCCATGGCCACCAGGGGAAGGCCCAAGCGCGAGGCCAAATAGACCGCGCCGGGAGCCATGCGTCGGCGTGGTCCGCGTGGTCCGTCGGGCGTGATCGCCAGGTTCGTCTGGCGGCTCTTGCGGAGCAGCGCGCGGAGCGCGGCCGTTCCGCCCCGCTGGGTCGAGCCGCGCACGAACTCGAACCCGAGGTGCCGCGCGACGCGCGACAGAATCTCGGCGTCGCGGTGGCGACTGACCAACATGGTCAGGTTGCAATGGCCGCGCAAATAGAGCGGAAACAAGAGGTACTCGTGCCAAAACACGTAGATCCGCTGGCCCGTCGAGCCGCGGAAGGCCGGGTCGATCGCCGGATCGTAGTAGTAGACGCGGTAGTCGAGCGTGCGCATCCATGCCCGGACCGCGGCGGTCCCCAATAGTCCGCCGACGCCCAGGAGAAACGCTCGCACATCCAGCCGAGAGGTTGTCGCCAGCACCGAGGTCCACCCCGAAGGTCAGGCCGTTCCGTCGTCCCACCGTCCGGCCTCGCGCAAGTACTCCCCCAGGGCCGTTTGCCACGAGGGCATGGCGGGGCGACCGGGCAAGGCATGGTACTTGGCCGTGTCGAGGGCGCTGTACGCGGGCCGGGGGGCGGGCGCGCCGTACTGGGCCGTGGTGATCGGCTCCACACGCACCGAAAGCCCGGCCTGCCGGAAAATCTCGGCCGCGAAGCCGTACCAGGTCGTCTGGCCCGTGTTCACCACGTGATACGTCCCGTAGGCCGTGGTCCCCAGCAGGAACCGGATCGCGCGCGCCAGATGCGGCACATAGGTGGGCGAACAGCACTGGTCGTTCACCACGCGCAGCGGCCGGCCCTGGCGAGCCAGACGCAACATCGTCGCCACGAAATGGCCAGCCGATCGCGGCGCCGGCCGACCGTACAGCCCACACGAACGCACGAGGAAGTGTCTCGGCCAGGCGGCCGCGAGGCGCTCGCCCACGAGTTTCGAGCGGGCATACACGCCCTGCGGGTGGGGCTCGTCGGTCTCGGCATACGGGGTCTGCCGGCCCGCCCCGTGGCCGAACACGTAGTCGGTGCTGAGGTGCACCAGCACCGCATCCAGTTCGCGGCACAGGTCCGCCAAGTGCCCCACCGCGTCGGCGTTGATCGCCTGGCACAGGTCGGGCTGCTGTTCGGCCCGATCGACCAACGTGTACGCGGCGGTGTTGACCACCGCGCGGGGACGCACCGCGACCAGCGCGCGCCGCATGCCTTGGGCGTCGCAGAGATCGAACTCGGGCAAGTCCAGGCCGACCGCGTCCGGCCCGAGCTGCCGGCACAGCTCGGAACCCAGTTGGCCTTGGCATCCTGTGACGACAATCGGCATGGCCATCCTATCGCCGCACCCCGCCGGGACGATGAAGCAGGTCCAACAGGTACTGGCCGTAACGGTTGTTCTGGGCCCGGGCGAGGGTTTCGAACTGGTTGCGGCCGATGAAGCCCTTGGCCAGCGCGATCTCCTCGATGCAGGCGATCTTCAAGCCTTGCCGGTCCTCGATGGTCTGAACAAAGTTGGCGGCCTGGAGCAGCGACTCGTGGGTGCCCGTGTCGAGCCAGGCAAAGCCCCGGCCCAGGATCTCGACGCTCAGTTTGCCGCGGTTGAGGTATTCGCGGTTGACGTCGGTGATCTCCAGTTCGCCGCGGGCCGAGGGCTTCAGGTTCGCGGCGATGTCCAGCACGTCGTTATCGTAAAAGTACAGCCCCGTTACGGCGTAGTTCGAACGGGGTTCCTTGGGCTTCTCGACGATCGAGACGGGCTTGCCGTGGTCGTCTAGTTCGACCACGCCGTAGCGCTCGGGGTCCTTGACCACGTAGGCGAAGATCGTGGCCCCGGCCGCGCGGCACGCGGCCCGCTTCAGCGTCGCCTGAAATCCCTGGCCGTAAAAGATGTTATCGCCCAAGACCAGCGCGACGTGGTCGCGGCCGACGAACTCGCGGCCGATGAGGAATGCCTGCGCGAGTCCTTCGGGGCGGGGTTGCACGGCATAGGCGATCCGAAGCCCGACCTGGCGGCCGTCGCCCAGCAACCGCTCGAAGGCCCCGATGTCGTCCGGGGTCGAAATCAACAGGATCTCTCGGATGCCCGCCAGCATCAGTGTCGAGAGGGGGTAATAGACCATGGGCTTGTCGTAGACGGGCAGCAATTGCTTGCTGATCGCCCGGGTGACCGGGTGCAGGCGCGTGCCCGCTCCGCCAGCCAGGATGATGCCCTTCTTGCAGTGTGCGGTCATGGTCGACTCCCGTTCGCCGCTGCCGTCTCGCCCCCAAGGGAGTGAGGGGAGGACAACAGGCCCAGCCGTTCGCGGCGGTACTTGCCCGAGGTAATCCGATCGACCCACTGGCGATGATCGAGATACCAGTGGACGGTGCGCCGCAGGCCCGATTCGAAGTTCTCCTCGGGCTGCCAGCCGAGCTGGTCGCGGATCTTCGTGGCGTCGATGGCATAGCGGCGGTCGTGCCCCGGCCGGTCGGCCACGTAGGTAATCAGCGACGAACACGGGGCGTGCGGCAAGCCGGGACGCAGTTCGTCGACGATCTGGCAGATGGTCCGCACCACGTCGAGGTTCGCCTGCTCGCAATGGCCGCCGATGTTGTACACCTCGCCCGGGGTGCCCCGCGCCAGCACCGTGCGGATCGCGCGGCAATGGTCTTCCACATAGAGCCAATCGCGCACTTGCTGCCCATCGCCGTAGACGGGTAGCGGCTTGCCCTCCAGGGCGTTCAGGATCATCAACGGCACCAGCTTCTCGGGAAACTGATACGGCCCGTAGTTGTTCGAGCAGTTGGTCACCA
>DYLT01000431.1 GCA_020721945.1 Blastopirellula marina
CCGCACACCTTCCGCAGCGAAGCGGCTGGAGCAATCATCGTGCCGAACAGGATTGCGCCTGTCCCCCCTTCCGCCCGGGCGTCTAGGTCCAGTCGGTGCGGCTCGAGGCGGGCAAGTGCCGCCACTGCGGTTCGCGCATCGCGGGCGAGTGGGCGTAGCCGCCGCGCCGCCTGAGGCACTCCTTTCAAACCGCATTGCCGCCGGGTAGGATAGCGCCCTGTCAGGCCAGTCACCTCGACGGATTTCTGGGAGAACCCACCATGCAGCGCGAAGTGACGCGACGGCAGGTCCTCAAACGCGCCCTTGCCGGCGCGGCGGCGCTGGGCGCACTGGGGCACGCGCCGGCAGGCGAAGGGAACCTGGTGGCCAAGGTCGCCGAACCCGTCGCGGCCGCCATCCCCTGGTACCGGAGGCTGCTGGTGGGCATCGAGGTCGGGCCCACGGGCGCCAACCGCCAGGATCCCGCGTTCATGGCGCGGGCCACCGGCAAGGACATCGTCGACCACCTGCGACTGGCGCGGGCCGAGTACGGCGTGGTGTTCATGAAGGACATGGAGTTCGCCTACTACCACTCGAAGGCCGCGCGCCAGTGCCCGGGCCTGGGCGGCCGCGACCTTTTGCGCGAGTGCCTCGACGAGGCCAAGAAGCATGGCCTGCCGATCGTCGCCTATTGCCAGGTCCAGTACGACACCTCGACCTGGAACGCGCACCCCGAGTGGCGCATGAAAGACCACGAAGGCAAGGACATCGGCGGCCGGCTGTGTTTCAACTCGGGCTACCTCGAGTACATCAAAGAGGTCGCCGCCGAGATGATGGCCTACGAGATCGCCGGGTTCCACATCGACATGCTCGATTTCGGGTTCAGTCTGCCGTGCGGGTGTTTCTGCGACACATGCCGAAGCGAGTTCCGCAAGCGGTTCGGCAGCGACATGCCCAAGGGCATTACCTGGGACGAGGCCTGGGATCGCCTGCTGCGTTTTCGCTGCGACTCGAACACGCGCTTCTGCCGCGAGCTCCAGGCGTTCATCCGGTCGCGCCGGCCGGAGATCTCGGTCGATTTCAACTACCACGGCTATCCGCCGTTTTCGTGGCACCCCGGCCAGCTTCCGGTCCAGCACGCGGCCAACGGCGATTTCGTCACGGCCGAGGGCCTGCCCTGGGTGTTCGGCCATAACAACCCGAGCCTCTTGGCCCTGTTCATGGCGGGCGCCCGACCCGGTGGCCCGGTGCAAGGCGTCACGTCGCGGTCGGTTTTCGACTACCATGACTTCACGGTGCGCCCCACGGCCGAAATGACCTGGGAGGTGCTTACCTACCTGGCCCACGGGGCCCAATGCACGATCGTCGACAAGGCGAACTACGATGGCACGCTGGACCGCGTGGCGTACCAGCGCATGGGCGAGGTCTTCGCCGAGGCCCAGGCCAAGCGCGAGTACCTCGGCCACCGCGCGCTGCCCGAGGTGGGGCTCTTCTTCTCCAGCCGCAGCCGCGACTGGTACGGGCGCGAGAACCCGGCGAAATACATGGCCCCGTTCTGGGGCGCGCATCGGGCGCTGGTCCAGGCGCACCTTCCGATGGGGGTGATCTGCGACGAAGGGCTGACCCTGGCGCGGCTCGGCGAGTTCCCGATCGTCTATCTCGCCAGCACCGCGATCGTCAGCGACAAGGAGGCCGCGATGTTCGACGAGTACGTGGCCGGTGGCGGCAACCTGTTGGTGACGGGCGTCTCGGGCCTTTACGATCGGATGGGCCGGCTCCAGGCGAACAACACCCTGGCGAAGCTGCTTGGGGTCGAGGTGGTCAAGTGTCACCTCGACCATTCGGACAACTACGTGCGGCTGCCCGGGACTTTGGCTGGCGGCGAGGGGGCGTTCTTGCTGGCGGGCGTGCCGGCCGACTGGCCGATCCTCACGTGGGGGCCCGTGGTGGCCTGCAAGGCGGCCGGGGCGCAGGGCTTGGGCGAGCTGCTGGTGGCGCATCGCACGCCCGACAACCCGTGGAGCTGGCGCATGTCGCCCAAGGAGGTGGTCGGCCCCGCGGTGTTCTTCCATCGTTGCGGCAAGGGCACGGTGATCTACGTGCCCTGCACCGTGGACGCGGCCTTCGTCGGCGACTACCGCGTGCCCGAACACCGAAACCTGATCGCCAACCTGGTGCGCCGGCTCAACCCGTCGCCGCCGGTGGTGGTCGAGGCGCCGCGCCATGTCGAGATCGTCGTGACGCGCGACGCGGCCCGCCAGCGCACGTTGGTCCACCTGCTTGGCTTCTCTGCGCCGGCGACGTTCGCGGCGGGCAATTTCACCGAGGGCCGGCGCGTGCTCCCGCCGCAAATGGAAGAGCCCATCGCCTACAGCGCGCGGATTCGGATGAATCGGCCGTTCTCGAAGGTTCGCGCGGTCGGGCCGGCCAGCACCGTGGCGCGCGACGGGAACGTGGTGCGGCTCCAGACCGCCGCGATCCACGAAGTGGTGGTTCTCGACGAGTGATCCGAGACCGTCGATTCGAAGGTTGACTTCGGGAGCGCGGCCCGAACCCCTCGAGTTGCCGTCCTGGCCGCCGACGGTCACTTGCCCGGCGGGGTCCTGCAAGCATGGGCAGCCTCCCAGCGCACGGCAACGCCGCTTGGCAGTTCGCGGCCCGAGGTGGTGCGCAGGACCATGCGGTAGGCGTTGATGACGCCGGGCTCATCGCTTCCGATGGCGTCGGCCAGCATCCGGGCGAGGCGATCGGCGTCGTACTCGGGGGTGTGGCACGTCAGCAAAATGAACCGTCGCCGGCCGGCCGTCAACTGCCCGCAATGCGCCAATAGCCACGGCAGATGCTTCGACAGCCTCCACACCTGGCCGTGCGGCCCATGCCCGTAGCTGGGCGGATCGAGCACGACGGCATCGTAGCGCGCGCCCCGCTTCACCTCGCGGCGCACGAAGTTCATCGCGTCCTCGACGACCCAGCGCACGGGGGCGTCGGCCAAGCCCGACAGGCTGGCGTTGCGCCGGGCCCAGGCGACCACGTTCTTCGCCGCATCGACGTGCGTGACCTCAGC
>DYLT01000057.1 GCA_020721945.1 Blastopirellula marina
TAGCCGAACTACCCCAGAACCTCCAATACCAGTTTCTTGGCCCGTGAACGGTCACGTGTTTTTGTACTCGTAGGTGGAGGGCTCTTCGTGGCCACAGTTCTCGCAACGGCACACATCCGGCAGGGGAAACTTCACCTCGAAACCATGCCCCTCGCCCGAACGTTCATAGCCTAACAACTCGACGCCTGCGGCAAATCCAGTTCCACGTTCACCCGGACCCTCCTTGACCTCCATGCGCTCTGGTGACGACTTGGCAGTCCCTGGCGGCGCAGGCGGCGCCGCTGCACTCCTCTGCAGCGGAGAACATAGCCCGAGAGTTGCCATCCGACCCAGAGTGATTCGTGGATGCACCAAGGCGCTTGGGCAAATCGGTCGCTCGTGCGGAACTCGTGTGCGCAAAAAGGCGTCGGGCGATAATGTCGGACACCGCCAGCACGGAGCCTCTTCTTGCGGCGGGGGGGTAAATCCTCCGAGATTCTTACTTTGGGGGGATTCCAGAGCATTGACAGGCAGTTTCCGCGAGGCAAACATGGCGGTCAACCGTCGGTGGCGTTTCCCGGCAAGTAGTCGTGGCTCGCCGATTTTTCAGCAGTTTGCACCTAAAAACGGAAGAGCCTTTTCCTTTTCTGGAGGATGATTTATGACACCACGCCGACTTGTTCGAACCGTTCTGGTCTTCGTGGCACTTCCTGCCCTGGCGGCTTCGCTCGCCGCGGCGGAAAAACCCGCGTCGCAAGGCAAACAGGCCAGAATCCTCATTTTGACGGGGAACGAGTATCCGGGACATCCTTGGAAACTCACGGCCCCGCTTTTGGCGAAGTTCCTCGCCGAAGACCCGAGGCTGGTGACCACCGTGCAAGCCGAACCGAGCTTTCTCGCGTCGGCCGACCTGCACCAGTACGATGCGATCGTGCTGAATTACATGAACTGGCAATCACCCGACCCTGGCGAGGCCGCCCGCAAGAACCTCCAGAAGTTCGTGGCCGGCGGCAAGGGACTTTCGCTGGTCCATTTTGCGTGCGGGGCCTTCCAGGACTGGCCGGAGTTCAAGAACCTCGCGGGCCGGGCATGGGACCCGAAACTTCGGGGGCACGACCCGCACGGCAAGTTCACGGTCGAGATTGCCGACCCGAACCACCCCATCACCCGCGGGATGAAGCCCTTCGAGACCATCGACGAGCTGTATACCTGCCTGGCGGGCGACAAACCGATTCAGGTGATTGCCAAGGCCACTTCGAAGGTGGATCAGAAAGAGTACCCGATGGCCTTCGTTCACCAGTACGGCAAGGGCCGGGTGTTCCACTGCGTCCTCGGGCATGATGTGCAAGCGCTGTCGGTCCCGGCCGTGCAGGACCTCTACCGCCGCGGCGTGGCATGGACCGCGGGCCTGGCCCCAGTCGCCGAGTAACCGTTCACGGGGGCTGCCCCCTTCGGGCGTGAAAGGGGCGAGGCACGTTTTTCGGTTCGCGGACGGGCCGAAGGACGTGCCTCCCGGCCCGCGAACGCCGACGTCGCCACGAAGCAGGCGCGGTAGCCGATTTGGCAAGAGTCGGCTACACTACGGAGAGGCGGTTCGCGTATGTCTGTGGATCGGACGGGATTGTCGCCATGCCGGCGAACCTGACCCCCTCATATCTCAAGGCCGAGGAGGAATATCGTCGCGCCACGAGCCTGGAGGAGGAGCTGAGCTGCCTCCAGGTGATGCTTCAGGAAATCCCCAAGCACAAGGGGACCGACAAGCTTCAGGCCGACATCAAGGCGAAGATCGCCAAGGTCAAGAAAGAGATCCAGGCGGAGAAGCGAAGCGGGGCGAAGAAGAGCCGTGGGGTGCGCATCCCCCGGCAGGGCGCCGGAACCGCCGTGATCATCGGAGGCCCCAACGCCGGCAAGAGCCAGCTCTTGCGTAGCCTCACGCGGGCCACTCCGGAGGTGGCGCCGTACCCCTTCACCACGCACGTGCCGATACCGGGCATGATGCCCTGGGCCGATGTGTTCGTGCAACTGATCGACACGCCGCCCGTGACGGCCGATTATATGGAATCGTACATGCAGGGGCTGGTGCGTGGGGCGGAACTGGTCCTGTTGATGGTCGATCTGGGAAGCGACAGTGGTATCGAGCAGTGTCAGGAGGTGTACGACCGCTTCAACAGCACCAAGACGCGGCTCGGCCGGACTTCGTATCTCGACGAGAACGACATCGGCCTGTCGTTCACGCAGACGTTCCTGGTTCCCAACAAGATCGACCTTCCCGAGGCGGCCGAGCGGCTCGCGCTGCTCCGGGAGCTTTGCCCGTTCGGTTTTCCCGAGTACGTCATCTCCGCGGCACACGGCGCGGGCCTGGAGGAGCTGCGCGGCGCGATCTATCGGGCGATGGACGTGGTGCGGGTGTACTCGAAGCTGCCCGCGGCCAAGGAGCCCGACCGCGATCGGCCGTTTACGCTTCGCCGCGGGAGCACGCTGTTGGACATGGCCGGATTGGTCCACAAGGATTTTCTCGAGAAGCTCAAGTTCGCCCGCGTCTGGGGCTCCGCGGTTCACGACGGCACGGTGGTCAAGGGCGACTATGTGCTCCACGACCAGGATGTGGTCGAATTGCACATGTAGCCGGTTCTGGTGTGCGACCGAATGATGCACGATCCGACCCCCGAACAACTGGCCGCCTGGGACCGCACCGTGGTCTGGCACCCCTTTACCCAGATGGCCGAGTACGAGCCTTTGATCATCGAGCGGGCCGAAGGATGCACCCTGATCGACATTCACGGCCATCGCTACCTCGACGGCGTGAGCAGTCTGTGGTGCAATGTTCATGGGCACCGCCACCCGCGGCTCGACGACGCGGTGCGCCGCCAGTTGGACCGCGTGGCGCACGTGACGTTGCTGGGGGCGTCGAACCCGACGACGATCGCGCTGGCCCGCCGCCTGGTCGATCTGGCTCCGCCGGGCCTTGCGCACGTGTTTTTTTCCGACGACGGGGCCACGGCGGTCGAGGTGGCCATCAAGATGGCCTTCCAATACTGGCGGCAGCGCCACGACCCACGGCCGCGCAAGACCGTGTACGTGGCCCTCGGCGACGCCTACCACGGCGACACGCTGGGGAGCGTCAGCGTCGGCGGCGTCGAGCGGTTCCATGCGATGTTCCAGCCGCTCTTGTTCGAGACGATCCGCTTGCCGGCCCCCAATCCCTACCGGCCGCCCGACGGCGTCGCGCCCGAACGTCTGCGGGAGCATTGCCTCGGGCAACTGGAGCGGGTTTTGGCCGAACACCACGAGCGAATCGCAGCCTTGGTGCTCGAGCCTCTCGTGCAGGCCGCGGCGGGGATGATCGTGCACCCGCCGGGATACCTCTGCGGCGTGCGCGAACTGACGCGCCGGTACGGCGTGCTCTTGATCGCCGACGAAATCGCGGTGGGCATGGGACGCACGGGCCGGATGTTCGCCTGCGAGCATGAAGACGTTGCCCCCGATTTCCTCTGCCTGGCCAAGGGGCTCACCGGCGGATACCTCCCGTTGGCGGCCACGCTGACTACCGACGAGGTCTGGCAGGCGTTCCTGGGGACCTATGCCGAATCGAAGAGCTTTTTTCACGGGCACACCTACGGCGGCAACCCGCTGGGCGCGGCCGCTGCCCTGGCGACGCTCGACGTGTTCGAGGAGGAACAGACGCTGCCTCGGCTCCAGCCGAAGATCGCCCGGTTGGCAGAGCACCTCGCACGGATCGCGCGCCTGCCGCACGTGGGCGACGTTCGCCAGTGCGGCCTGTTGGCGGGGATCGAGTTGGTCCGCGACCGGGCGACGCGAGAGCCCTATCCCTGGGCCCAGCGCAGGGGATGGCGTGTGTGCGACCATGCCCGGACCGAGGGCGTCTTGCTCCGCCCGCTGGGCAATGTCGTGGTGATCATGCCCCCCTTGGCGATCTCGCTGGACGAGCTGGACCGTATCGGCGCGGCGGTCGAGCGCGGCATCCTCGCGGCGGTGTAACCGGTCGGTGGCCAGGCTCGCCAGCCGCCCCGGCTGCCAACGCGCGCCGCCTGACGTGCGTGCAGGCCCTCCTCGGCCCTCGGACGGCCCGCGACCTACTCGACCTCCTCCTCGACCAGATAGATGGCGCCTTCCTTGACGCCGAGGTAGTGGAACTTCGTGCGCGTGGTGAAGACGAGCGATTGACCGGGGGGCATCCAGATCTCGTCGTAATGGTGGGATGCCTCCCGGTCTTCGACGACCGTGAACGCCTTTCGATCCTTGATGGCGGCATAGACCGGCCATCGGCCGTCAGGGGTGAAGGTCAGATAGCCCACCATGTCGTAGCGGGGCTTCCGCTTGCCATCGACCACGGCGAACGAGACGCGACCGGTGCGCGCCACATAGGCCAGCCGGCGTCCCCCCGGGCTGAACACGAGCGTTCCTCCGCCGATCCGGTCGAAGCAGCGCTGCTCGCGGCCGTCGAGAACGACGGTCTCCAACGCACCCGTCTTGGCCACGTAGGCCAACGAGCGGCCATCGGGGCTGAATTGCACCTCTCCGATGTCGTCGTACGCCTTGCCTGGTTTGCCGCCGACGACAAGGCTCCATTGGGAGCCGGTTTGGGCCGCGTACACCACGCGCTGGCCATCGGGGCTCAGCCGGAGCGTCCCCTCGCCAATCGCCTGAAAACCCTCGTGGGGTTTTCCATCGACGATCACGTGCCAGGTTCCGCCGTCAAGGGCTGCATAGGCCAGCCGTTTTCCGTCGCGGCTGAGCACCAGGTCGGCGATGTTGTCATGGGTGGCCTGGGGTTTGCCGTCGAGCACCACCTGCCACCTGGTTCCAGCCGGCGCGGCAAAGGCCACGCGCCGGCTGTCGCCGCTAAATTGGAACCCCGTGGCCGAACCGAGGTACTCCAGCGGGCCGATTTCCCGGTCGTCCACCACGAAGAACCACGGTTGGCCGCGCCGCGCGCCGTAGGCTATGCGCTTGCCGTCCGGGCTGAAGACGATCCAACCCTCGAAGACCTGGTCGCAGGCAGGCCCCGGCTTGCCATCGCAAATCACGGCCCGTTTGCCGTCGGCCAGCATGGCCACGAACGCCATCCTGGTGCTGTCGGGCGAGAACACGGGGACGCCCACTTTCGAGTAGGGGCCAAGTTCCTTGCCACCGACCACGATATACCACTGACGATCCCTCTGGGCTGGATAGGCCAGCGTCTTGCCGTCGGGGCTGAAGACCAGATCGGCGACCTGCGCGTAAGGCTTTTCTGGTTTCCCATCGAGGACCGCCCTCGCCTGAGCGCCCGCCTGGGTCACGTATGCCACATGGCGGGCGTCAGGGCTCAGCGCGGCCGACTGGCGCAGTTCGGGCGGGTCGGCTGGGAACGGGGCCAAGAGGGTCTCGGTGTACTTCCGCTTGACCTGCGTCTGGGCCTCGACCGGCGTCGCCCAAGCGCCGACCGCCACAAGGCCCAAGGTCCATAGCAGCACACGTGAACCGTTCGCGGGCATGGGTGCTTTCCAACCGCCACGTTGGCGGGACGTGGCAAGGCCGGCGATTACTCGGCCGGGGTCGCGCCGGGCTCGTACCATTGTCGGCGCAGCCACTCGGCAAGCATCTCGACCTGGCGCGGCGTGAGGACTTGCTGATCCGGTCGGCCCGAGGGCGCGTAGGCCGGCATGCGGTCGTTCTTCGTCCCGTAGAACCGCTTGTGGGCCGGATCGCTGATGATGCCGATGAGCCACTCGCGCGATCCGTACCCGGTCAGTTCCGGGGCGGCTCCTTTCTCGCCATTGCCGTGGAAGTGGTGGCACCCGCTCGACGTACAGGTGAAGTCCTCGAACAGGGCGAGGGTGTCCTCCGAGGGCTTCTCGCTCGAGGCACGTTCCGACTCGGCAGCCAGGGCTTCGATCAGTTTCGTGAACTGCGCGGGCCCGTCGTCGATGTCCTTCTTCAACGACGGCAGATCATCCTTCAAAAACGTCGCCATCTTGCCTTTGAGGAATTTCGTGTTGCCGAAGTATTTCGGGCGATTCGAGGGGCTGATCGCTTCGGGCGGCGGATTGAAGGTGAGTTGCTTGAGGTCGAGAAACCCGGTCAGCCACGCGACGCTGGCGAAATCGTAGAGGTTCGGGGCCGAGGGTTTTTCGGCCAGGATGGGGCGTTCGCCGCCGTTGTAGTCGTGACAGCTCGCGCAATGCTGCTTGAACAGCTTCGGTCCTTGGGTCTTCGGGTCGTCCCACAACAGGGCCAAGGCCCCGGCGGTGGGAATTCCCTTGGCCTTGACAAGTTCCAGCACCCGTTCGGCGCTGGCGTGCTCGGCCTGAAGCGATTCCTGATGGCTGGGGTTGGCCCGGTCGTGCGCCAAGGAAATGGCCGACAGGACCACGGCCGCGACGAGAAGCCCGGCGGCAACGACGACGTTTGCCGCGTGTCCCACCCGGCTGCGGCCCACCCAGGGCATGGCCAAGAACACCAGGACGATCGCGCCGGGGACGACGAAGATCGGCACGATCTTCAGCCCACCCGGAAAGTAGTTCGCGAACTGGTACACGCCGATGAAGTACCAATCGGGCCTGGCGGCGGCATAGGCGTCGATGGGGTCGCGGGGCGAGCCCAGTTCCGTGCCCGTGGCCACCAGCACCGCGATGACCCCCAGCGCCACGGCGCAGGCCGCGGCGTTGCGCAGCGACTGGCCGGGCCAGTACGGCGAGGCGGACGAGCCGGCGGCCTCGATCTGGTCGGCCCGCCAGACCGCCCGGGCGTGCAGCCACAACAGGGCCGCGAACGCCGCGCTGAACAAGCCCGCGTGCAGCGCGAAGAACCGGGTAATCGTCAGGTGGCCCATCTCCGGTCCTCCGATCGCCAGCTTGCGCAGCGCGCTGCCGATGCCGGGAATCAAAAGCAGGAAATTGGTGCGGACGTTGGTGCTCCAGTAGCCGCGCTGCGACCACGACAACAGATCGCCCGTCAACAGAAGCCCCAGCGTGACGAGCACCAGAAGGACCGCCAGCCAGAACTCGACTTCTCGCGGGGCGCGATAGGCCCGGGCGAAGATCGCGTGCAGGACATACAGCGCAAGCGCCGCCAGCAGCACCTGCCCGGCGTGGTAGTGGATGCCGCGAAGCACCGCGCCTCCCAGGACCTCGTGCTGAACGTAATACACGCTTTCCCACGCACTTTGGGCGCTGGGGCTGTAATACATCCAAAGCACCAGGCCGGTAATCGCCTCGACGACGAACACGAAAAGGACCACGCCCGGCCAGATGCCCAGACACCACCGTCCGGCGGGCACGGGGCGTTCCAGACACCCCCGGCACGCCGAGGCCAACCCGGTGCGCTCGTCGAACCAACGCAGCAGAGTATTCATCGTTGCATCTCGATCAGGTTAAGCCTCGATCTTGTCGGCCGTGCCAATCCGGAAGTTCTGGAACTTGACCAGCACGTACTTCACGCCGTCCTTGGTCTCGTAGTCGACTTCCAACGTATCCAGATCGCGCGGACTCGACGACGTCGCCTCGAGCCGCACGCCATCGAGGTCGAAATGGGCGTTATGGCACGGACACATAAAACGGTGGTTCGCCGCGTCGTAGTCGATGAAGCAGCCGGCGTGCGGGCAAACGACGTGAATGGCCTTCACCTCGTTCTCCCCAACCTTGCGGAGCCAGACGGCCCCCACGGGCTGGTTGGGATATCGATTCCACGCATCGGTGCGGTCCTGAACGATCGCCACCTTGCGCGGCGTGCCATCGAGCGTGTCCAAGGCGGCCAGGCGGATGAACTCGCCCGACTTGCTCTTCTGCCGCAGAGGATTCAAGAACGCGACCAGACTGGCAATCGCCGGCGTCACGTAAGCGACCATTGCCAAGACCAGCGCGGCCAGTCTGGCCAGGAAGCCCCGGCGGGGAGAACCCGCACCAGACCGGCAGCCGCAACAGCCGTTCGACGAGGAGGTAGACATCGATGCGTTTCCTTGGAAGTCCCGACGAAGCGTGGGCATCCGCAGACGCCTGGCGCATCGCGAAGACGGCCCCCTCAGGCCGGCCAGCGCGACGTCATGGCGTCAGGAACACGGCTCGTCGGGTCCTGCGCAGAGGTTCACGAATTCGGTAGGGTGCGAACATCCGATTATCGCATTGCCGCGCGGACCGCGTCAAGCACTCGGGCCTGAGCCGCGTCAAGCTCGCCTGGAACAAATGCTCCGGCCGCGGCACGGTGCCCGCCGCCGCCAAATTGCGACGCCACCTCGCTGCAATCGACCGCCGAGCGGCTGCGGAAACTGACCTTGAAGCCTCCGGCCGGTTGCTCGACGAGGATCACGGCGACTTCGGTCCCGCCCGCCGCCAGGGTCAGATTGATGATGTCCTCGCTGTCCGAAGGAACCGCGCCGGCCTCGGCGAAATCGTTCAACGCGAGGTACGTATGAATGAGCCGCCCGTCCGATTCGGTCTTGACCCGGGCCAGAGCCCGGCCGACCAACCGAAGCCGCCCCGGGCTGTCGTTCTCGTAAAGATCCTTGTACATCTGGTGCGGTACCGCGCCCGCCTCGGTCAGCACGGCCGCCAGGCGATAGGTCTGGGGCGTCGTCGACGCGAAGCGAAACCAGCCCGTGTCCGTGGCCAGCGCGGCAAACAGCGGCCTGGCGATCTCGGGCGTGATGGGCACTTTGAGTTGGCTGGCCGCCTCGAAGACCAGCCGGCCGGTCGCTTCGGCCCGGGTGTCTTTGAACAAAGTCGCCCCGAGGTCGTCCGAGGTGACGTGATGGTCCAGGACGACCTTCATGGCACGAGTCGTGCGGACCAGATCGCCCATTTCGCCCAGTTGGGCCCAGGCACTGGTGTCGAGGACCATCAAGACCTCGATCGCGGCGAGTCGGTCGCACGATACGTCGCGGCCGATCCGCCGGAATCTGCCGTCGGGATCCAAAAAGCGGAAGGTGCGGGGCATGTCGAACGCGGTGACGATCGTCACGCTCTTGCCCAACCGATCCAGCACCCGGGCCAGCGCCATCGTGCTGCCGATGGCGTCGCAGTCGGGCCGGACGTGCGTGGTGAGCAAAAACCGCTCGTGACCGCCAACGATCTCCACGAACCGCGCCCAGTCGATGGGCGAAGGGCAAACGCCGTCGCTCGGATTCACGTACAGTCCTCCCACGCCAAGGGGTCCTCAAGTGCGAACCATCAATCTTACGGATCAACGGCCCATGAATGAAGGCCCTCGCGCTACCCCATGCGGCACAGCCGCCCGGGGCGTTGGCAAGAGGCTTGGTCGCCACGCGCCGTTTCATGACACCGGGGCGTGTATGACCGCCACCCGAGCAGGGGGTATCCGGCGAAGCACTCTGGTGGTCTCGGCGAGGCTCGCCGACCATGCGGGGTGTTTCGGGGGCACGAACTCGTCCCATGAAGGCCAAACCTCGGTATAATGCGGCGTCATTCGAGATCCTCCGCATCGCCCACCGCCTTCGACCGCCCATGGCAACGCCCCCCACGGTTACTCTCGCGCTGGTCCAGATGCGCTGCGCCGAAAGCAAATCGAGGAACGTCGAGACGGCGCTAGGCCGGATCGCCGACGCCGCGGCGCGGGGGGCACACATCGTCGGCCTGCCGGAATTGTTCGCCGGGCGGTACTTCTGCCAGAGCGAAGACCATCGGCATTTCGCCGAGGCGGAGCCCATTCCCGGGCCGACCAGCGAGGTTTTGGGCGAGGCCGCGCGCCGGCATGGCGTGGCGCTGGTCGCCTCGCTTTTCGAGCGGCGCGCGCCAGGGCTGTATCACAATACGGCCGTGGTGTTCGACGCCGACGGACGGCTGGCCGGCCGGTACCGCAAGATGCACATTCCCGACGACCCGCTGTACTACGAGAAGTTCTACTTTACCCCGGGCGATTTGGGGTTTTGCAGTTTTGCCACGCGCTACGGCCGGCTGGGCGTGTGCGTGTGCTGGGACCAGTGGTTTCCCGAGGCCGCCCGGCTGACCGCCCTGACCGGGGCCGACATCCTCTTCTACCCCACGGCGATCGGCTGGCTGCACGCCGAGAAACCGGCGTTCGGCGCCAGCCAGCACTCGGCATGGGAAACGATGATGCGCAGCCACGCGATCGCCAATGGGGTGTTCGTGGCCGCCGTGAACCGGACGGGCGTCGAGGGCGGATTGGAGTTCTGGGGCGCGTCGTTCGTGGCCGATCCCAACGGAAACGTCCTCGCCCGCGCCAGCCACGACGGCGACGAGACCCTTGTCGTCGAGTGCCAGCTCGACCAGATCGATCTGGTGCGGACGCACTGGCCGTTCCTGCGCGATCGGAGGATCGACGCCTACGGCAATCTGACCCGACGGTTCGGCGATTGACCGGCGCCAGTCACCCTCGCCCGGCCAGCAGTGCGTCCAACAGGGGCGGCGCCCGGCCGAACCGGCGGCAGTAGTCGGCGTGCGTGGGGAGAAGCCGCATCTGGACCTTCACCTCGTGGTGCAGGGCGATATCGGCCAGGCGGTGATCGAGAAACGGATTGGCGAACCGCTCGAGGACCTGCTCGGCGAATGGCCCGGGCGCGTCGGCGCGGCCCTCCAGCGTCGGAACGATCTCGTCGAACAACAGCCTCCGCAGCCAGGCGCCGATCTGTGGATCCAGCACGGCATCGCGCACCGTGCGGCAACCGCGCGGCAGGGCCTTGGCCACCAGTGCCGTATGCGCGCCGTTGAGGATCCGCACCTTGCGCAGGACCCATGGGCCGAGGTCATCGACCTGCCGGACCGAAGGGTGGGCGGAAAAACACGGCACCGGCGACGCCCCCTGGACAAGCCATAGCGCAAAGGGTTCGGCCACGGCGAACAGGGGATCGGCCGCGGCCCAGGGGTCCTCGGGCTTCGGCGCCGCGACGATCCGATCGACCAGCGTGTTCCGCCAGGCGCAGTCGCGACGAAGCCACGCGAGCAACGGTTCGGGCAACGACCACCGGACGGCCTGTTCGAGAACCAAGTCGCGTAGGCGCTGGGCGTTCTGCTCGACCAGCTCGCACGGCAGCACGGTGACGCCGGGCAGGCCGGCCACGAAGCGGGCTTGCAAGACGGCCAGCAGTTTGGCGGGGAATGACTCCGGCGGCGCCGCATCGGGCCGGTCGCCTGGCTCCAGCGCGTAGCCCGCCTCCGTGGCGTTCGAGACGACGGCCCGCAGGCGCTCGGATCGGGCCGCGTCCAGGACCTCGCTCCATTGGGTGCGGGCGGCCAGGGCTCGCTCGACGCAATGCACCTCGACGACGCAATCGACAACACGCCCCGCGCAAAGCCCGCGCAGCGCGACGTGGTACCGCCCGCCCGCCGCGTCGAAGGCCCGGGCGCGCTGCGATCCGGTCGATTGGACCACCACGGCGCGCGCCGCCCCGGCGCCCTGTTCGTCCAGTTCGTGGAGGAACAGGTCGGCGAACGCGCGAAGGAACTTGCCCGCGCCGAACTGAAGAACGCGACTCAGATCACCTACTCCTTTCCCAACTTCTTGAGCAACCAGGCCATGTTCACGGCGAGGTTGCGGACCGTGGCCATGCCTTCGGTGTCTTCCTTCACCCGGCCCTTCTCCAGCCCGAACGCGATGTTCCAATAGGACGAGCCCGGCACGATCATTTCGTTGATCAAAAAGAAGTAGTTCAATTGGGCGAAGGTGAAGTTCTGTCCTGCGCGGCGGGCGACGACGAGGGCGGCGCCCACCTTGCGCCGTAGAAAGTTCTGCTTCATCCGGGCCACGTAGCCGACGCGGTCCAACAGGGCCATGGTCTGGGGCGTGGCGGACCCGAAATAGACGGGCGACCCGACGAGAATCCCGTCGGCGGCGCAGAACTTCTCGATCATCCCTTCGAACGCCGGGTCCTCCTGAACGCATCGCAGTCCCTCGGCCGTCGCGCAGCCGCGGCAGGCCATACACGGCCGGATGGGCCGGTCGGCCAGGGAAACGAACTCGGTCTCGAACCCCTGATCGACCAGCACGCCCAGCGCCGCGTGGACGAGGATATCGGTGTTTCCGCCCGAGCGCGGGCTGCCCGAGATGCCCAGGACCTTCATGGTGTGCTCCCCAGGTTTCCGCAAAACAAGGAAAGGTCGAATGCCAAGAGTCGAAGGTCAACGCGTGAATGGCGACATTCTAACCGTTCGGCTCTCCGACCAACATCCCTGCGATGCACGCGGTCATCAGCGTGGCCAACGCGCCGCCGATCATAGCGCGCAGGCCGTAGCGGGCGAAGATCGACCGGCGCGAGGGGACCAACCCGCCGATGCCCCCGATCTGCACGGCCACCGAGCCGAAGTTGGCGAACCCGCACAGGGCATAGGTGGCGATGACCACCGAGCGGGGCGAGAGGCTTGCGCGCAGGGCCTGGAGATCGCCATAGGCGAGGAACTCGTTGAGCACGATTTTCTTGCCCAACAGCATCCCCACGGTCGGGGCATCGTTCCACGGCACGCCCAGCACCCACGCCAGCGGCGCCATGCACCAGCCGAGGATCCGTTCGAGCGACACGGGCGCGCCGCCCAGGGCGGGCAAGAGGCCCAAGGCCCAGTTCAGCGCGTGGACCAGAGCCACGAACGCGACGAGCATGGCGGCCACGTTCAAGGCCAACTTCAGGCCCTCGGAGGCGCCGCGGCAGGCGGCGTCGAGCACGTTCACGTCGGTGCGCGGCACGTCGATGCGGACCACGCCCTTGCTGAGCGATTCCTCGGTCTCGGGGACCAGGATCTTGGCGATGACCAACGAGGCCGGGGCCGCCATCAAGGAAGCGGCCAGAAGGTGCCCGGCGTCGATCCCCATGCCCACGTAGGCCGCCATCACTCCTCCGGCCACCGTGCCCATGCCGGCCGTCATCATGGCCACGATCTCGGACCGGGTCATGGTCTCGAGGTACGGCCGGATCACCAAGGGCGACTCGGTCATGCCGACGAAGACCTCGGCGGCTGCGGCCAGCGACTCGGTACCCGAGGTGTCCATCACCCGCACCATGATCCAGGCCATCCCTTTGACGACCCACTGCATGACGCCCAGATGGAAGAGCACGGCCATGACGGTCGAAACGAAGATGATCGTCGGCAGCACCTTGAAGGCCATGTAATGGTGCTTGAACGTTTCGGGCATCGCGGGGTCGCCCGAGCCCAGCACGAACTCGGCCCCGGCATCGGAGAACTCGACGAGCCGGGTGATGAAGTCGCGCGCGGCCTGGAAGACCGCCTGGCCGGGCGATGTCCAGAGCAGGACCATCGCCAAGAGCACCTGAAGTCCGATCCCGCTGGCGATCAGCCGCCAGTTCATGCAGCGGCGGTTCTCCGAAATCAGCCAGGCCAACAGCAACACCACGCCCAGCCCGAGCAGGCTTACCAGGCGTTCCATCGTGAAGCCTCCGCGAGGGCCGACGCGACGCTTACCGGAAGCACGCCGAGAAGACTTGCCTGGCGTACTGGCAACTGCGCCGGTGGGCTTCGGCGACTTCCAGGGTCTTGGGCGTACCGTTTTCCGGGCCTTGCTCCAAGACCAACAGCGGCTTGGCGCCCGCCGCGGCGAGGGCCTTGCCCAGGACCCGGTAGTCGATGTCGCCGTCGCCGAAGGTCTCGCTCCAGACGTGGCCGTTGGACTGGCGCAGGTGCAACGAGACGACCCGCCGGCCATAGAGCTTGACGATGTCCCGCAGCGCGACCTGCGAGTGCCCCGCTCCGCGGTAGACCCAGTGGGCGTCCAGGCACAGCGACAGGCAGCCGGGTTCGGTGCCCAGCATCATGTGGTGGAATTCCCGGGCCGCGTGCTCCATCTCGACGCGGTGATTGTGGAAGGCCAGCGTCATCCCCATCGCGGCCAGTTCGCGCCCCAGCCGGTTGAGCCCCTCGGCCTGGGCGATGAGCTGGGCGTCGGTCTTTCCGCGAGGATCGCCCAGGGGACTGGGATTGGTCACGACGATCTTCGTCCCAAAGGCCTTCGCACGCTTCGCGAGGGCGACGATCCGGGCGATCTCCTTTTCCGCCGTAGCCGGGTCGATCAGGCTGCTGCCCGTGTAGATGGACCGCATTTCCAAGCCATGCTTCTTCAGGCTGGCGGCCATGGCCTCGGCCTGCTCCGGCGTGTGGAGGCCCGGCTCGAGGCCGTCGATACCGCAGACGGCCAGTTCGGCGAGTTGCTCGTCCTGCGACCTGGCGGGCTGCTTCGTGTCGCGGGCGCGCATCGCGCCGACCGACCACTGGTTGATCGCCACGTGCAGGTCCTGCCGGGGCGGTGATTCCCCGGCATCGGTCGGCCTGGCCGCCAGAACGGCCGCCATCGACCAGCCCACGCCTGCTGCCAGAACCTCGCGTCGGTTGCACGAAGGAGTGCGCATGAGGGGTTGCTCCACGAGCCCTGAGGTTGATGCTGATGTCGATGTCGATTACGGCGCCAGGGATCTAGTCGCCGGTTTGGCGGGCCAAGGGACCGCCTTGGGGGCACCACGGGCACCCTCGAGACGTTTGGCCTTGGCGCCGCCTTCGGCGGCCCGTCCCTGCGCCCGAGGCAACTGC
The DNA here is from genome assembly GCA_020721945.1 of Blastopirellula marina. Taxonomy (GTDB): domain Bacteria; phylum Planctomycetota; class Planctomycetia; order Pirellulales; family Thermoguttaceae; genus JANLFZ01. The sequence goes on from DYLT01000057.1 coordinate 14,481, forward strand.
GAGAGCTTCCAGCGGATGTACGCCCGCCACAATTCCCGGGTCATGTCGTCGCTCGGCAGGCTGAGCAGTTGATCGCGCTGCCAGGGCTTGAGTTCCTTTTCGAAGAACTGCGCCAGCTCCTCCTCGGTGACGGCCGGCAGTGCCCCGTCCATGCGCCGCGCCGCGTACTGCTGAAGCACGAACAGCGGCACCACGCTGGAAATGGTGCGCCACTGCTCGGCCGGGGACCGTTCCGCGAGCCGGCGCCGGGTGTCGGGCGACAGACGCGAACGCAGATCGGCGAGGTCGTCGGGGCTGGGCGGCGGCACCTTCGCGGCGTTCTCGAGCTGAATCCGCAGCCACATCGACATGAATATCTCGTGGCGGCGGAGCGGGTCCTTGGTTTGCGCCAACTCGCGGCCGAACTGTTTGCGCTGGGCCTCCGGAAGGGCCTCGAGAATCTGCGCCCCGTGGCGGCCGACATAGCGGTCGAACCACTGGAGAATGCCTTCGACGTCCTGGGGGCTCAGCCACGCCGAGCGTTTCCCGCCCGGTTGAAGCGGCCCTTTCCCCAGCCGGTAGTCGCGCAGCGCATCGGCCAGGGCCGGCCCCTTGAGCTTCTTGTGCGAGTGCTGCTGTTGTTGTTCCAACAGCCGTTTGACGTGTTGCACCCGGCGCGCGGGGGGCAACTCGCGGAGTTCGGCCTGCTGGTAGGGCGGCAGCGTCTTGAGCCAGTCGTAATAGTTGAGCATCACGCGGCGCAGCTCCGCGCTTTCGGGATCCTGTTCCAACTCGGCGTGCAGCTGGCAAATGCGCTCCTGCTCGACCGGATCAAGCTTCGCGAAACGCCGGTAGTGCTCCAGAAGATCCTCCTTGGCCGCCGCGCTGAGCGATTCGACCCGCGCGCGGCGGTCGGCCAGCGGGTCCTCGGCCAGGGCGCCGGAGGCCAACCACCACAGGCACGTCCCGGCCAGCGCCATCGCGCCGACCGCGATGCCCACGGCAAGGCGAATCGTGCGCCCGTCACGATTCATCGCCCACCTCCCTGCCGAATAACCCCTCTTGGTGCAGCAAACGAAGGAATTCGACCGCGTCGATCTGGCGGTATTCGTCGAGATCCTCAATGACCGGGAGATTCTCGAGGAGCTGGCGGTTGGGGTCCGGCCGCAGTGCGGCGACCGACACGAAGCCCACCACCCCCGCCGCCAACGCGGACAGGGTGCCCAAAAGCCACCGCCGCATCGGCCACCGCCGTCCCTCGTGCCGCCAGCGCCGCACGTCGTCCTCGGCGGCCACGGTCACCAGCTCGAGGGTCGTCTGCGTGAACTGCTCGTCCACCTCGGAGCGGCCCAACGAATCCAGAAGGCGCCATGTGCGCTCCAGGCGTTCGAGCGTGCTGCGCGCACGCGGATCCGCCGAGAGCAACTCTTCGATGCGCCGCGACTCCTCCGACCCCAGTTCGCCGTCGAGGTAGGCCACCAACGATTCTTCCAGAGGGGTGGGGGCATTCCCGGGTTCCGGCTGCGGCGCGTCGTTCGGCATGGCGCGATCTCCGTCAGTCTCCCTTTCCTTGTCCTTCCGCGCGGTCCGGGCAGGCCGGGCGGCCCGGGCGATCCGGCGGAACGGGCCATTGGCCGTGCTCCAAGTACGGCTCCAGAACCTCGCGCAGGTTCACCCGCGCCCGAGACAAAAGCGACTTGATGGCCTGCGGAGACATCTGCATTGCTTCGGCGATGTCGGAGTAGCTCATCTCCTCGAACTTGCACAACAGGACCGCCAACCGCTGCCGCTCGTTCAGCGAACACACCGCCAGTCGAATGACCTCCCGCATCTCGGCCTTGTCGATTTGCCGGGCGGGCATCTGGCCGCTGGGCGCCAGCACGAGGCGATCCAGCGACGCGGCACCCGAGGACTCGCTCTCGCCGACCCGAAGACTCACCTCGCGCCGCCGGCGCTGCGCGCGCAACGCATTCGAGGCCGCGTTGTTGACGATCGTGAAAAGCCACGTCGCGAACTTCGCCCCAGGCTGATACGTCTTGCGCGCCCGATAGACGCGCAAGAACACCTCCTGGGCCAGGTCCTCCGCCTGGTCGCGGTCGCCCACCAGATGCTCCAACACCGTCACCACCCGATTCTGGTAACGGAGCATCAGCTCCTCGAACGCGGCGGCGTTGTCCTCCCGGACCTCGAGCATCAGCCGGACGTCCGGGTCGCGCAAGGCGTGTCGCTGGGCGGAGGACTCGCTGACAGGCACCGGGGGGCGCTCGTCGGGGAAGCTATTTCGGAAGGACCCCGGACACTCCGGGGCGATCCCTTCCAGTCTAGGCGAACCGGCGCACGCCGACCAGACAGCAGCCACGATTTCCGCCCGCTAAGAGTATTCAACCCCGCGGAATACCACGGGTTTCTCCGACGCCCTTGGAGGGTGCGTGGGGCACCGTTCTTTCCACCAACGTTCGACAGGTTCCCAGTTCCCTCGCCGCCCTCGCCGCGGCGGTCCGGGGACCTGGAACGCACGCGACGTGCTGGAAGGGGTACGCCGGCCCGTATAGAATGGTGGCCAGCCACGAAGCGCGGTCTGACCTTCTCGTCTTCCTTCGAAAGCGAGGTGCCGAATGCGGCGGTCCTCTCGAGCGGTGATTTGCTGGATGCTCGTTGGAGCCATGATCGATGCCCCCCTATTGGGCACCGTGGATGCGCCTTGGTTGGGTCCCCCGGGGTCGACCGCCGCGGCGGCCGAGCGGCAGGGCGGTCCCAAGGCGCGTCCGGCCGCCCCCCGTGCGGCCAAGACGGTCCCGGCGCAAGCCGCCAAACTCGACCTGGGCTTTGTCACCCCGGACGCGGTGGCGGCGGTGGTGGCACACCCCCGCCGCGTGCTGACTGCCCCCGAATCGGAGATGCTGCCCATCGAGATCATCACTGCGGCGGGCAAGAAAGAGGCCGGCTTCGACCCCGTGCAAGTCGAGCAGGCCATCATCGTGATCGAGCTACCCCAAACCGGCGAACCGCAGGTGGGCTGGCTGTTGCGCTTTGCCGCTTTGGTCGACGAAAAGGGGCTTCTGTTGCCGCTGAAGCAGAATACGGTCAAGGACGAGTTCGAGGGCAAGAGCTACGACCGCGCCAAAAGCGCGGCGGACGCCAGCATCTTCTTGCCCGACCACCGCACCGTGCTCTTGGGCCATGATGCCCTGGTGCGCAAGATGGTCAAGAACCACGCCGCGCCGAAGGAGGGCAAGGTCAGCCGCCTCCTCGGCGCCATCGGCGCAACCCCCGACCTGGCCGCCGTCATCGACATCGAGACGCTGCGCGGGCGGATCGCCGCCCCGTTGGCCATGGCCCCCGTGCCCCCGCCGTTCGAAAGCGTCAAGAGAGTCCCGGGACTGGTCTTTTCGGTCGAGGCCAAGGCGCATCTGGTGAGCGACGGCGGGATGTCGCTCGTCGTGCGGGCCAACGACGAGGCGGCCGCCAAAGAACTCGAGAAGATCGTCGACGGGCTGATGCGCACCGCGCGGCAGATGGCCGAAGCCGAAATCGGCCGCAAGGGTGCGAGCGAGGATCCCGTCGAGCAAGCGGCGGCGCACTATGCGAAACGGATGTTGGATCGCTTCGCGCGGCTCTTTCGGCCGAAACGAACCGGCGACACCTTGACCCTCTCGTTCCAGGCCGGCGAGCAGATCCAGATCGCGACGATCGGGGTGTTTGTGGCGCTGTTGTTGCCGGCCGTCCAGGCCGCCCGCGAAGCCGCCCGGCGCTCCCAGTCGACCAACAACCTCAAGCAGCTCGCCTTGGCAATGCACAATTACCACGACACGCATCGCCGGTTCCCCGCCCGGGCCAACTTCGATGCCCAGGGAAAGCCGTTGTTGAGCTGGCGGGTGCATCTCTTGCCCTTTCTGGAGGAGGAGAACCTCTACAAGCAGTTCCACCTCGACGAGCCCTGGGACAGCGAGCACAATCGGAAGCTCATCCCCTTGATGCCCCGAGTCTACCAGAACCCCAGCGCCCCGCCGCAGCCAGGCAAGGCGCATTACGTCGGCCTGGTGGGCAAGGGCACGCTTTTCGAGGCCGACAAGGCGCGGCAGATTGCAGACATCCGCGATGGAGCGTCGAACACGCTGATGTTCGTCGAGGTCGATCCCGACCGGGCGGTCGTGTGGACCAAACCCGAAGACATCGACTTCAACCCCCAGCGCCCGCTCGAGGGACTGGGCAAAGCCCATCCTGGGGGCTTTGTCGCCGCTTTGTGCGACGGCTCGGCGAGGTTCATCTCCCAAACCATCGACCGCCAGGTGTTCGTCCGTCTGGCCGAGATCGCCGACCGGCAGCCGATTCCACAGGATTGGTAGTCGTTGTCGAGACGGCGGCTCGATTCAGTCCTTCGAGCGGACCACCTTGCACGCCGTGTCGCGGGCAAAGGGCGGCACCGCAACTTGCACGATCCCGCGGTCGGCTGCCGCCCGGGCCGTCCCGATGCGGTTGCCGGTGTAGGGGTCCCACCACTCCACCCGATACGTGCCGGGGGCCAGACCGCGGACTTCGAGCGACGCCTTGTCGATCGGCGCGGGCGTCTTCTTTTCGACCACGAGGTTCCACCAGCAGGCCTGGGGGTTGAAGAGCCACAGGTACGCGCACGCATCCCCCGCCAGGCCGACCACGCGCACGCTTTGGGTGGCCGTGGCCGAGGCCTCGCGCAGGGCCGCGGTGGTCCAGGGCACGTCGGCCAGGAAGGCCGAAAGCGGCCGGTAATGGCGGTAGGCATCCATCGTATCGAGCAACTCCCACCACCAGAAGGCCGCCGTACCCGCCGATCCCGAAAGCGCCGAGGCCCAGATCGCGTTGTGAAAATGGACCAACTCGGCGTCCTGCTTCATATAGCCGCTGCGTTGGAAGTTGTTCTCGGCAAGGCCGAATTCCGCCATCATGGCCGGCTTGCCGGGCGTTTGGCGCAAGAGGCGGCGCGTTTGCTGGAGCAGCACGTCCACTTCGTCCTTGAACCCTTCCTTCGAATCGGGCCGGAGGTAGTGGTGCGCCTGGGCGATATCCAGTTGCGCATGGTTCCAGTCCTTGGGCGACGGATGCCAGGTGCTCGTGGTGCGCAGGTGGCGGTAGGGGTCGATCTCCTCGAGCGACTTGCCCACCTCGGCGTAGAACCGGTCGGTCGGCAACCCCGGGTCGATCTCGTTGAAATACTCCCACGCGGCCACGTGGGTCGAGTAGCCCCAGCGGGCCACGGCATACCGCAGTAGCTTTCGGGCGTCGGCGATGGCTCGATCGTACTCGGGGCTCTTGGGGTTCTTCAGCGCGTGCATGTAGAGGTCGCGCGTGAGGATCGTCAACTGAAGGTACAGGCCGGTCTTCTCGGCCGCCTCGACAAGCTGATCCACCACGAAGCAATCGACGGGATTGTAATACCCCCGTTCGCGCCGGTTCACCTCGGCCTCCCAGAGCAACTCGGGGCCGGCAGGCTTGCCGGTGGCCGGATCGACCTC
>DYLT01000432.1 GCA_020721945.1 Blastopirellula marina
CAGGTTCTCCACGAAACGGGCCAGGTCGAGCACGTTTCTCGACGTGTGCGCGTAGACGTGCGGGTTGCGCTGCTGATCGGTCGAGAACACGTAGTTCAACCGGTAGCTCTGCCATGCGAGCTGGACCACCCCCGCCGCAATCGCCATCGCCACCAGCGCCTTCGGAACCCCGAAGAATCGACGCGGCGCCCAGCGCACCAAGCGCCATGCACCGACGCCGGCCAGCAGAATCATCCCATGAACGAAGCTCAACATGCACCAGGGTGTCTTGTAGGGGATTGCCGAGTAGACCGCCGCGAGGGCCAGCGAGTAGAATCCGAGAAAGCGGACCAGGTTTTCGCCGCCTTCCCGAACATCCTCGCCGCCGGGCACACGCCGCGCCAGCGAGCCGAGAAAGCCCACCGCGGCCAGGCCGAGGATCAATCCTTCGCTCCAGAAGAAGCCGCGGGCGGGGCGGTAGAACGCCAGGCGTTCGAGATAGAAATGCCACGGATGGGTGTGATCGCCGGCCTCGGTGCCGCGCCGGAAATACGTGGCATACGCGGCGACCGAATCGACAACGCCTTGCCAGTGCGTTCCGAACGACGAGTAGAAAAGCACGGCCACCAGGCACGCCGCGGCCAGCGCGGCCGCCGCCGGTCCCGGGCGCAAGGCGGCGCGCCAAGCGGGCCAGGCGCCCTCGCGCAGCCGAATCCAGACCGCCGTGAAGGCCACGCCGATCGCCGCGGCGGCCGCGGCTAGGATCCAGGTCTCCTTGGTGGCGAACATCAGTCCCACGAAGGCCCCCGCCGCCGCGGCAAAGCCCCACGATCGCCCGCGAACATATCGCCAGCCACAAGCCATCGCGCCAAACGTGAAGAACACCAGGAGCGTCTCCTGGATGTAGTAGCGCGCGTAGAAGACCATCGCGGGCGAAATGGCCGTAAAGACCCCGGCGCCCAGCGCCGCGCCGTACCCGATCGCTCTGGCGACCAGGGGCAGCAACAACACCAGCCCCACGCCAAAGACAACGGCCACGATGCGGTAATCGGACTCGTCGCTTTGGGCATAGCTGTCGGCCGACAGCCACAGCGACGGCAGCGTGAGCCAATAGAGGGTCGGGCCGTGGTACTCGTGGGGGTCGTACTGGTACTCGCCCCGATCGAAGAGCCAACCGGCCTTGTAGGCCTGGTTCGCCTCGTCGCCGTGCATCGGGCGCTCGGCCAGCCGGGGCACCCGAAAGGCCAGGGCCCCGGCGGCCAGCAACACGATCGCGAGGGAGAAAAGGGCCGTGCCCCGGCGCGGCGTCATTTCGCCGGCCGCCCGAACACTTCCACCTCGACGTAGTGATTCATGTCGTTCGAGGTGTTGCCCTTCGAGTAGAGTCGCACATAGCGGCCCTTGACGGGCTTGCCCTGGGCGTCCTTGATTTCGATCAGTTTGCCCTTATAGTCGTCGATGTACTCGAGGTTCTTGCCCAATCCCAGCCCCGACGAGTTGTCGAAGTCGTTGTTGAAGACCGTCTTCACGTTCTCGATGAAATCGGGGTCGTCGGCGATCTGGATGACCACGTCGTGATAGATCCGGCCCTCGGCGTGGAAGTGCCACACCACGACGGCGTAAATCTCGGCGGGCTTCTCGAGGTCGATCTGAACCCATTGCTTGTCGGGCCCCAGCTCGACGAAACTGCCGTCAGACCCCTCCTTGTCGCCGTCGGTCACCAGGTTCAGCTCGCCCACAATGGGGGCCATATCACTGGACGTCACCTTCTTGCCGGCCGAAAGCAGCACCACCCCCTCGGGAGCGTAGAACGGGGGCCGCGGCTTCTCGTGATACTTCTCCAGGGTGGGGGCCGGCTTGATGTTCTTCGGCGTGCCCTGGAAAAGCGGCTTGGGCAATTTGATGTCCACCACGACGAGCTTCTCGCCGTTGGGACCCGTCTTTGCCTCGTCGGCCGCTTGGACGCCCCATGCCAACAGCCCGAGCACCAGGGCCATCCACAATGCCGTCAAGATTCGTGTCGTCATCGGTTCGGTACGCTCCTCGAAACAGGTCATTTCTCGCGATCGCGGCAATGCGCCGCATCAAACCGGCGGCGGCTGCCGATAGGTACCCCTTCACTATACCCGCCGGATGGCGGGCGATGCAAGGACGCGGCATGGGCCGAGCGATCCCGACGACGCCCAACCGCTCGACCGACGGTCCCCCATGACGACGGGTGCGTCCCCCCGAGCCAAGCCCACACACGCCCATCACGGCACGCCGGGCGTGCCAGTCCCCCGCACACCCGGCCGATCTCAAAGCATCGACCGGAGTTGATCGAGGAAGGCGTCAATGTCGGCGTCGGTTCCGACGCTGACCCTCAGGCCGTCGCCCCAACCGGGGTAGTCCATGTATCGGACCAGAATGCGGCGCCGTTTGAGTTCCTCGTAGAGGGGTCGAGCGGGCTGCTTGGGGTGGACGTTCCAAGTGAAATTGGCTTGGGAGTCGACCACCGAGAACCCCAACGCCCGCATTCGCTCCACGAGCCGGCGCCGCGTGGCCACGATCTTCGCGCGGTTCTCGGCCAGCCAGTCGCGGTCGGCCAGTGCGGCCGTGGCGGCGGCGATCGACAACGCGTCGCAGTTGTACGAGTCTTTCACTTTGACCATCTGCTCGATCATCGGGGGCTGGGCCACCACGTAGCCGAACCGCAACCCTGCCAGGGCGTACGATTTACTGAGCGACCGCGACACGAGGATCTTGTCGTTCCGCGCCACCAGTTCAAGGCAATGGGTCTCGGCAAAGTCGGCGTAGGCCTCGTCGACCAGCAGCGGGCAGGGCAGGCGCTCGGCGAGGCCGAGCACCTGGTCCGGCGGGACGACGGTTCCCGATGGGCTGTTGGGGTTCGGCAAGAAGGCCAATCGCAGCCCGTCGGCCGGCGCGGCGAACCGTGCCGGAAGCGACCAGTCCGGCTCGAAGCGCACCTCGTCGCTTCGCGCGCCCTGGATCTGAGCCAGCGACCGGTAGAGGATGTAGCTGGGGTACGGCAGCCGTAACATCTGGCCGTGGCCCAC
>DYLT01000433.1:0-2156 GCA_020721945.1 Blastopirellula marina
CAGCCGGCGGCACTCCCGCAGGAGCCACTGCCGGTGGCGCCCCGACGCCGGCAGGCGAGGCCGCGGCAGCCCCCGGCGCGGCCGGCGCTGGCGTGGCCTGGGAATCGGCCGGCGTGGCACCGCTTGCGGTCGCGACCGACACCGCCCCGGTTCCCAGCTTGCTACGGTTCGGAGGATTGAAGATGTAGATGATACCGAGGATTTCGGTGGGGACGTCGAACGAGTCCTCGGCGGACAAGGTCCCGCCCGAACCCCCCATCGTTCGGCTGTACCCGCTGCCGGGGCCATCCGGCGAGGAGCCGGGGCTTCCCCCTGGGTAGCCGGACATCCCGGGGCCGCCCCCTGGGTACCCCGACATCCCTGGGCTGGCGCCTGGGTAGCCGGACATTCCAGGGCTGCCCCCTGGATAGCCCGACATCCCGGGGCTGGCACCTGGGTACCCCGACATCCCCGGGCTGGCGCCTGGGTAGCCCGACATTCCAGGGCTGGCACCCGGGTAGCCCGACATCCCCGGGCTGGCACCTGGGTACCCCGACATCGCGCTGGACATGCCGCCGGCGCTCAGGACGCTGAAGTCGATGCCACCTTGCTCAGGTCGGAGTTTGAGCTGGCGGACCTCGACGGGCATGCTCGAGTTCGCGCAGGCGGCCAGCAGCCTGGGCAACCGCCGCTGATCGACGAGGAGGTACATCCGTACCGGCATCATTTTGAACTCGGCGAACGGCGGCTTCTCGTCGGCTGCCAGGGGACGACCGTTCTGATCCACATACCGACCATTTCGGAGCATCTGCCCGATGGAATAGACGCCCGTTCCCATCATGCCCGGCATCCCGGAGGTTTCCGGAGTGGGCGATGGCATGGTTTCGGTGCTTCCGGAGCCGGTGGGGGCCTCGGGACTTCCGGACGCAGAGCCGACCGGGTAGGCGGGCGAGCCACCACCCATCCCTGGGTAACCCGACATGCCGGACATACCCGGGTACCCGCCCGCCCCCATCATCATGCCGGAATAGCCGCCCATCATCCCGCCACCCGCTTGACGTCCCGCCTGGAACGCCACGGCTGCTTGCTGGCCGATTTCCAGGTTGAAGATCCTCTTGACGGCGGCCGCGTACTGGGTCTTGGCTGGGTAGTTCGTGGCGGCGATGATGCGCAGCAGGGCCTCGTAAACCCACAGGTCCTCCTGGGCGAGGCGAACCTGCTCGGTCGTGGGCGTCGTTTGCCACGCGAATCGCGTCAAGATCGCGGGCTCGTCGAGCCAATCCACCACCCCCGTCATTTCGACGCCCACCCCACCCGGAGAGGACCCATACAACATGCTTCCTGTTTCGGGCGACCCGCCGGGCATCATCCCCGGGGTCATTCCCGGCATCATGGGGTTTCTCCGGGCGTACTTCTTGGACGAACGGGTCTTCTCTTGGGCCTTGGTTTCGCTCGCGCCGGTCGCGTCCGCGGCGGCCGTGTCGCTTCCCTGGGCATTGGCCGCGGCTTCGGTCTTCGCCTTGCTCGGATCCTCGGTCTTGGTGTCACCCTTCGCCTTGGACGTTCCGCCCGACTCTTCATCCTCCAGCACGACAGGCCGACGAGCCTGGATGATGTCGCCCAACGTCTTGATGTGGTTTTCGATGAAATAGAGGTACACTTCGCGGAACTCGACCGGGATCTCCAACGGTTGGTCGGGGTTCTTCAGCTCCTCGGCCGTCAGTTGCGCGATCATCTGGGCGAACTCGGGACCGAGATTGGGCCACGGGTTGTTCTGTTGCTGAAGGCTGTAAAGGTACTCCCAAGCCCGATAAACCTCCTCGCGCAACTGCCCATGCGACTGCTTGATGGCATCGACCACCTGAACATTGGGCGGGTTTGCGGCGCTGGCGATTTCGGCCACGGCCTTCTTCGTGCTCTCCAACTCGCCCTTGCGCTTGGCGTACTGCTCGGAGAGGCTGGCAGCCGCCGTGTGCCAGATCGCCAGACCGACCAGCAGCACGACTCCGAACAGCACCCAGAAATGGTGCTTCTTCAGCACGGCCAAAGCGACTTTGAGTTGGTCCATGATCGTACTCCTGGGGACCACGCACGGCGCGGGTCTCTTAGGCAGGTTTGGCTCCAGGCGGACTGGACGGTGCGGGCGTTGCCGGGGCGGCGGGCGCCGCAGGGGCCGG
>DYLT01000433.1:2203-3030 GCA_020721945.1 Blastopirellula marina
ACGGTTCCCGCCGGCGCGCCCGGCGGCACACCGGACGCATCCGAGGTGCCGGCTGGCGCGCCCGGCGCCGGGACGACCGACGCCTCGGTTCCCAATTGTCTCTGCTTGCGTTGCGTTGCCGACGTGGGCTCCCAAAGGAACTGCACCGTGAAATCGAACCGTTTCACCGGGACGGCGTTCTCCGGAAGACCCGTGCCCGACACTCCCGAGCCGGTATAACCGCCCGGCATGGCCCCGGGCATCCCGCCGGGCATGCCTCCAGGCATTCCGCCGGGCATGGAGCCGGGCGAGCCGGGGGCCGACATCCCGGGCGAACCCATCGGCCGGGAGCCCGAAGGATATCCCGGCGAAGGCATCGTCGGCATGCCTGGCGTCCCGGACATCATCCCTGGCCCGCCCGAGCTAAGCATCATGGCTTCCGGGGCATACAGCACGTCGGGAACCGGACGACCGGGATTGACCAGCGCGGGGAACTTCACCCCGAGGTCTTTCATCGCGACCCACTCGGGCTGGGTGCCGCCGTTCAGCATGTAAACGCGGCCTTCCCGCAAATGGCGAATCAGGGTGTTGCGAACGTACTCCGCCCCCTGATTCACGCCGGCCTTGTCGCTGTTGTGGTAGTGGTAACCGCGAAGCTGAACAATCCAAATACCGCCTGGAGGCGACTGGGAATCGGTGCCGGTGGCCGAGCCGCCACTCGCGCTGGCCGACGACGATGCCTCGTCCGGCGCGGTGGATGACGTCGTGGCGGCAGGAGCGGCGGGCGACACCGCGGCGGTCTGGGTGATCGGCAGCGAGGCAGCGCCCGTGCCCGAACCGCTCGCGTC
>DYLT01000058.1 GCA_020721945.1 Blastopirellula marina
GGCGGCCGGCCGCCCTTGCCGCCGAAGTTGCGCCCGAGGATCGAGTGCGTCTCGACAATCGCGCCGATGGCTCCCGCCTCGAGGTACTCGGCCATGCGCCTCATGCCTTCGCTGAACTGCCCCTGGTTGCCCATCTGGGTGAGCACCTTCTTCTCCTTGGCCGCCTTGGCCAGCACGTAGCACTCGCGGATGTTGTGGGCCAGCGGTTTCTGGCAGAAGGTGTGCTTGCCCAGGTCGATCGCGCGGATCGCGGCCGGCGCGTGCGTGTGGTCGGGGGTGGCGATCAGCACCACGTCGATCTGGCGGTGGCACTCGTCGAGCATCTTGCGGAAGTCGTGGAAGATCTTGGGCTTGGCCCGGTCCTTGACCTTGTCCTTCATGACGCCGGCCATGACGTGCTCATCGACATCGACCAGGGCGACGAGGTTTTCCTGAAGCGCGCAATCGACGCTGTAGCCGCCCATGCCCCCGGCGCCGATCACGGCCACCCTCAGTTTGTCGCCCGGCTTGGATTGGGCCATCACGTAAGGCGCTGCCAGGGTCGCGGCCCCGGCCCAAGCCGCGCCTCGGGTCAACCACTCACGTCGGGTAGAGACGTTGGTCATGCGGGTTCCTCCTTTCGCGCCGGCACCTGGGCCGCGCAATGCGGATGGGTGGTCCGAACGTGCCCCGGCCAAGACCCGGCCGTCGCTTCGCCCCGATTCTGATGCGGCCGCTTCAGAAAATCAAGGGCCCGAGGGCGCCGGCCGGGTACCTGGGGGTCAGTTGCCGAGCGATTGCAGCGGGGCGGGAATGCGTCCGCCGAACCGGACGAACGGGGCGCTGGCGCCGGCGTTGCGGACTTCGATCACCGGCGTCGAGCCGAACAGGCCGCCGAAGTCCACGAAGTCGCCGGCCTTGGCCCCGGGCACGGGGATCAACCGCACGGCCGTGGTCTTGTCGTTGATCACGCCGATGGCCATCTCGTCGGCGATGATGGCGGCGATGGTCTCGGCCGGCGTGTCGCCCGGGATGGCAATCATGTCGAGGCCGACCGAACAGACGGCGGTCATGGCCTCGAGCTTTTCCAGGACGAGGTGCCCATTCCGGACGGCATCGGCCAGGGCCGCATCCTCGCTGACCGGGATGAACGCCCCGCTCAACCCGCCCACCGAACTCGATGCGAACAACCCGCCCTTCTTCACGGCGTCGTTGAGCATGGCCACGGCAGCGGTCGAGCCTGGGGCCCCGATCTTCTCGATGCCCAGGGTCTTGAGGATGTCGCCCACGCTATCGCCCACGGTGGGAGTCGGGGCCAGCGAGAGATCGACGATGCCGAAGGCCACGCCCAACTCGGCGGCCACCTCGCGCCCGATCAACTCGCCCACCCGCGTGACCCGAAAGCTGGTGATCTTGATCTCCTCGGCTAGCTCGCCCAGGGTAAGGTTTTTTTCGCGGGCGATCCGCCGTTTCAGCGCGCTGCCGACGACCCCCGGCCCCGACACGCCGATATTCACGGTGGCCTCGGGCTCGCCCGCGCCCATATAGGCCCCGGCCATGAAGGGGTTGTCTTCGGGGATGTTGGCGAAGATCACGAGTTTCGCGCAGCCGAACCCCCGCTGGGCGGCCGTTGCCCGGGCAATGTCGAGCACGATCTGGCCCATCTGCCGGATCGCGTCCATGTTGATGCCGGCCTTGCGCGACGCCACATTGACCGACGCGCAGACCTGGCGGGTCTGCGAGAGCACGTCGGGCAGGGAGTTCATGACGACCGAGTCGGCCGAGCTGATTCCCTTGTGGACCAGGGCTGTGAATCCGCCCACGAAATCGACCCCGCAGGCGGCGGCGGCCGCGTCGAGGGTTCGGGCCACCTGGACCGCCGCCGCATGCCCGTGCCCCGCCAGGATCGTCGAGACCGGCGAAATGGCCAGTCGCTTGTTCACCACCGGAATGCCGTACTTGCAGCCCACACGCTGGCACACCTCGACCAGCCGGCTGGCTCGGCTGAGGATCTTATTGTGGATCTTGCGGCAGACCAGGTCGACGCTGGGGGCAGCGCAGTCTTCCAGGTTCAAGGCCAACGTCACGGCCCGCACGTCGAGGTGTTCGGCGTGCAGCATCTCGATGGTCGAGAGAATCTCGTCGGTGCGAAGCATCGTTCAATAGCCTAACCGTGCCCAGCCGACAGCCGTAGCTGGTTCGTAGCCACAAAGACGTTCTCGTGCTGAAGCTTCACCGTGAAGCCGAGATCCTGACCCATCTGTTCCAAGTCGGTCTGAAGCATGCGGATATCCCACTTCGATGGGACCTCCAACTGACCGACCAGCACGAACTCCTCGCCCTTCCGGTCGCCGAAGAGATCGACGATGTTGATGTCTTTCCCCGCCAGGTACTGGCTGAACCGGCGCACGATGCCCGGCTGGTCCTTGCCAAAGGCCGTAATCACAAAGCGGTCGCACGGGTGCCGGGGGGCATATCCTTGGCAAAGCTGGGCGCGCCGCGCCAAAACCTGAAACTCCGATCCGCACGAGCCCGCCTTGCGCACCTCGTCGGCCAGCCGCTCGGGCGCGACCGGTTCGGGCATGCTGACGATCATGATTAGCGTAAAATACCCCCCCAATACCGTCTGGCTACAGGCGTCGAGGTTGCCCCCCAACGACTCGATGGCCGTGGTCACGGCCGCCACAATGCCAGGATGGTCGTCGGACATCACGTCGAGCACGTAGACGTGTTCGAATCGGGCAATCATCGGTGTGGCGCGACCGAGGCCGTCGGGCGCACTCCATGGACAGGCGGGGGGGAACCGATCCCAGCGATCGGGTGTCTGCCTTGGACCGCACACGAGGGCACCAGGCCGGTCCCCGCTTCCGGATAGCCTATCAATGTACCAGCACGGGCCGACGACTAGAAGTGGCCCCGTCGGAGCCCACGGCATTTCACCGGAGCTTTTTGGCTGGCGTCTTGGGCGCAGCAGGGTCGCGCGGATAGCGACGCACCGCGACATCGTTGCGTTGCTTCTCGCCCGGCGTGCTTCGTCCGTCGATGATGAGCTTCTCCAACAGGGCTCGCATCTGGGCCACGCGCTGCGGTTGTTCGGCCGCAAGGTTTTTCGTCTCTCCCAGGTCGTCGGCGAGGTGGTAAAGCTGGACCGCGCGATCACCACCGGTCTTGGCGGCCGCGCCGGAGCCGGCCGCGCCGAGAATCAGCTTCCATGGGCCGTCGCGCAGCGCGGGAACACCGCTTGCCGCGCAACTGACCGCGTGTTGCCGGACCGGCTGGTCGATCCCTTTCCACAGCGGCAGCAGGCTGACGCTGTCTTCGCCGGCGCTGTCGGGCAGCGTGGCGTCGAGAAGGTCGGCCAGCGTTGCCATCAGGTCGGCCTGGTGGACAAGCTGACCGCACACGCTGCCGGGCCGCACGACGCCTGGCCAGCGGACCACCAAGGGCACCCGGTGGCCACCCTCCCAGGCGTCGCCCTTGTAGCCGCGAAGCGGTCCGCTCGGGTAATGCCCCTTGCGCTCGAGTTCGGCTGCTCCAATGTAAGGGGCACACCCGTTGTCGCTGGTAAACACGACCAGGGTGCGGTCCGCCACGCCGCACTGGTCCAGCGCGTCGAGCACGCGGCCCACAACGGCGTCGGTCTCCATCACCAAGTCGGCATACGCGTTCAAACCGCTCTTGCCTCGCCACGGTTCGTTGACCGCCAAGGGCGTGTGGGGCGAGGTGAGGGGCAGATAGAGCAGAAACGGCTCCAACGCGCGGCTGGCCTCGGAGATGAAGGCGACCGCGCGTTCGCCCAACGCCGGAAGGATCGGCGGGAACGTCCAGTTCTTCAAGGCCGGTCCCTGAGCGCTGGCCATGTGGCCTTGGAAGTTCGCCGGTGGCAGGAATTCCTCGGGAATGCCCACGGTGCGGTCGTTCTCGATAAAGCAATACGGCGGCCAGTTCGGAACGTCGGTTCCGAAATACCGGTCGAATCCGCGCGTGGTCGGTCCACCGCCAATGGGCCGGGAGAAGACCTTTCCCCAGACCGCCAGATGCTCGGGCGTGGCCACCGGGGCCGGTTGGTCCTTTCCCCGCGGTTCCGGCGCGCGAAGATACGGACGTTGCGCGGGTTCGACAGGCCAGTCCCACCCAAGATGCCACTTGCCAATGGCCGCCGTCCGATAGCCGTGTTCCTTCGCCAAACCCGCGATGGTCAGGCGATCGGGCGCGATCAACGGCTCGCCATAGACGCCCACAATACCCGCCTGCAAACGGGTGCGCCAGTGATATCGGCCGGTCAGCAGCGTGTACCGCGAGGGCGAGCACACGCCCGACGACGAGTGCCCGTCGGTAAAACGCATCCCCTGGGCCGCGAGACGATCGAGGTTCGGCGTGGGAATCTTGCCACGATCCGGATTGTAACACCGCACATCCCCATAGCCTAGATCGTCGGCCAGGATGAGCACCACGTTCGGGCGGCGCGGATTCGATGGCGCAATCGCCATCGCGGCGGACAAGGCCAGACCACCGACCGCGGCCACGAACGCCGCGATCCCAACGAAACACCTGCGGCTCATGAGGGTATTCCTTCTTCTTCGAGGGGACAGTCCAGCACGCTCCAATGCCCCGGCGCGAACGCCAGGGCGAACGCCTCGTGGATCTACGGCGACTGTGCGTCGCCTTGATTCGCCAGGGCCAGCACCACGTGCTCCAAGCCGCGCACGACCCGCGCCAGGCGGTCGTAATCCATCTGATCTGGGGTGTCCGTCGGTTCGTGGTAATGCGGATAGCGGAACATCGCGGTGTCGGTAACCATGACTGCGGGGTAGCCCTCTTGCCAGAAGGCCCAATGGTCGGAAAAGCCCACGCCGCGGACCACGCCGGGCAAGGCCGCGCCCTCACTCGGGAAAGGTTCGTGCCGCCGAAACGCCGCCACCGAGCGCCGCACCAGATCGGCCGAGCCGGTGTTCCCCACGAAGGCAACGAAGTTCCCCACCGAGGGATAGAACAGGCTGAACGGGGTCGGGTAGCGCTGGCTGTTGGGGGCGTCGTCGTAGTAGCCGATCGTTTCGAGGCTGATCATCGCCGCGATGCGGTCGCCCCGCTTACGGCACGTGCGGGCATAGACCCAGGAGCCCATCTTCTCGGTCCGGAAATGGGGCGGCTCCTCGTTGGCGAACGCCACGAACCGCAGCGTACGGTCGGCGGGGCGGCGGAAGAATCGGCGCGCCAACGCCAGCAGGGCCGCCACGCCGCTGGCGTTGTCGTTGGCCCCGGGCGTGTTGATCGCCGAGTCGTAGTGCGCGCCGATCACGACGATTTCCTCGGGAATCGCCGCCCCACGGACCTCGACCGCGAAGTTCCAGCACGGCAGCCCCAGGGCGGTGTATTCCTGCACCTCGACCGGGTAGCCGATGCGGGCCAGTTCGGTCTCGATCCACTCGGCGGCATCGCAGAACCGCTGGCGCGCGGCGATCGCGTGGCGGTGGCCGATCTTGCCGGCCAAGGTCGCCACGTCGGCTCGCAATTCGCCGGCCAGCGCCGCGAGCGCCTCGTCGGCAGGCGGCAATTCGCCCCGGTGGCTTGCGCCCGGCATCCGGATCATGTGCCACCAGCCCAGCGCCGCCAGCCCCACGATCAGCAACGTACCACCGCCCAGCGCCCCAAGCATGCGCCGCCTCCAGCGACGTGGGGATCGAGTGCGTTGCGTCGGTGGATTCATCGGACGACGGACACCAGGTACCAGGTGGTCGCCGGGGTGCCGATCGCAAGGGTCCAATCGCCGCCGGCCTTCGCGCCCACCAGAGGCTGGCCCAGCGGCCGGCCCGTCCCGTCCAGGGGCTGTGCCGTGACCCGCTCGGCGTGCTCCAATCCGCGCAACACGACCGTGCCGGCGACCGGCTCGATGCACGGCGGCGGAGTGCCCCATTTCGTGAGGCTGGTTCGCTTCGCGTTCCACGCCTGGCCGGAGTTGGCGACGCGGGCCGTGGCGGTCAGTAGCAGCTTACTCGACTGGGCGATGGGGCGATGGTCGAGCGTGCCAAGCGTCACCGCGCAGAAGCGGTTCTCGACCCGCAGCGCGAGGTGCTTCGTCGCGGTGGGGCTGTCCTTGCAGAAGCCCACCAGGGCCTGCGAGCGTGGCGTCTCGACCGACACCATGCCGCGCTGGGCTGCCGCGCCCGACCAGCGGATCTCGCCGGTGTCCGACACGATCGGCTCGCTCGGGATGCTCTCGAAGGGACCGGTGGGTGGGCCCTCGAACGACTCGATGCGCGTCGCATGGACCAGCGGCAGCGTGTTCGGGAAGCCGGGCGTGAAGTACGGTCCTGCCGACCACGGCAAGCGGAGGCTCTCGATCACCTGTTCGGCGCTGTAGGTGCGCCGGACCGTGCGCGTTGCCGGGCGCACGTCGGGCCGAGCAAAGAGCAAGGCCCCCGCGGCGATCTGAGTCATCTTCACCGGATCGGGCCCGAGGTCGAAATGGCCGATCGCCCGGGGTGGCTCGCCCACCAGGTGCTCGTGGGCCAGGGTGTACCAGAACAGGCCGTCCCAGTCGTGCAATGCGGCGTAGGCCGCGAGGATCGGAATCCCCTCGCAGGCGTACTCGTGGGGGAACGGGTGGTTGACCTCCGAGACCGTGTACGGCTTGCCGGCCACCGCAGTGCGCGAGAGTTGCACCGGGGTCGAGCGCGCCGGATCATTGACCATCGGCGTGTTGGGGATGTCGAACCCCGCGCGCCGCCCCGTCGCCGGATCGGTCAGATAGCGGGGATGCTGCCAGTAGACGTGCCCGTCGACCACGTCCAGCCGCTCCAGCGACGAGATGAGCGGATAGCCCGACTTCCCGTGGTTGTGATCGCTCGTGCCGACGATCAGCGACCGCACGCCCAGTTCGTCGCGGAGCAGGCGGGCCATCTCGTCGAAGTAGCGCCGCTCGAGATCCATGGAGAACGCGGCCTCGGTGTGGAACTGCGCCTTGGGGGCCGAGGCGAACTGGTCGGGGCGCAGCCGCGGGATGCAAGCCCCCTCGGCTACGCCGCACGCCGCGCGCAAGTTCGCCAGCGCGTCGGGCGAGAGCCGCTCGCCGAGCCACCGGTTGTAGCGGTCCGTCAGCTCCCGCTCGTAGCTGGCGGGGATATCGCTCCATGTCCCCGGGTTCTTCTGCGTGTTCTTGCCCAAGAGCCGGCCCGCGAACCACGACTCGACGATCGAGTTCTCGTTGACCAGTTCGACGATGGCCACGGCGGGCTCGTGCCGGTACTCGTGGTTCGTGTAGGCGTTGCGGTGCGTGAGCAGTTGCCGGGCGTATTCGCGCTGGAGCACCAGGAGCCGCGGATGGAAGTACGTGAGCCCCTTGGCAAAGCCCAAGAGTTCGTGGTCGCGCACGCCGTCGCCTGCCTTGTAGGTTCGGCCCACGTTCAGATTGAGGTTGGTGTAGATCCCCCGCTCTTTCAGCGCGGCGACGAAGAAGTCGAAGCGGTCGAGCTGCCCGGGGTCCAGCGCGCGGGTATCGTCGCGACGTGCGTCGAGGAGGCCCTGGGGAGCGGGCCGGTCGAGAAAATGGAACCGCACGCAATTCACGCCGCACCGCGCCAGATGGGCTGCCAATCGCGGGGCGGCCTCCTTCGTCGGGATCGTGGCGCGACCCGTGATGTTCACCCCCCAAATGCGGAACCGCTCGCCCGACGGCCGCACCAAGTGGCCCCCCGCGACGCGAAGGAAACCATCCTTCCCCGCTGGGGCATCCAAGAGAAACGCCACGCTGGCCGGCGAGTCGGCCGGGCTCGACCAATCGACCGGAAATGGCCGCAACCCGTCGTCCGCAAGCGCGGCCTCGACCATCAGGACGAGCCCCAGCGTGCCCAAAAATCGGCTCATGGAAGGTGTCCCGTATCAGGTGTCGATGAGACTCCCACGATCGTAGACGAGATGGTCCCCGAGGGCAAGCGGCCTCGGGCCTGGGCGAACGACCCGCGCCGTGCCCAGGGCCGCGAAACCGGCGTCCAGACTTCACTGGGTGACCGATTCGCGCTTCGGCAGGTCGGATGTGGGCCCGGCGGCCTTCAGGCGGTGCTCGGCGGCGCGCTCGTGGTCGCCGATTTCGGCATAGTATCGGGCCAAGTTCGCGTGGGTCTTTCGGTGATTGGGGTCGCAGACCAGGGCGGAACGAAGCCAGCGGACCCCTTCGTCGAGCAAGCCCTGGCGAATCAAGATCTCGCCGGTTTCGCACCGGAGGTCGGCGTCGTCGGGCCGTTCGACGAGCTTTCGGCCGATTTCCGTGATACGGTCGTACTCTTCGCGGATCGTGCGCGCCCGTTGTTGATGTTGCTTGGATCGCTCGGGCTGTCCGGCGCGGGCAAGCGCTGTCGCCAACGCGGAGTGCACTTGCGTTTCTCCGGGAGCGAGAACCGCTGCCGGTTCGAGCACGGCAAGGGCCTCGTCGATCTTGCCGTCGGCCAGCAGCAGACGCCCCCATTCGCCCAGCACGATGCCGCGCGCGTACGGCGCCAGGTCGGCGGCCAGAGCGGCCTGGATCGACCGCCGAGCCGCCTCGGTGTGGCCGAGCTTCGACTCGCATCGGACAAGCCCCACGAGGGCCTCCGGGTCGTCCGGCGCGGCCTCCAGGCGTGCGCGATAGTGCGACTGGGCTTCTTCCACGAGGTTTTGTGTGAACAAGGCCCGGGCGAGTTTGACGCGGGCCTCGCCCGAGTCGGGCAGTTGCGCCAAGGCGGCCTGGTAGTCGTCGGCCGCGGCGCGCCACTGGTTCATCTGCTCGAAGAGGTAGGCACGCATCAGTCGGGCCTGGGGGGCTTGGGGCTTCCACCGGAGCCAGGCGTCCAGGCAGATCCATGCCTCGCGCAGGCGGTAGGTGGCCAAGTGGCCTTTGGCGAACGCCTCGTAGATTTCCTCGGCCACGTCGTCTGGGGCGCCCTGCTCGATGGCCTCGGACAGGGGCTCTTGGACCGCGGCGACGTTGCCCGACTGCGCAGCGGCCAAGGCGCGCTGGCGCGCGATCTCGGTCGGGTCCCACCCGAGCGATTCCGCCTGCTCGAGGTGCGGTTCGAACCGGTCGAGGCGCCCCGTCCGACGGGCGGCGACGGCCAGCAGGTATTGCACGTCGGCCTGGCGTGGCTGGATGCCTTCGGCAGTCTGAAGCAGGCCGAAGGCCGTGGCTGGATCGCCCGCGCGCAGGGCTTGACGCGCGGCGGTCAGGAGCCGGGTCGCCCGGGCCCAGGGCCACCCGAGCACCGCCAGCGCCGCGACCGCGCCCAGGGCGACTGCGCCCCACCAGAGCCTGCGCCACGCGCGCCGAGGGCTGGCCGAAGCCGCCGGTTCAAGCATCCGACGCGATCCTCAGTCCTTCAGATCGAAGTCGAAGACGTTTTTCGAGGCGTCTTTGGTCACCGTGGCTTCGAGGTTGGTCGTGGGTGGGGCGCCGTACTTGGCGGGGATCTCGCTCTTGGCCTCGATCTTCTCCTTCGTCATCTGCATCTTGCGCATGTCGTCGGGCGACATCTGCGTCTTGGCCGTCTTCTCGTACTTCGAGACGAGTACCTTGTAGTGCCCTTCGGCCGCGCCGGGCAGCGTGTTCGTGTTCAGCGTGTATTCGCCGGCGTCGTTGGTCATGCCGATGGCCGATGGTCCTTGTCCGCCGCTGGGGGCGAAGGTCACGGTGGCGCCGGCGACGGGGGCCCCCTTGTAGGTGATCTTGCCTTTGACGGGGTTGAGGCCCTTGCCGGCCCCGCCCCCGCACCCAAGAAGCCCCACGCACATGACGGCCACCACGACACCATGGAAGAATGAACGCAACACCGCTTGGGTCCTCCCGCAATGAGACATCCTGGTTCGCTCGATTCCCGGTTTCGAAACCACGTTGCTACGCACAAGAACGCCACGGCGCGGTCTGGAACCGCAGGCGCCGGACAACCACTCAAGACCGCCGATGGTCGTCCGCCAGCCGGCGTGGGCCACGGACGACCATCGGCCGAACGATGACCTCGCTAGAACTGCCCAACGGGTTGGCCGTCGCGGCGTCCGCCCAGCCGCTGGTACGTCCGGTAGTCGATCGTCTCGGACAAAAACCGGACGCTGCCATCGACCAGCAAGAACTGCGCGCCGCCCGGGTGCTTCGAACGAAACCCCCACGAGAGGTTCCAGTTCGACTGGGCGCGGCAGTTCGGGAAGGTGACACGGGACGACGCGTTCGTGCAGGTCGTCATCTCGTTGATCGGCACGGAGGTCGAGGCGTGAGCGTTTCCCATGCCGTTGTAATGCCACCAGCCCGCGGTGTGGTCATTGCACTCGGGAAGGATCTCGCCGACGAAAATGGTGTTCGACGTGCCATCGGTCACGTCGGCGATGCCGACGGCCTCGCCGCAGTAACCTCTCGGGCCGCCCTGGGGACTGGCACCGATCAACCGGCCGAACATGCCCGACAGGGTCGTCTTGCTACACGTGTTGCCGTGATCGGCGTTTCCACCTGGGTCTTCGTAGTTCACGCCCGCCCCCGCCTGGTTCAGGTAGGGCTGGCAGTTGCCATCGGCCGAGGGCGTGCGCTGCGAGCCGAGCGAACCGCTGTAGTTGGTCGACATCCAGTTGCCGTTCCGCTCGAGGTTGCCGGCGCCGTCGGAGGGGCATCGCGTGTACGGGGCCTGGATCGACTGGCGGGCGCGCAGCCCACCGGGGCCGACGGGCGCCTCGGCCCACCGGGTGTTTCCCTCGTCCGATTCGGGAATGGTCCGCACCTGGTTATCGCCCCACGACTTGACCGCGTTGTACGACGCGGACTGCTCGGCGTAGGGCATGATGCGGACTTGCCAACTGATGTACGGATAGCCCCAGTTCTGTCCAGCCGGTGCGAACACCTTGGACACGTCGTGGTAGTTGTGCAGGGCCAGCCCGAACTGCTTGAGATTGTTCGAGCACTGCGACCGCCGTGCCGCCTCGCGGGCGGCTTGCACGGCAGGGAGCAACAGGGCGATGAGGATGCCGATAATGGCAATCACCACCAGCAACTCGACGAGCGTAAACGCCCGCCACCGTCTGAGAACGGACATACGCGCATTCCTCCCAGCAGGGGATCATGAAGGGAACGAGAGAGTACAAGGCTACTCCCGGAAAAGACCGCGTTAGACCGTTTGATGCACACAGGGCGGCAGATCGCCACCCAAGGACAAGTCGCCGAACGGGACCACCCGTGTACGACCCATGTTGTACCACGGAGTAGCAACCAAAGCAACCGTTGTCCATCGCCGTTTTTCGGGGATTTCTTAATCGACCCAGAACCCCCACGAAAAGGGATTGGCATTCCCTCTCTGCGCGGTATCGTGGCCGGAGAGGCAGCGACCGTGCCTGGGCTTCCTACCGATTGCGAGAATCGTTCCCCATCAAGTTTATGGCGCCTTGGACCGCAGCGACCGAAGCCCCGCGGCGTATGCCAGGGCAGTGGCCCATTCGCGCCGCTGGTGATTGGTCAACGTCAGGGTCGGCTCTTTCGCCAACCCGCGCACGTACGCCACGAGGTCGGCCAGTTGGGCCTGGGGCGTGTCGACCGCGGCGGGGTGAGGGGTTCCCGGCATCCCTGCCGCGATTCGCCGATAGACCGACTCGGGCTGGCGGCCCCCCTTGAACGGCTCGTGCACCAGATCGCGGGCACGGGCCGGTTCGCCTTGCTCGTCGAACAAGGGCTCGTCGGGCATCCCGGTGCCGTCGTCGCCGTGGCACTTGGCGCATCCCAAGAGCGAGTAAACCTCGCGGCCTCGCGTCTGGGCGCTGGGCCCTTGGGGCCATTCTGCGGGAACGGCCACGGGTTCGCCGGGAGTGGTGCACAGCTCGACGGCCTGGCGAATCTCGGCCTCGGGGATGTCCTCGTCCAACTCGCGCAGCGACTTGCCAAGCCGCTCCCGAACGCCATCACGCTGTCGGCGGCGCACTTCCTGGGCCAGCAACGCGCGATCGGATTCGGGCAATGTCCCGAAGGCCCTCATGGCCGTACCGGGTATGCCGTTGGCGAGTACCTTTTCGATGTCCTCGAGCGTGGGAACGCCATTGCGCGTGCTAACGAGCAGCATCTTGCCGGTGCCGAAATCGCGCGGCCAAGCTGCCACTGTTCCTCGCACACCTCGGCCAACTCGGCCCGCGCCAACTCGTGGTCGGGCTCGGCCGCCAGGGCCTTGGCCCAATGGGTCTCGGCCTGGGCAAGATCGCCTTGACGTCGCCAGAACACGCCCCGGAGGTACGCCGTGTGGGCCTCGTCGGCGAAGAAATCGGACATGCGCTCGATGAACGCCCGGGCCATGCCGGCATGGCGTTGCACGAGGCAGCCCTGCAAGAACGCGGTCATGATGTCGCGCAGCGTCGCCCCGGCGTCCGACAATTGGCTCATCACGTCGCCGGCGTCGCCGCCGAACTCACCCCCCTGGATGGCCGCCAGACGCCGTTCCCGCTCCAGGGCCGCCTCGGCCGCGCCATGGTCTCGGGCCAACTCGAGGGTCCGCCGCCATGCTTCGGAGAAGCCGAGTTGACGACGGCAGGCCGCCTGGAGCAACCAAGTCTCCGCGTCCGTCGAACCGAGTCATGCCGACCACTCCAGCCACCGCTCGGCCGCGGCGAACCGGCAACGGTCGATCCGCTCGGTGGCGACCCGCCGAGCAAGCCACGCGGCCGCGCGCGGACCGACTCCGACGACCGCGCCGGCGGCCAGCACGACGAACGCGGTCGCCAGCCCTCGTCGGCGACGGCGATCTCGATGTCCTGGTTACCGCGTTCTTGCCGAAAGGCATCCGGCCTGAAACCGTCGCGGCAAGGCAACTCCCGTCGATCGTGCTTCTCGAACAGCGGTCGGCCGGCCACTTTGCGCGGCATACGCTCGAAGCGGGAAACACCTCGCACCCGGCGGCCGTCATCGCCGATTTCGATGGCGACGGCGACCTCGATTTCGCGGTGGGCACGCACGGCGCCGGGGCCGAGCGCGTCTGGCTCCAAGTCTGGTGGAACCAAGGACCGCCGCGTTAGGGCTTCTTCGGCGCCGGCCGGTAGATGCCCAACTCGCGGATCGCGGGCGAGTTGCCGTAGTAGCCCGTGATCTTCAGCTCCAGACTCGTACAGGGGGTCTCCTCGAGGCGGATGACCAGGTAGTTGTCGTCGTACTGGGCATTGGCGACCTTCTGGATGGACTTGCCGTCGGCGAGTACCTCGAAATCCTTGGGCGCGTATTGGTGGTGTTCGTAGCCTACCACGGTCAGGGCGGCAATCGTCTCGGGCTGCTTGAACGTGACCACCAGGCGGTACAGCTTCTGGTTGTCCTGTTCGTCCCAGTACGTCGCCACATCGCCATCGATGGCCGCCTGATCGCCGCCGGCGCCGCCGTCCTTGTCGAGGCCATCGGGGCTGGTGGCGGTCCCCTGCGATGCGATGTTGACCATCTCGCCCAGCACGATCAAGGCACCCTCGGCCGCCTGCCGGGCCGCGGGCGATGGGCACACCTCGAGGACCTTGCGGATGGCCGCTGCGGCCGCGTTGGGATTCGTACCGCGCAGCGTCTTGGCGATCTGGACCACCGCGGTGGCCGCCTCGACCTCGACCTCCTTGTCGGCCAGGCAGGTGGTGGCCAGGTCGAGGCCCGCCGGATGCCGCATCTGGGCCACCGCCGCCAAGACCATGCGCTTCTCTTCCGCACGACTGGCCAAAGGCAGGGCCTGGGCCAAGAGCTTGAGGCTTTCGGCGGCCGGGCGGGCCTTCGGAAGCGACGCCAAACGAATGAACCCGCGCAGGGCCAGCACCTTGTGGGTCTTGTTCTCCGAGGCCCGGGCGATCTCCAAGAGATCGCCCAGCGCCGCGCTGTCGGGCCATTCGGCCAGCCCGCGGATCGCCGCATCGACGATCGCCGGCTCGGCGTCCTTGCGCGCCGCGCGCAGGGCGTCGAGCGCCTTGCGCGATGGGATCCGCGCGGCCACGCGCAACAGCATGGTCCGGGGCTCGACGCCCTGCCCGGCCATCGCGGCCAGCACGCACCCGGCCGCCGCCTCGGCATCCTTGCTCCGCCGGGTCACGGCCAGGACGGCCTGCTCGGCGGCGCTATGGTCGTCGGCCTTGGCCTCGACAAGCAACCGGACCAAGGCGGCAAGCGAGTCGGTCTTGGCCAGTGCCGCGAGGGCGGCCAGCGACTCGAGACGCACGGTCTTGTCGGCATCGCGGGCGGTCTTCAGCAAGAGAGGAGTCGCCTCGGATGCGCCGCGCGCGGCCAGCATGCGGATCGCTTCGGCCCGCGCGGCCGGCTGCCGGCCCGTCACCGCGGACACCAGCGCGGCGTTCGCGCCTTTGGCCGGCAGGGCACCTAGGGCCTCGCGCGCGGCGGCCTGCGAAGGTCCTTTCTCCGCCACCGCGATGTTCAACAAGAGCGGCACGGCGTCTTGGTCCCCGATCCGGCCAAGGGCTTCCAAGGCGGCGAGGCGGACTTCTTCCTGATCGCTCTGGACTGCTTTGAAGACGACCGATCGAGCCGAGGTGTCGCGAACCAGGCGCAGGAGGATCGCCTGCGAGTGGCTGGGTAGTTTAAGCAACTCTGCGAGCACGGCCGCCCAGGTCGCGCCGTCGCCCAGGTCGCCCACCGCCTTGGCGGCCGCGGCACGGATCTTGGGGTTTTCGTCGCGCAAGGCGCTGAGGATCTCTGGCGCGGCATGCGCCTTCTCGACCGCCAGGACGCCCCGCAGGGCCGCCGCGCGGATCACCGCATCGCCCGGCGGGCCGGCGAGTTGACGATAGACTGCCGCCGCCTCGACCGACTTCCCGTCGGCCGCAAACCGCTCGGCGCAGCGGAGCATGGCGTGCAGGCGATACCGGCTCAAGCGGTCGGGCGTTTTCGCGGCCTGGAGCGCGGCCAGGGCCTCGGGGCCACCGATTTGCCCCAAGGCGTACATCGCCGCCTCGGCCACGGTGGGGTTCGCGTCGCTCGCCAACGGGGTGAGGATCGGCGTGGCTTGCCGGTCGGCCCGGGCACCGATCGTGAGGACGGCCCCGGCCTTCAGATCGCCGTCGAGCTTGCCGACCGCCTCGCGAAGGACCGCATCGACCTTCGCCCCCGGGATGCTCTGGAGGGCCAGCCGGGCGAAGCTGGCCAACTCGGGGTTATTCAACAAGGCGCCCAGCGCCTCGGCCGACCGCTCGGAGCCCGCCTGCCGGAGCTGACGGCACGCCCAGGCCTTGGCGTCGGTCGTCGCCGCGGGCGACTGGAGGATCGCCAACAGTTTGGCTTCGATCTGGCGGAGCTGCTCGGGTTTGGCCGTGCGGATCTCGGCCTCGATGGCCGCGACCACGGTCCGCGGCTGGCCGATTTGGTACTTCATGACCTCGGCGTAGGGATCGGCCGGGGCCCGCGACGCGGCCGCCACGATGGCCCACCAGACCACGACGATTCGCACCGGCGTTTGCAGCATGGGTCGGATTCCTCAAGAGCTATGGTCTCGGAGTATCGAGGGTCGCTTCGGCGCGGCTCACTTCCAGCGGTAGCTCCAACCTCGGGCGGGAACGGTCACCGGTTCGCCATGGATCTTCGTCCGCGCTATCTGGTCGCCGAAATTCTCGATCACCCAACTTCCGTCGGCGAAGAGATACAACCCCACGCGGTTGGGCGCCTCGAAGCGCCAGCGCAAGGGTCGCAACAGGGGCTGGCGCAGGGCATCGCACTCGGCCTGCGAGAGGTCCAAGAGCCTCTTGGGATCGCCCTTGACGGGTAGCACCCGGACATTTGCGCGGTCGAGCTTCACCTTGCCGGCCAGTCGCTCGGCCAGGCCATCGGTCAGAAGCACCGGTTTGCCGGCGGCCAGGAAGGCGGAGAGCTTTGCCGGCAGATCGGGGTCCTTGAAGGCGTGGACGGACAAGAAGGCTGCCGGCGCGTCGGCGGGGAACTCGTGGCAGGGCACCAGCGGTACTCCCATCATGCCCACGAAGTCGAACACCCGGGCCTCGCGCTCCGGAGGGCTGTTCGGCGGCTTGTACGCGGCGACGCCCACGATGCGGCGCTGGGCGACCTCTTGGGCCACGTCGAACAGCTCGGGGAGGTTGGCGCGCAGGGCCTCGATGTTCTTGGGCCCCGTGTGTTCCAACAGCGAGCCGTAGCAGAACAAGAGCGATTCGCGCGCGCCGCCCAGGACGGTTTGCCGGGCCTGTTCGAGGTAGGTCTTTTCCGTGGTGCCGTACGGGTCGTACCATCCGCCGCCGCACTTCGGGCCACCGAGGCCGCCCAGCCAGCGCATGATGAAATACGCCTCGTACTGCACGGTACCGCCCCAGCGGCGGTCGGTGTAGTCGCGAGTCTCGGTGCCGACCCAGATGCGGTCGAAGTCGGCCGTCTCGCGGACCACGTCGTAGCCGCGCTCGTGGAAACGGTCGTACCACTGCGGGTACTTGATAATCACCTTGACCTTGGGGTTGACGCGCCGGGCTGGGGCGAGGATCCGCTCGCGCGACAAACGCACCAGCAGTTCGAGGCGGTAGTCGTCCCACGAGTCGCCGGCCACGGGCGTGGCCCGGCCGCCGACGGTCACGGTTCTCGCCTTGCGTGCGGCGTCGCACTCGGGGCACTTGCAGTCGGTGAACCAGAAGTCGTCGATCATGATCTCGTCGAACAGGCCCGCCGTGAACTCGAAGATCTCCTGGAGCTTCTCCTGCGTGGCCTGGTCCGTGTAGCACGAGATGACGTTCCAGCCCGTCGAGCGCTTGCCGACCCGGGTCGTGGTGACGCAGCCCGAGACCTCGATCCCGGCCGCGCGGAAGCGGTCGCCGCCGCGCTTCAGGTTCGCGCGCGGGGCGAGGTAGCCGTCGCGGAACGTCTCGAGGTAGACCTTGGTGACCGCCGTGTCCTTGCACCAGGCGATGGCCGCGTCGGTCTTCTCGTCGCTCGAGAGGTGGTCGCGGACCTGCTGGGCGGTCACCAGGGTCGAAACGCGGTGGATCTGGCGTTTCGCCTGGGCGAGATCCCAGAGTGGCGGCGGGCTGCGCTTCGGCGCCTGGCCCTGCGCAGAGGCCGCGCCAAGCAAGGCAATGGCCAAGAGTACGGGAACCGTTCGGTTTCGCATGGGTAAGGCTCGATGGTTCGGACGGAGACCCACCACCCGGCAACCGCCCACGGGCCGGGGACCGTGCCCGTGAACCGTTACCGCCAGCCGGCGCGGGCAAACCGAGCCGAACGCCTCAGCCCAGGCACTCCCACTGGATGCCGACGCGTTTGAGTGCGTAGCCCAGCTCTTTGAGGTAGTCGCCGTAGCCGGTCATCCAGTGGAATCCGGGCATGCGTTCGGCCAGCACGTGGCTTGGGCATTTGAACTTGATATCGATCTGCGAGCGGCAGATGGGCAACAAGTCGTGGGCGACGATCTCGCTCAGGAGGCCCACCCACCGCTGGGACTTGAAGTCGGGGGCGATATGCGTGGTGATCTGGCCGTTGTGCATCTCGACCTTGGGGGCCGCCCCGTAGTCCGACTCGAAGTGCGTCATGATCCGGGCCGGCTCGAGGCTCTTGCCGTCCATTTTGCGCGGCGCGGTGCAGTGGGCCAGGGTGATGATGCTGTGGTGCGGGTAGGTGGGGTCGGCGAGGAACGTCGGCCGGCCCGAGATGCCGTTGAGCAGAATGCCCGACGGAATGACCACGAAGTCCGACTCGCAGAATGCCAGGTAGCCATCGTCGTTGAGGGTGCTCAGGGTCAGGCACGCCGAGGTCTCGGCCAGGGGCATGATCGTGCCCATGCACCCGTTGATCGTGATCGCCCGGCACTGCGCCCTGGCCATCAGCTTGCGGAAGATCTGGTCCAAGAGAAAGGCGTTCTCGACGAAGGTCGGCTTGGTCTCGAGGGTCGTGTTGGCGAGCTTCAGGTACTCGGCGGCTCGCTTCTTGGCGAGCTGGACCTCGGCCTGGTCGGCCCGGGCGGCCTGGATCAGCTTGCCCAGGTCGGCATAGGGGAGGTTCTCGATCTGGATGTTCCAGATTTTCTTGACCAAATCGGGCACGACCTGGCCGGGCTGAGCCCACGCGCCGGCCCCGCCAATGGCCAGGATCTTGCTTCCCCGCGTGTTCTTCAGTCCGCACAGGGACCGCAGGCGCCACACCACGTCGTCGAGGCTGTCGATCACGCAATCCGCGTCGTCGATGCCCTTGACGGCCAGCACGTCGGTATGGTTGCGGAGGTAGCGCGGACTGATGATTTCGTACCACAGATAGACGGGGCCCGACTTATGACGCATGAAGAAGATCACGTCCTTGCCGAGCTTCTCGACGCCGTGGAGGTTGCCGCCGGCGGCGTAGATCAAGAGCACGTCGGCCTGGGCGACCTCTTGGTCCTTCTCGAGTTGGCCCACCCCGCGCACCGAGGCCAGCGAGAGGAACTCGACGGGGAAGTCGGCCATCGCCTTGAGCTTGTCCAATTCGGCCTTAATGCGGGGCAATTCCTCGGCCACGTCCTGAGGGGTCTGGATGCCGCCCCAGGGCCGCCAACTCGTTTGGGGACGCGGTGTGTAGACGTCGTAGACGAAGACCGGCTTGACCACGATCGGCTTGCGCGGCGGGGGCAGGGCCACGCCGGGCTCGGCCGCCGCCAGCATCGACCACGAGAGTCCCCCCAAGGCGACGCCCCCCATCGCCGCGGTGCCCAGAAATCCCCGACGACTGAACCCTTCGGGTTCGGGCTGGGATTGCGGGCAGCAAGTATGCCGGTGCGGGCCGGAAACTTGGCTATGTTGGTCATCGTGGTCGTGTTGGCACATGGCAGAACTCCTGACACGTCAAGTGGTTCGGAGGATACCTCAGCGGTCCAATCACCATAATCGGCCCGCGCCGTCCCTGCAAGCCCCCGCCCACTGCTTCCACACCGCCGCGTCGTCAAGCAGCTTGATGAACACGCCGCCGATCACCGGGCGGGCCTGAAAACCCCGCATCTTCGCGTCGCGGGTGAAATACCAGTCGGTCAACGGCACGCGAGGCTTGGTCTGGTTGACGAAGGCATAGACCGGCCGCATCAGGGCGTCGAAGTCCTCTCGCGACTCGGCCAGCGTGGCGGTCCAGACCTCCCAATCGGTCTTCGTGTAGTTCTCGCGGTTGTCCAACGGCAAGCCATAGCGTTCGAGCCGGGTCTTGTAGAAGGCGATCTCTTTCCGGACGATCTCCTTCGAGAAGAGGTTCAAACCCAGCAGTTTGTCCCAGACCAGGTTGTACTTCTGGCTCCATGTGCCGGGCCGGTCAAAGGCCAGGCGGTAGTGATCGCCATCGGCGGCCAGCTTCTCCCATTGCCCGGCGAAGTCCTCGGCCAGGCGGCGGTACTCGGCGGCCTGGTCCTTCTTGCCAGCCATCTCGCACAATTTCGCGAACGAACCCAAAGCCACGATGGCCTTCAGCGACAGGTTGGCATTGTGGGCGAGGTGTCCCGCGAAATCGTCGGTACAGAGCTGGTTTTCGGGATCGAGGCCCTTCTGCTTGAGGTATTGGGCCCACCGATCCAACAGCGGCCAGTACCGCTGGACGTACTCGACGTTCCCATCGAGTTGCGAGACGAGCGCGGCCAGGATCAGCAGATTACCCGACTCCTCGACCGGCATCTGGTTCTTCTCGGTCTTCTCGCCGCCGCCATAGACCTGGCCGTTCGCCTTGGGATAGGTGCCCAGATCGTGCGGAGCGAAGGGGAACTTCCAACGGTCCGTGGCCGCGTAGTCAAGGACCGGCGTGACCGTGGCCTTGAGCAAATCGTTGTTCACCAGCGCGAAGATGGGGGCAGCCGGGTAGAGCACGTCGACCGTGCCGATGCAACCGTTCGAGAAGTTTTCCTTGGGGAAATACATCGGCCGGCCGTCGGGCGCGGCCGCCAGTTTATGGGCGCCGAGGGCCTGCCGGTAGGCCAGCGCGCCCAGGTCCGC
>DYLT01000434.1 GCA_020721945.1 Blastopirellula marina
CACGGGCTGGAAGCCCGTGCCACGCTCAGGTCCAACCCGCCGACGCCGCCGAGCATCCCCTGCCCGACGAGACGGCGCAGGTCTGGTTCACCGATCCGCCGTACTACTTCGCCGTGCCATACGCTGACCTTTCGGATTTCTTCTTTGTCTGGCTGAAGCGGGCACTCCCCAATCATCCTCTTTTGCGTGACCCGTTCGACCCTGCCAATCCGCTCACGCCGAAGGCGCGCGAAATCTGCGAGATGAAGCATTGGGATCCGCAGCGGTACCCGGAAAAGGACCAAGGCTTCTTTGAGGAAGGTATGCGACTCGCCTTCGCCGAGGGCCGGCGGGTCCTCCGCGAAGACGGCGTCGGCTCGGTCGTTTTCGCCCACAAGACGACCGAAGGCTGGGAAGCGCTGCTCTCGGGCATGATCCGCGGGGGCTGGACCATCACCGGCTCCTGGCCTATTGCGACGGAGATGGCCTCCCGCCTGCGGGCACGGGAATCCGCCGCGCTGGCCACCAGCGTTCATCTTATTTGCCGCCCGCGGCCCGCGGATGCCTCGGTGGGCGACTGGGCCGACGTGCTGCGGGAGCTGCCCCGGCGCGTGGGCGAGTGGATGGAGCGATTGCAGTCCGAAGGTGTGCGCGGGGCGGACCTGGTCTTCGCCTGCATCGGCCCGGCGCTCGAGATCTTCAGCCGCTACTGTCGGGTCGAGACGGCCGAGGGACGGGTGGTGCCTCTTGCTGAGTTCCTGGAAAAGGTCTGGGAAGTCGTCGGGCGCACCGCCCTGGAGCAGGTATTGGGTACCGAGCCGCGACCGCTAGGGAGCGGGCAATCGGCAGCCGCCGCTTCCTTGCGGGCGCGGCTCAGCGATGGGGCGCGGCTCAGCGATGGGGCGCGGCTCAGCGATGGGGCGCGGCTCAGCGATGGACCCGGCGGCCTGGAAGAGGACGCTCGGCTGACCGCGCTGTTCCTCTGGACGCTCCAGTCCACTAGCGGAGCCGCAGATCAGCCCAGAGACACGGAGAGCACCGAGGAGGAGGAAGAAGAAATGGAAGAAGACGAAGACTCTGTGCCCTCGGTGTCTCCGTGGTCAAAAAAGGGCTTCACGCTGATCTTCGACGTGGTTCGCCGGTTTGCCCAGCCGCTGGGGATTCACTTGCCCGATTGGGAGGGCCGGATCATCGAGACCAAGAAGGGCGTGGTGCGGCTATTGCCGGTGCGGGAGCGCGCCCGACAGCTCTTCGGCGAGGCGGGGGCGTCGCTGGCCGCCGACCGCATCGAGGCCCAGGCCAAGCGCAGTCCTCAAGGCACGTTTGAGTTCATGCGTGCCGAGTCCGCTGTGCCCACGATCAAGGGCCGCAGGAGACAGAAGGCAGCGACAAGCGACGTGTCGGACGAATCGCTGCGTGCGCATCGTGGGGCGACGACGCTGGATCGGGTCCACGCGGCCATGCTGCTTCAGGCCTCGGGCCGGGCCAACGCCTTGCGGGCCCTCTTGAAATCCGAAATCGACCGCGGCTCGGACTTTCTGCGCCTGGCCAACGCGCTGTCGGCCCTCTACCCGGCCGCCAGCGACGAGAAGCGCCTGCTGGATGCGATGCTTTTGGCCGTGCCGAGGTGAGGCAAAAGGCAAAAGGCAAAAGGAAAAAGGAAAAAGGAAAAAGGAAAAAGGCAAAATGGGCAAGGCGTTTGAGATAGGCGAACGCGCGTTTCAGTTCGCTGCGCAGACTGTTCGGCTGTGTCGAGAACTCGAACGGCAAGACGATGTTTCGCGGACCCTGGCGCGACAACTCCTGCGCTCCGCGACTTCCATCGGGGCGAACATCGAGGAGGCCAAGGCGGGACAGAGTCGCGCCGACTTCATCAGCAAGTACGCCATCGCGCTCAAAGAGGCCCGCGAGACGGCATATTGGCTGCGGCTCCTCGCCACAACCAGCCGCTCCCGAGCTGACGCCTATCCGGTGCTACAGCGCGAAGCTCAGGAACTTGCCAAGAGTGTTGCGGCGATCGTCGTGAAAGCCAAAACCAATGACCGCAAGCCGCAAAAGGAGCAGCGCAACAGCCGCGAGTCGCAACCCTGACTCACCGCTCCCATTTTTTTCCTTTTTCCTTTTTCCTTTTGCCTTTTGCCTTTTTCACGTGCGCGGAGTTCAAATCATGGAGCCTTGGTACAAGGTTGTCACGCCCCGAAAAGAGGTCCGCGAGGGGCGGTCGTTCAATCCCGACGAGTTCGCCATCGCGCTGGACCAGGTGGTTGCCGGCCGGGCGCCGGAGGACTACCAGGACCCGGTACAGTTCTTCTCGCGGACGTGTTTCACCCGCGCGCTGTGCGAGAACTCGGCAGTGGTGCTGCGGCGGTTGTCGGGCCGCACGGACAATGCCTCCCCGGTTCAAACCCTCGTGACCCAGATGGGCGGCGGCAAGACGCACATGCTGACCGCGCTTTGGCACCTGGTGGGCGGCGGCCCCAAAGCGTCGTCCTACCCCGGCGTCGAGAAGATGCTTGCCAGCGCCGGGGTGAAACAGGCCCCGAAGGCGAAGGTGGCGGTGTACGTCGGTACCGCCTGGGACCCGCAGGAGGGCAACGAAACGCCCTGGATCGACATGGCACGCCAACTGGCGGGCGACGAGGGCGTCAAGGCACTAGGGCCGCGGGCCAAAGACGACCCACCGGGCGGAGAGACGCTCAGCCGCCTGTTCGACATGGCCGGCGGCCGCGTGCTGCTGTTGTTCGACGAGGTCCTCAACGGCCTGTCGCGGCACAAGTGGCTGGCCGAGCCGATGCACGCCTTCTTCCACGTAATTGTTCGCACGCTGGTGGGGTCGCAGGAGAAGGCCGCCGTGTTCAGCCTACCCCGGAGCCAGGTCGAAATGACCGACTTCGACCTCCAGTGGCAGGAGAAGATTGTCAAGGCGGTCGGCGCCGTGGCCAAGCCGCTGTTGGTCAATGACGAGGCCGAGATCAGCGAGGTGATCCGCCGCCGGCTGTTCGAGGACTTGGGGTCGGAGCGGCTCCGCAAGAGTGTGGCCAAGG
>DYLT01000435.1 GCA_020721945.1 Blastopirellula marina
GGGGCATGACCAAGTCAAGCGTGACCGCGTCGGGTCTCAATTCGCGGAAGCGCTCGACCGCCTCGATGCCGTCGCCAGCTTCCCCGGCAATGGTCCAGCCGGCCGCCGTGGCGGCATCTTTGATCATTTCCCGAATAATCACCGCGTCATCAGTGACGAGCAATCGCCTCGACATGGCATCTCGCCGGGTTTTGAGGTAATCGGAGGTTTCTCGTGCGTGCGTCCGGACCAGCGCACCGCATGGGGTAGGCAGCGTTTTCGATCGGCTGGCAACCCCAATCCGCGGTCCCCATGCGTTCCCGCCACCCGTTATAGCTGCTGCGGGGGGCAGCCGACCATTTCCACCTCGAGCACGCCGGTCGTGCAGTCCAGGCGGACGCGTCGTCCCTTGGTGCCCCCGACGTCTCGAGCGGCCACGGCGATTCCCGCATGGCCCAGGATGCGCAGGGTCGCCTCGACGTTGGCTGTGCCGATCTGAAGGGGCCCCGACATGGAGAACATGCAGGCGCCGCCAGCGATCTTGGCGACCAGACCGCTGGGGCGCACGCCGAGGGCCTCGAACTCGTGAAGCATTGCCGGAATGGCCGTGTCGGCGAACTTGCCCGCGCTGGCCGATTGCCCTTTGGAGTCGGGCAAGACGATGTGTCCCAGCCCGCCGATCCGCAGTCGCGGGGCATACAAGGCGACCCCCACGCACGATCCGAGGACGGCGCCGAGGAGGGCCGGGCCGCGTGCCAGGCGGATTTGCCCCATTCCGACCGCGATCGGCTGGCCGGTATCCAGAACCGTGCTGTGCGACATCTTGTGCTCCACGAAAAGCGGTGGGGGTCTCAGGGTGCATGGCGCAGCGCGTTTTCCATGGCGCGCCGCAGGGCCATCGTGGGGACGAACACCACGCGCCAGTTCAATTCCTCGCCATGCCGGTGGAAGCCGGTCCGGCAGACGAGCACACGATCGCATTGGGAGGCCTGCGCCAACAGCGCTTGCTCGAGGACGCTGGCGCCGTAGTCCTGGAGGAACCAAGGGGCCGAGGGAACCAATTCAACGTCGATCAATCGCGTCAGCGCGTTCATGTACGCGCATCCGAGGATGTTCCCGGTCTCGGTGAGGGCCGACTTCTCCAACTCGCTCCAAGGGGCCGCCTCGTCCACGGCCCGGCCGACGAGCGAGGCGGCCAGGTGCCTGCCGTTCTGCTCGTCGAACGCGAGAATCATTTCGCCGCCGAGTTCGCCGGGCGAGCTGAGCACGACCATGGTCAAAAGCTCGTCGCCGAAGCCGAGTTCCGCGGAAACCTCCTCGATGGGGATCTCGCGGACCTCGTCGAGCGACAGCGAGATCAGACCGTCGGTCCACCGGCACATCGCTGCCGAGGCATCGTGGGTCGCGGCGGAAAAAAGCTGATGGAGCAGCTCGAGGTTTGCATCAGCAAGAACCTGGGTGGTTGTCATACGATGGCTCCCGGCGTTCAGCTTGTGTTGATGGAACGGTTCGGGTCGGCTCGGCGGCGCGCGAGGTGGTGCTCACCCCGGACCATGGGCCTGCACGGTCTGACGGGCTGGCCGGCCGGCCAGGCCGCACGCGGCAGCCCGCTCGACCAAAACGGCGACGTCGAGGATCAACGACACGCGGCCGTCGCCGAGGATGCTCGCGCCGGCGATTCCTGGCACATTGCGGTAGTTCTCGGCCATCGACTTGATCACCACGTCTTCCTCGCCGACGACGCGATCGACGTACAGCCCAATCTCGCGCCCGCGTTCGCCGACAATCACAAGGTTCGTCCGGCCGTTCTCGTCGCCGATGGCTCGCGCCACGTGGCCGGTCCATTGGAGAACCTCGTCGAGCCGCACGACCGAGACGACACGATCGCGCACCCTGGCCGTCAGGCATCCGTGGACCGTCGCCAAGTCCTGCTCACGCACCGAGACGATCTCGGCCACGGCCTCGATCGGCATGGCGAAGACGTCGCCGCCAATTTCCACCATCAGGCTGGGGAGGATCGCCAACGTCAAGGGCAGCTTGATCGTAAACGTCGTTCCCTGGCCCGGCGCGCTCTCCAGTTCGACGGTTCCGTTGAGGTCCTCGATCTTGCTCTTGACGATATCCATGCCCATGCCGCGGCCGGAGACCTCGGTGACCTTTTCCGCGGTGCTCAAGCCGGGCTCCCAGATGAGCTGGAAGATCTGCTGGCGGCTCATCCGCTCGGCCTCGGCCGGCGCGACGAGGCCCTTGTCGAGGGCCTTCTGGAGGATCCGTTGGGCATCGAGCCCCTTCCCGTCGTCGATCACCTGGATGAGGATGCTGCTGCCGCGGTGGACGGCATCCAGGGTGATGGTGCCCTCGCGGGGCTTGCCGGCCGCGAGGCGGACCTCGGGCGGTTCGATCCCGTGGTCGGCCGCGTTGCGCACCATGTGGATCAGCGGATCGCCAAGCTCGTCGATCATCCGCTTGTCCAGTTCCGTCTTCTCGCCGTTGATGACCAGGCGCACTTCCTTGCCGTTGGCGCGGGTGATGTCGCGCACCACCCGCTTGAATCGCGCGAACAAGGGACCGATCGGCACCATGCGCGTGTCCATCACGCTCTGCTGGATGCTGTCGGTGACGCGGTCGAGTTGATGGATGGCCTCGGACAAGTCGTTGACCGCGCCGCGGACCTCGTTCAGGGCCGCCAGATCCTGGCGCACCGCTTCGAGATCGGCTTGCACACGGCGGGCCAGGGTCCTGAGGCTTTCCAGGTCGGCCTGAACCTGGGCGCCCGAGGCGACCGTGCCGGCCGACATCCGTTCCAGGGTCTGGAAGACGCCACCCAGCACGCGGGTCGCGTGCCGCGTGTGGAGGGACCGCTTCAAGCGATCGCCGATCTGCGCGAACCGCGCCTTGTTGATGACCAGTTGGCCCGCCAGGTTCATCAACTGATCGAGCCGTTCGATGTCCACCCGGATCGTTTCGGCGGGCCGACCCGGCTCGGCGGGCGCGGGTCTGGCGGGCTCGTCCGGCGGGCGCCGGCCCGCGGGCCTGGCGGTC
>DYLT01000059.1 GCA_020721945.1 Blastopirellula marina
GTGCGAAGCTCGGCGGCACGTCGATGGTCATCGTGATGCCGCCACTACGCGGCGGCGGGGCGTCGGGGCCGACCGGTTCGAGATGAGAAGCCTGACGCACGCCGCGGTCGGGCCACGTGCCGCGGCCGGGCGACCCTCGAACCCCGTGGTCCGGACCTGCCATGGGCGAACCGCGCTCCCAGGCCGGAGGTTCGCCGGGAAGGACTCTCCGGCATGGGCGCGAGACGATCATCGGCCCCTTTTTCGGTTCGAAACGGGCGATCAGGCAGATCGTGCGTTGCGGGCCGCCGACCTCATCCCACGGCAGCCAGAAGCTGTACGAATGGCCGAACTCCGACTTGCTGTAGTGCGTCGACAACTGGTCGGCGGGGAAGACGAACTTCTTGTCGGGGGCCGAGTACGAAACCTCGCCGTCGGTCTCGTCGTACGCGAAGACGCTGAACGTGCCGTCGACCGGAATCGGCGATCCGTTCTGGTCGTTGTAGAACATCACCCGGCCGCCAAAGCCGCGCACGCCGGGCAGTCCCGGCTGGTGGAGCACGGTGTCGGTCCAGAATTCGGTCATGCGCGTGGGCACTTTGGGCTTGGGACCTATGCCCGGCAGCGTCAGTTTGTCGGCCAGGTCGAGGCTCGTGCAGCCGGCGGCTGCCAAGGCCGATCCGACGGCGCCCACGAGTAGGCAAAGACGCACGTGGTGCATGGGCTATCGCTCCGCGTACGGCTCGTAAGCCGGAATTTGCTGGGCGGTCGAGACATGGGGCCGGTCCGCGGGGCGGAGGGGATTGCCGATCAGGGGACCGGCGGCCATCGGGGCCGGCAGACCCCCCGCGCCGGACATGGGCGCATCGCCCGCCGGCGGTGCCGACTCGCCTTGTGCCGGTCCGCCGGGTTCGGCAGGACGGATCCGTCCCGGGGTGGCCGGCGGCAACCGCGCTGGATCCCGCGGCGCAGGCTCACGGCCGTTCGACGAAGGCGCGGCGCCCTGCGGAGCGATCTTCTCCCACCCCGACCGGGCCGGCGCTGTCCCCCGCGGCGTCACGTCGGGGTAGATCACTTCGGGAGACCCTCCCTGGCGGGTCAAGCCCGCCTCGCCGTGGATCTCCTGGACATCGCCGAGACACCATGTCATGCGCGCCGACTCCATGCGCTTGATCCGCTCGGCGTCTTCCGGCGTGCGCACGATGTGCGGCGTCAGCACGATGAGCAGCTCCGACCGCTTTTCGACGAGGCTGTGGTATTGGAAGAGGGTGCCCAAGACCGGAATGTCGGCCAGGTAGGGCACGCGCCGGTCGAGGCGCGTGCGTCCCTTCGAAATCAGCCCGCCCAACACGATCGTCTCGCCGTCGGCCGCGCTGACGGTGGTCTGGGCCATGGTCGTGTTGATGGTTGGCGAACGGATGATCTCGCCGCCGGAGACCGACACCGGAATGCCCTCGGAAATCGGTCCCAAGTTCGAGTTCTCCGCGTCGACCTCCATGACGACCATCCCCTCGGGACTGATGCGCGGGGTCACGCCGAGGATCAGCCCGACGTTGACCAGGTCGATCGAATTGAACTGCCCGGTCTGCACGATGCCGGTGCTCGAGATGCGCGGCACGCGCTGGCCGATCTGGATGAAGGCCGGCTGGTTGTCGAGGGTCATGATCTGGGGGCGGCTGAGGATCTCCAGACGCCGCGTGGATTGCAGCGCCCGGATCAGCACGCTGACCGACTCGCTGCTGGCCGAGAGCACCAGCCCGCCGAAGCCCAGCTCGTTGTTCATCCGGCCCACGCTGAAACTGGTCAGCCCCTGCGTGCCCACCTTCGACGCGGTGGCCAGCGATTGGGGGCTGCCCGAGTTCCCCAACGGCTCGTTGTTGAAGTTGAAGCCCGGATTGAGCGTGGCAAAGGGCGTGCTCTGAGTGGTCGAGGTGATGATGCCGGACGGCGTCGACTGCTGCATCGTGCTCGTGATCGTCGCCAGATTGCCCGACAACAGGCTGCGATCGAACAAGAGCGAGTCTTGCAGGCCAAGCTCGACGCCGAACTCGTCGGTATCGTTGAGGGCCACCTCGGCGATGAGCACCTGGATCATCACCTGGGGCGGCTGGGCATCGAGCTTCTCGATGAGATCGGCGATCTCCTGGAAGAACCGTGGCGTGGCGCTGAGGATCAAGGCGTTGGAGACCGGCTCGGGCACGACGACGACTTCGCTTTCGAGTTGCTGGAAGGGGCTCAGCGCGCCCGGCGCGGCCTGCTGCAACTGGCGCTGGCTGCGCAGGAAGTCGTTGATCGCCGTGGCCACGTCGTTGGCCGGGGCGTTCTTCAATCGGTACACGGCGGTCTGCCGCTGCTGCACGTCTTGTTCGTCCAGCCGCACGATCAGGGCCTCGATGATGCGCAGATCGCCCGGCGATCCTACCGCGATGATGCTGTTCGTCCTCGAGTCGACCGAGAACCGCATGGGCACCAGCGACGATTCGCCCTCCGCAGCGGCCAGCGGCGGACCCGCCGCCCCCCCGGTGGGCACCAGCGACCGCAGCATCGTGGCGACCGCGTTCGCATCGCCATTGATAATGCGGAACACCTTGATCTGGGCCGCGGCGCCGGGCATGTCGAGTTGCCGGATGAGGGCCGCCAGCAGGTCCATGCTCTCGGCCGGGGCATGGACCAGGACCACGTTCAGCCGCGGGTCGGCCGTCACGCGCACGTCGCTGAGCAGCCCCGATTTGATTAGCCGCTCGCCCTTGGGATCGACCGCCAGCAACTCGAGGGCCGCCGACTTCTGGGCCGCCGTGCCTCCCCTCGCCGCGTCGATGGCCGCCTGGAGCGTGCCCGCCACGTCGGCCGCCAGCGTGTTCCGCAGTTTGAAGACCCGGGTCTGAAGCACCGCATCCGTCTGGTCCGTGTCGAGCCGCTCGATCAGTAACTCGACCTCGGCCATGTCGCGCGGGGCGGCGTGGACCAGAATCGAGTTGGTCCGAGGGTCGGGCATCACCTGCACCCGGGGCCCCATCCCGGTGGCCCGGCTCGAAAAGAACTGCGTGATCGTCGTGGCCACGGCGGCCGCCGGCGCGTGCCGCAAGTGGAAGATTCGCTGTTGGGTCTCCGCGTCCACGGGCTGGTCGAGTTTCGCAATCAGCTCCTTGGCCGCCCGTACGGCGTCGCCCCAGCCGATCAAGAGCAGGGCGTTCGGCTTGACCAGAGGCATGATCGTGACGCGCCCCTGCCGGCCGCCAAGATAATCTTCGTTCACCTGGCGCATGATCGCCGAGATGGCGTCGCCGCTGGTGTGCCGCAGGTAGTAGAGATCAATGGCCGGCTCGGTCGCCGCGCTGAGTCGCTCGATCTCTTCGATAATGCGCTGAAGATCCTTGATGTCGCGCTCGCGTCCCCGGAGGATGACCGCGTCGAGGTCGGGCAGGATCTCGATTTCGACGTCGGTCCCCAGACCGCGCAGCCGGCGGCGGAATTCCTCTTCCTCCTCCGGCGACAGGGGCCTCGCGCTGGGCTTGATCGCTTCGCCGGCCATCGGTTTGGGCTGGCTGGCCGGCTCGGACCCCGGCCCAGGCGGCGCCGACGCCGCGCCGGCCGAGGCTGCCCCGCCTTCCGAGGCCTGGAACAAGTAGCTGGCCAGGCGCAGCCCGTTGCCCGGCAGGTTCAAGCCCTGATCGGTTGCGTCGGGTCGGTGCGATCGGATGGGGGGCGTCTGGTCCGGCCGGGGCAGGTCTTCCTGCTTTGGCGATGTGCCGCGGTAGGCATCGAAGGCCTGGCGGACCTTCGACGGCGAAGCCCGGCGGATGGGCACGACGCGCACGCCCGTGCCGTCGCTCTGCGCGGCGGCCAACGCTTGGATGAGCCGGGCGAATTGTCCAACCAGCGACCCGTTTCCCACGAGCAAGAACCCGTCGCGCGACCGATCGACGATCACGTCCACCCGCCGCCCACGCAGGTCCACAAAGCGGTACTCCAGACGGCCCGACCGCGAATCGGCCAGCGGAACCGTCAATCGCGAGCCGCACATGGCCCTGAGTGCCGACTGGATCGCCTCGATCTGGGCCCGCGGGACCGGCACGAATTGCTCGGCGGGCGTCAGGTCGGTCTGCCGAATCGCGTCGGCCGGCCGGGCCGGCGCGTCGCCCGCCGGGGCCGAGAGCAAACGAGGAATTTGTTCGTGGACCGACGGCGGGGCAAGTACCACGAGTTGCCCCGCCTGCGGATCGACCGACACGGCGATCTCCCTGGACCGCGCGCCGAAAGCCGACCGAATCCGGTCGGCGGCCCAGGCCAGACGCGAGGCATCGAGCGGATAGGTCCGGACTTCGGGGCGAGGCGGTGGCGCGGCAGGCGAGGGACGGTCCAACGCCGCGATCAAGTCGCGCGCGATCTGCTGCGCCTTTTCCGGCCCGCGCAGCAAGACCTGGTTCGTCCGGTGGTCGGCCACCACATGCGCCGAAAGCCCCGACTGGGAAAGCATTTCGGTCAGGATCTTTTCGACATCGGCAGCCGACTTGTGTTTCAGCGCATGGACCTGGTACTCGGCACCGCTCGTCTGTCCCCACAACCATGGGCAGAGCGTCCCCCAAAGCACCACAAACACCCCGACCCACAGGCCACGCAACGCGCAGGCGAACGGGCGACACATCTCCGCAAACCGAACCCGTGGGACTGCGGCACTCGGGCCGTCGCGCCGAACGTCTCCTGGTTCCCAACCCGAACACCTACGAAGTGGCGCCGTCGGCAGACCCCGCCGTACCAAGCCCCACGCCGGTTCTTCGAGCCGTTGTTTCACGCGCTTGCCCAGAAAAGAGTGTGTCTGTGATCAAGCACTCGGGATGGCGAGAGGGAACCACCCCCGGGAAAGGCGCGCGGATATTAGTCCGACCTGCCCCCCGTAGCAAGGTCAGTTGAGCAACTGCGGCAACGTTGGCCCACGTCGGCTCACGCAGGCACCGGCGACCAAAGAAAGAGTCAAACCAGAGAACGTGGAGAGGATGGCAAGCCGGCTCCCTCGGGGTGGTTTGGCGAAAGCGATCGGGCGGCTCCAACCCATGATGCGTTTCGACAGATTTGGCACAAAACCCCCGCGTGGATAAGATCGACTCTCTCCATTCTTTGGGGTAGCGGCAAGGAAAGTACTCTTGGTGGGAAATCGCTGTTGGCCGCGCATGGGAAGATCCAAAGCCGGTCGCGGACCGTGCCGCCGATCGACGACGGGGCGTGGGCCAACGCCGGGCTTCCCGGGCGGCAACACGCCAAACCCGCGACGCCGGCAGCCAAGAGCCGCCGACGAGAAAGCAGCCTGGGTGTCCACGGTTCGCTCCGGTTTCCCTCCTGGCATCGGGTTCGGGGAATCCGGGTTCGCGGGCGCATCCAAGCAGGTTCGCTCGATCTCGCGACGCGCAGGCGCGGGAGTCCCGCCCACCCCAAGAATCGCACATCTTGCCCCCCCACGAAGCGGGCAGGAGGCCCGCGCTCCACGCCCGAAGGGGACGTTCCCATTTGCGTGGGCGTCGCCGCGGGAATCGGGACGGTCCCCGGGTACGATGGCGCTCATGCCAGCTCGGGCACGACGAAGGGTTTGCGGTACTGGCGGCGCGCCAGGCCGTTGGCCTGTTCGGCGAACTCGCCGACGAAACGCTCGCGCTGGACGTCGAAGGTCAACCACGGCCCGAGAACCGCCGGCGTGCTGCCCAGATCGATCCCGTTGGCCCGCAGGTGCTCGCGGCACCGCTCGAAGGCGTCGGAAAGCTCGGTGTTGGCCCGGATCGTTTCGCGGATGGCCTCGGGCGGCGCGGGTTTGCCGAGGCGATACGAGAGGTTGGCCAGATGGGCGCAGGCGGCCGAGGCATGGCCGACGGCGGCGCCGGCGTGGAGATCGGCGGCGCGCCGGCTGCGCACGGCCGCGGCGAAGTTGGCCAGATGGACATCGTCGGACAGCGCGGGCACCCGGCCCTCGGGAAGGTCCTTGATCTTTCGGCCTTGGCGGTCGAACACCGCTCCGCCGCGCGTATCGCCCGCGTAGTAGCCGCCTTCGCAGTCGATCACGACGCCGCGGTCCTGCCCGCGGAAGGTCCGCACTGCGGCGGGCTCGTTGGCCGCGCGGAGGTTTCGGACCTCGCAGATCAACGGGGCGGGCGCGTAGTCGAACATCGCGATGTGGGTATTGGGAGTGTCGCCCCCATCGTCGCCAAAGCCGAACCGTCCGCCGAGGCTGATCGCGCGCGGCGGCAAGCCGGGGTCGCCCAAGGCCCAGCAGCACACGTCGATCGTATGGACGCCGTTGTTGCCGATTTCGCCGTTGCCGGTGGGCCAGAACCAGTGCCAGTCGTAGTGCAACTGCTTGCGGCGCAGCGGCGCCCGCGGCGCCGGCCCGCACCACAGGTCGTAGTCGACGCTCGAGGGCGGTTCCACGGAGTCGGGCACTTTGGGAAGCGGCTGCCGGGGCCGGTAGACGATCGCGCGGGCGCAGCGCACGGCGCCGAGTTGGCCGCTGCGCAGGAATTCGAATGCTT
This sequence comes from Blastopirellula marina, assembly GCA_020721945.1. Lineage (GTDB taxonomy): Bacteria > Planctomycetota > Planctomycetia > Pirellulales > Thermoguttaceae > JANLFZ01. The sequence continues at coordinate 6,495 of DYLT01000059.1, forward strand.
GGCGCAGTGCTGGGCTCGAGCGGCGTTGCGTGCCGACCTGGACCATGCGGCCGAAGCGGCGCGCGGCGGCGACCATCTGGCGGCCTTCCCAGAGGTCATACGAGAACGGCTTCTCGACGTAGACGTCCTTGCCTGCCTGGCATGCCCAGATGGTGGCCAAGGCGTGCCAGTGGTTGGGTGTGGCGATGGCCACGGCGTCGACGCCCTTGTCGTCCAGCGCGCGGCGGAGATCGTCATAGGCGGCGACCGATTCGCCGCGGTCCTTGCATTGGCGGACCTCGTGGTCGAGGATCGCGCGGTCCACGTCGCACAGCGCGACGACCCTCGTGCCGGGCACTTTGCGCAGCGCGGCGATCAGTTGGCGCCCGCGCCCTCCCACGCTGCCGACCACGTTGAGCCCGCCGAGCCCGATCACCGCGATCCGAAGGTCGCCGTTGGGCCCAGCGCCTTGGGCAAGGCGCTGGCCGCCGGCAAGGAGGCTGGGAAGCCCCAGGGCCATGCCGCCCACCATCGAACGCTTGAGAAACTCCCTGCGCCGGAAAGATCTCATAAGACGGTTCCGCCATCGACCGAGGACCGGAAAGGGCCGCGCCCCGGGCGCGGCACGGTGGTGAGCCTATCGCGCCGGACCTTCGCGGTCAACGGCGCCGATCGCCGTGCCGGCGACCGCGCGACGCATGGCGGCGGCTGGCACGTTGGCCCAAGCGCAGCTAGAATACGGCGTGAACGGTGAGGCCGCGTGGGGAAGCGTTCACGGCGACCCTTCTATGGATTCCTTCCAACTCTGTCTGGCCTTCGGGCCGATGGCCGTCTATCTGCTGCTGTTGGGGGCCGTCAACGGCGCGCGCCGTCCGCTGGTGGTCTCGGGCGCGCGCGATCTGGCGGCCTTGGCGCTGGCGTCGAGCGGTCTGGTGATCGTCGGGCCGATGCAGTTGTTTTTCCCGCTTCGGGCATCGGTCAACTACGGCGCGATGGTGTGGCTTTTTCTGATCGCGCTGTACGGGCTTGCGGTGGTCATGGTGCTCTTGATGATGCGGCCGCGCGTGGTGATCTACAACATCGCGCTGCCGGAACTGCGCCCGGTGTTGGCGGACCTGGCCGTGGAGTTGGACTCCGACGCCCGTTGGGCCGGCGACGCCTTGGCCCTGCCGCGTCTGGGCGTCCAGTTGCACCTCGACAGCGTGGCCGCGCTGCGGAACGTCTCGTTGGTCTCAAGCGGACCGGTCCAGAACCACCAAGGCTGGCGGCGTCTGGAGCTGGCGCTGGCTGCCCGGTTGGCCAGCCTGGAGACGCCGCGGAATCCTCGGGCGGCGTTTCTGCTGGCGGCCGGCGCGCTCGTGGCGGTCGTCTTGGTGCTGGCCATCGCCCGCGATCCCCAGGCCGTGGCGCAATCGTTCTACGAGATGCTCCGCTGGTAAGCCGCGTTAGTGCAACTCGCGCAGCCGGTTCAAATCGACCTGCTTGCCGACGACCAACAGGAGCTGATCGCCGTGGAGGGGGAATTCGCCCCCGGGAAACATCTCGAGTTTTCCGGAGAGCACGTCCTTGATCCCCACGACCCACACATGGTAGCGCTGGCGCAGATTCGTGTCCTTCAGCGTCAATCCGCAGAGGGAGTCGGGCACGGCGATCTCGGCGATGCTGTAGTCGGGGTCGATAGGGATGAAGTCGAGCACGTTGGGCCAGGTCATGCGGTCGGCCAGTTCCTGGGCCACCTCGATCTCGGGGAACACCACCCGCTCCACGCCCAGGTGCTTGAGGATCTTGCCGTGCTCCTCGCTGACGCCTTTGGCGAGGATTCGGCGGGCACCGAGTTCCTTGCAGTGCAGCGCGGCCAGAAGCGAGTGGGTAATGTCTTCGCCGAGACTGATGAACACGGCCTGGGCGTCGCGCAGCGCGAGCTGCTGAAGCGTCTCGCGGTCGGTTGCGTCGCCGATGACCGCCTCGTAGAGCGCGTCTTTGATCTCTTCGACGCGGTCCTTTCGGAGGTCCAGCCCGGTCACCCGGCAGTCGTTCTCCTGGAGCCGCAGGGCCAGGGCGGTGCCGAACGACCCCAGTCCGATCACCACGAAGCGTTTCGGTTCCGGCATGGCGTTAACCTATCAGAGGTTCTTCCTGGGGGTATTCGAGGGGCTGCCGGCGTTCGGCCAGGGAGATCGCCGCGATCACGGTGATCGGCCCGAGCCGGCCGATGAACATCACCAGGATGAGCACGATCTGGCCGATTGCGCTGAGGTAGGGCGTGATGCCCGTGCTGAGCCCCACGGTGCACAGGGCGGAGACCACCTCGAACAGCGCGTCGAGGAAGATCCGCTCCGAGCTTTTCCCGGCAGGATAGGGATGTTCGAACATCGTCAGGGGCAATACCGCGGCGATGACGACGGTGACGAAGAGGATCGCGGCGGTCGTGGCCCGGGCGATGCTTTCCGGCGGGATGGTCCGGCGGAAGACGTTCACCCGGCGGAACCCCCAGAACGTCTTCCACGCGCGAAGCAAGAGGACCACGAACGTCGAGACCTTCAAGCCGCCGCCGGTCGAGCACGGTCCGGCCCCGACGAACATCAACAGCACCAGAATGAACAGCGTGGCGTGCGTTAGCGCGCCGATGTCGACCGTGTTGAACCCGGCCGTGCGGGGGACCACGGCGTGAAAAGCGGAGACCAGCAGCTTGCGCCAAAGCGGCATCCCGCGCAGCACGTGGTCCCACTCCAAGAGCAAGAACGCCAACGTGCCCGCCACGAGCAGCCCCGCCGTTCCCAAAAGCATCAGTTTGGTGTGCAGGTGCCATCGCTCCCACCGGCGGGACCAGGGACCGTGCCAGTTACCCTTCAGGTCGAGCATCACGGGATAGCCGATGCCTCCGAGCACCACCAGGCCCATGATCGTGACGTTGGTCGCCACGTCGCCCTGGAGGCCCATCAGATTGTCGTCGTGGAGGGCGAAACCGGCGTTGCAGAAGGCCGAGATCGAATGGAACGTTGCGTGCCAAAGGGCCTGGGGGACCGACATGAAGCACAGGTTGCGGACCGCCAAGACCGCGGCGCCGGCCGCTTCGATGGCCAGCGTGAAGACGATCACGTTGCGCAACAGCCAACGCAGATCGGTCGTCGGCCCGGCCCCGAACGTCTCGGCCAGGACCGCGCGCTGGCGCAACCCCTCCCGGCCGCCCATCCGGAAGGTGATGAAGGTGGTGACCGTCATGATGCCGATCCCGCCGAGCTGGATGAGCAGCAGAATCACCATCTGCCCGAGCGGCGAGAACTCGCTGCCGGTGGCCCGCACCGTCAGACCCGTCACGCAGGTGGCGCTGGTCGAAGTGAACAGCGCGTCGAGGAACGAGATCGGGCGCGCGCCCTCGACACCGCATCGCGGGTGAATCAACGCCAGCGCGCCCAGGAGGATCAGCCCCAAGTACCAAGCGAACGAGGCGCGGGCCGGATATCGGGCAACGGATCCCGCAAGCTCGGGCATGGGAAGCCACCTCTTGTCGGTTCTCTGGGAAACGTCGACCCTGGTAATAAACCGCAAGGAGCGCTGGGCCGCAAGCCTCCGGCCGGTGGCGCCGGGCCGGCTACGCCCCGCGGCGGGCCAGGCGGCGGCGCTGGGCCGCCGAGAGCACCACCTTGCGCAACCGGATCTTCGTCGGCGTGACCTCGACCAGTTCGTCGTCCTCGATGTACTCGAGCGCGGCCTCCAACGTCAGCACCCGCGGTGGCTTGAGGATGATGTTCTTGTCGGCATGCGCGGCGCGGATGTTCGTCAGCTTCTTTTCCTTGGTCGGGTTGACCGGCATATCGCCCGACCGGCTGTTCTCGCCAACGATCATGCCCTCGTAGACGTCGTCGCCGGGCGCGACGAACAGCTCGGCCCGCTCCTGAAGCCCGTCGAGGCTGAAGGCCACGGCCCGGCCCGCACACACCGACACCAGAACGCCGTTGGGCCGGCCAGGGACCTCGCCCTCGAAGGGTTTGTAGCAATCGACGCGGTGATGGATCACCGCCGTGCCCTGGGTCGCATTCAACAGGCGCGTGCGCAACCCGATCAGTCCGCGCGCCGGAATCGAAAACACCAGATACGTGTAGTCGCCGTGGGCGTTCATCTCGACGAGCTGCCCGCGCCGCAGGCCGACGAGCTCCATCACCGGGCCCATGCGGTCCGGCGGCACCTCGACCACCAGCGACTCGAACGGCTCCATGGTGACGCCGCCCTCCTCGTGGAGGATCACCTTGGGCTTGCCGACCGACAGCTCGAAGCCCTCGCGCCGCATCGTTTCGATCAGCACGGAAAGGTGCAGCAGGCCCCGGCCGGACACGCGAAACGACTCGGCCGCCTCGACGAACTCGACCCGCAGGGCGACGTTCTTCTCGAGTTCCTTCGCCAACCGGTCGCGCAGGTGGCGGCTGGTGAGGAACCGGCCCTCGCGCCCGGCCAGCGGCGACGTATTGATGCCGAACGTCATTTGAAGCGTGGGCTCGTCGACGCGCACGCGGGGCAGGGCCCGGCGGGTCTCGACGTCGCTGATCGTGTCGCCGATGGCGATCGTCTCCAGGCCAACGACCGCGGCAAGGTCGCCGGCCTCGGCCTGTTCGACCTCGCGCCGGCCCAGCTTGTCGAACGTGTACACAAGAGCCACCTTGCCCAGGGTGACCACGCCACGATCTTGCATCAAGGCCACCTGCTGGCCCTGGCAAAGCCGGCCCGAATGCACCCGCCCCACGCCGATCCGGCCCACGTAGTCGGACCAGTCGAGGGTCGTAATGAGCATTTGCAGTGGGGCATCGGGGTCGATCTCGGGCCCCGGGATCTCGGTCAGCACCATGTCCAACAGCGGGTGGATCGAGTCGGTCGGCACCGCCGGATCGTGCGTCGCATAGCCCAGTCGGGCACTGGTGAAGATGTAAGGGAAGTCGGTCAGCTTGTCGTCCGCCCCGAGGTGCAGGAACAGATCGAACACCTCGCTAAGCACCTCGTGCGGCCGGGCGTCGGAGCGGTCGATCTTGTTGATCACGACGATCGGTTTCAGGGCGCATTGGAACGCCTTCTGAAGCACGAACCGCGTCTGGGGGAGTGGGCCCTCCGCGGCATCGACCAACACCAAGGCTCCGTCGGCCATGCGCAACACCCGTTCGACCTCGCCGCCGAAATCCGCGTGGCCAGGCGTGTCGATGATGTTGATCTTTACCCCCTTGTAGGGTAACGCGATATTCTTCGCCAGGATGGTAATGCCACGCTCCCGCTCCAGCTCGTTCGAGTCAAGGATCTGCTCCCCTACTAATTGGGAGCTTCTGAATTCCCCGCTCTGGCGTAGAAAACAGTCGACCAGCGACGTCTTGCCGTGGTCGACGTGGGCGATGATCACGATGTTGCGGATATCCTGGCGGCGCATGGGGGGCCTGAAGCAGCGGCGTCAAACCCATCCATCATACCGCACAGGGCGAGATCGGCCCAGACGCCGAGCAGCCCCAGGTGGCCCGGCCGGGATAAGAAGCTCTTGTCCATACGAACGTTGTCGGCGTGCGGTTTGCACCGCGCGATCGTCGACATCGCAAGATAACCCAAGACCTACCAGGGCCCGCGCACGTAGTACACGCCGAATGAATCGGTGTGGCTGGGCCACCGCGGCGTGGAAAGGAAGCCTACGCCGGGCACGGCCGGTCCTGGATAATTCCGCCCGAACTGGTGGGCAATGGGTACGACGCGGGTATTACCCACCCCCCAGCCCCATTTGGTCTGGTATTCGGCGGTTGGAGGCACGACCAGGGCGACGGGCGATCCCCAGGCCGAGTGATAATATCCGCCGTGCCAGGGGGTCGATGCGGCCGTGCATTCGGCGTTTCGCGAAGCCACGCGGGGGCGTTCCCAGGCCGAGGCGACACCGGGCCAAAGCGCCGCTGCGGCCAACGCCACGAGGGTCCATTGCAAGGGATGTCTCATCGGTCGATCGTCCTTTGTTCCGGCGGCCTATTGGTTACCACGGCTTATCCAAGCGGGAGAACATCGGCGGAACGCCAGGCCACGCGCCCCAATGCACCCGGGTGCGCGTGCGCGACCCGTCCGCGTGCTGCCGGGTGTACACCCGATGGTGTTGATACAGAAACTCGTGCGGCATAAGCGGCTGGTACGTGATGTACGTATGGCCCACCATCGGCGGTGTGGGCCGAGGGGCGGGGTACATTGGTGCCGGCACGGCACCTGGCCCGTTGGCGTAGTAGTTGTAGAACAGGTCGGTGGCCGGCGGCGGGGTGGGAGTAGCGGGCGTCTCGGCCAACGCCTGCCCCACGCCCCCGGCCGCTGTCAGGGCCGCGGCCAGCGCCATCGCGCGCAATCGTGTCAGAACCATCCGTGGGCTCCTTCCAAGCTGGGCCAATGCCGGGAGGGATTTCTCCGGCCTCAAGAGAATCGTCGGCTGGCGCTGGTGCGGCGGGTGAGACTTTGTGGAACGGACTTGCCGACGACGCCAAGACGCGCGGTGCCAACAGGCTCGGCGCGCCGGAATAGGCGGCGCAGCCGCTACATTTTCACGCCGCCGGGCAAAACCATGCTCAACCGATCAACAGGGCGATAAGCCGCTTCGGCCCGTGAACGCCCAGAATCAGGATCTTCTCGATGTCGGCCGTCCGGCTGGGACCGGTGACGATGACGAACTCGCCGCGAAGCGCCGGATCGGCCACCCGGGGCGCGATCTCGACCCAGGCTGCCGGCAGGTGCTCGCGCAGCCGGTCGACCGTGGCCACCACGAGGCACGCCGGGGGCAGGTAGCACAACAACCGCTCTTGCGCCGTGCCGCAGGCGATCACGCACGAGCCGGTGTCGGCCAGCAGGTAATCGGCCTCGACCACGCTCACCGAAAGGTCGGCCATCGAGGTCGGCGTCCAGTCGGGCGAGGGCCACGCCACGTGCGCCGGCGCCAGTTCGGCGAGCAACTCGCGGCAGAGCGGCCGGTCCATGGCCGCCACCGGAAACCAGTTCTCCTTGGCGAGCAGCTCGGCCAGTTTCAGGCGAGCCTCGGCCATGGTGCCTGCCCGAACCGTCTCGCCAAAGATCGCCTCGAGTTCCTGCTGGAATCGCTGGGCCATCTGCTCGGCGCTGGGGTTCTCGCGGGGCCAGACCTCGGGAATGGGCGGCGGTGACAAAGGGACCTCGGCGCGAAGGACCGAGCCGATACGTTGCAGAATGGCGTCACGGCTGCTCATGGGTTACCTGCTTCTGGCTCGTGGTGATTTCGTCGGCAGAACGGCGCCACCAGTCGCGGAAAGCGGGGCGGCGCGGCACGTCGGGCAATTCGCGGCCGCGGGTCCACGCGCCGAGCTTGCCGGGATGCCACGGCAAGAACCGCGCCAAGCGCACTCCGATCTTGACCACCCCCATCGAAAGCCGGTAGCGAATCGGCCCGCCCATCGCAAACGCCCAGGCCTTCCACAAGAGCCGCTCGGCGATCGATCGCGCCGGCGACGGCTCGTTCACGGCGCGGTGCCGCAAGTGGACCAACTGGTGGGGGATGTCGATCTTCACCGGGCAGACCTCGCCACAGGCCCCGCACAGCGACGAGGCGAACGGCAGCGAACCGGCCTTCTCCAAGCCGACGAGGTGCGGCGTGATGATCGAGCCGATGGGCCCCGGGTAGACCCAGCCGTAGGACCACGGGGTCGCGCGGCGGTACACGGGGCAGGCGTTCAGACACGCCCCGCAGCGGATGCAAAAAAGCCCCATGCGCGCGGCAGGGTCCCGAAGCACGTTCGTGCGCCCGTTGTCGAGGATGATCACATACAGCTTCCGGCCCGGCGTCGAGCCGTGGAACCAATGGGTGTACGTGGTCAGCTTCTGGCCCGTGCCGCTGCGCGCCAGCAGGTTGAGGAAGACGGGCAGGTGGTCGATCCGCGCGATGACCTTCTCGATGCCCATCAGGGCCACGTGGACGCGCGGCGCCGAGGTCGAAAGCCCGCCGTTCCCCTCGTTCTCGACCACGCAGATCGTGCCCGTGTCGGCAATCGCGAAGTTCACCCCCGAGGTGCCCATGTCGGCCGAAATGAACTCCTGGCGGAGATGGCGCCGGGCAATGGCCGTCAGGGCCTGGTGCTCGGCGGTATAAGGCTCGTGGAGTTTCTCCTGAAACAGCTTGCCCACGTCGCTGGCCGACATGTGCAAGGCCGGGGTCACGATGTGGACGGGCCGTTGCCCCGCCAGTTGAACCAGGTACTCGCCCAGGTCGGTCTCGACGGCCCGAATGCCCGCCGCGGCCAGCACCTGGTTCAATTCCATCTCCTCGCTGACCATCGACTTCGCCTTGACGACGGTTTTGATGTCGTGCTGGCGGGCGATCTGGAGCATGTGCCGGTTGGCTTCTTCGACGTTCTCGGCATACAGCACCGTGGCGCCCCGGGCCGTAATGTTCCGCTCGAACTCGACCAGCAGCTTGTCGAGCTGGGCGATGGCGTACGCCTTGAGGCGGTTGGCCGCCTCGCGCCACGCTTGCCACGGACCGATTGCCGCCGCGATCTGCCGGTTGTGTCGGGTCGATCGTTCGGCCGACTCGCCCAACGACGGGCAGGTCTTCGGTTCGTAAAGACCGTGGGTCAGTTCTTTCAGGAATGGCGCGCCGCGTTCGGGATGTTCGTGCGTCATGATAATGGGCGAGAGGTCTCGCGTGGTGAACCGTCGAGCGAAGCCGGTCACAGGGCAAGGGCGATCATTCTACCCGATCATTCTACCCGATCGGTGGACGCGACGCATCGGGGGGGGGCCGACCCACGGAGCCGGCCGGCCTCGATGCAAAGCCCCCGGCGCCCCACCCGGCCGTTCTGTTCCGGATCGTGGCTGACCCAGACCAGCGCCCGGCCGTTGGCGGCATCGTTGCACCATTCGAGCAAGAGGTCCTCGATCGCCCGGGACGTCGTGGCGTCGGCAGCCGCAGTGGGCTCGTCGAGCAAGAGCACCTCGGGGTCGAGTTGGAGGGCCCTGAGCAAGGCGGCGATCTGGGTCTCGCCTCCCGAGAGGTCGCGCACCGCCTTGCCCAGGAAAGATTCGTCGCGTCCCACCCGGCGGAGGAACTCCACGATCCGCGGGCCGTCGAAGGTCCGATCCCGATGGGCCCGCAGTGCGAAAGGCCGCTTGAGGGCCTCGTCGACGGTTCGGTCGATCAGCGTGGCCCGTTGGTGCAAGTAGAGCACCTTACAGCGGTAGGCGGGCGTCTGGTCGGGGCCGACCCGCTCGCCACGCCACGCGACCTCTCCCGCATCGAGCGGATCGAGCAAGGCCAACGCCCGGAGCAAGAGCGTCTTTCCCGATCCCGAGGGGCCGGTCAACACGACGCGTTCGCCCGGATAGACCGCCAGCGACACGTCTTCCAAGAGCCAACCCGTGCCGCCGGGGCGGCGTCGGCCGAGGTGCCGGGCTTCGAGGATGGGGCAAGCGAGCTTCATGGTGCGAGAGATCGCAAGCGGCTCAGGCGAACCGTACCCGATCACGGAGGCGGACTCGCAGGGCGTTTCGGGGATCCGACGGCCGCGTCGGGTCGGATCAGCGTCAGGGTCAAGCGCCGCACGTCCATGACCGATTTCCCTGGAATCTCGAGAGCCCGCAGCCAAAGCGGTCCGCGCCCCGCTTCGAGAACGACCTCGCCGAGCCGCAGCGTGCGGAACTCCTTCATCGGGCTCTCGCCATCGGGACGCGGCAGCGTGTCCTGGTTCGTGTACAGCGGCGGATCCCAGCCAGGCGCCACCTTGCCGATCAGGCGGCTCCCGCGGAACGAGATCTCGATGGTCGAGCCGGCGTCCGGCACGGGGCACGTGTAGTCGAGGGTCACCTCGTACCGGCCGGCCGTGCGCACGTCGAGAAGCCACACCATGCGGTCATCGAGGCTGGTCCAGTGGACGAAATACGAGCAGTTCGGGGCCGCGGCGCTACGTCGTACCATGCCGCGCGGTTCCCCGTCGCGCGCCGGGAGGATCGTCACGGGGAACTCGGGATATCCGACCGGAATGGGGCGCGGATCCACGGGGCTGGGCCCCTGGCCGCCTCGAGGTTTGCCTTTGGCTCGGGGCTTCGCCACCAAGGCGCCGGTGCCAAGGCCGAGCACATCGTGCCGCCATGCCTCGACGGCCTGGGCAAGCCGCGCCGCCAGAGCCGGCTCTTGGTCCTGGATCGGCGTGGTCTGTCCTGGATCGGCCACCATGTCGAAAAGCCGGCCGGCGCGATCGAGCCGATGGGTCTGCGTGCGCACGCTGACGTTCTGATTCCAGGTGGAGAAGATCATCCGGTCGGGCCAGTCCACCGCGCGCTTCAAGAGCAGCGGCGAAAGGTCGCGGCCGTCCAGGGGTTCTTCGCCAACGCGCGCCACGCCGGCCAGCGCGGTCAGCGTGGGCAAGAGGTCGATGGCCGCGGTGATCTGCGACACGGTGTGGCCGGCGGGCAGCCTGCCCGGCCAGCGCAGGTAGCACACCGAACGCACGCCCCCTTCGTCGGTGCTGCCCTTGCGCCCCTTCATGCCGCCGTTGTAGCGCCAACTGTTGGGGCCATTGTCGGAAAAGTACACGACGAGCGTGTTCTCTTCGAGCCCCAGCGCGCGAAGCCTGGCCAGCACGCGGCCCACGTTCCAATCCTGGTTCTCGATCATGGCCAAGGCGCAACGGGTCTCGTCGAGGTTTTCCTGTGCCGGCAACGTGGCCCGCTGCGCGATCGGTTGGTTTTTGAAGCGGCGCCAGTATTCCTCCGGGACGGCCCACGGCGAATGCGGGGTGGTGAACGGCACGTAGCAGAAGAAGGGACGGCCCTGGTTCTTCTCGATGAACGCGATCGCGCGATCGGTGCAGACATCGACGATGTAGCCGCGCGTGCGGACCCAGTGGCCGCGACGGTCCTCCAGGGGCGCATCGAAATACTCGCCCCAGTGCCCGGCGGTGTGGCCGAAGTACTCGTCGAAACCGCGGGCGGTGGGGTGGTACGGCCACTGGCTGCCGTTGTGCCACTTGCCGAACGCGCCCGTGGCGTAGCCGGCCGCCCGGAAGGCGTCGGCGATCGTTTTTTCGGCGAGGTCCAGTCGCTCGTGGCCGGTCGACACGCCGCGCACGCCCCCGCGCGGATGGTAGCGCCCGGTGAGAAACTCGGCCCGCGTCGGCGAGCACACGGGACACACGTAGAACCGCTCCAACGAGACGCCCTGGCGCGCGAGCGAGTCGATGTGAGGTGTTTGGACCGTGGTGTTGCCCGACCGACCGTAATCGCCCCAGCCCGCGTCGTCTGCCAGAAACACGACGACGTTGGGCTGGTCCAGACGTGGGGCGGCGGCCCCGGGCGAACCCTCGGCCATTCCAAAGACAACGGCGAAGAGCGGCAGCAAGAGCGTGGTCTTCATAAGGCAGTGAAAGGGGGACAGGCGCGCTTATCTGGGCGATCCTTGGCTGGCGGCGGTTTTTCGTGGGCGGTGTGGCGCGCGGAGGGTCGATTCCAGCCCGAGTTGTTCGGCCGTCCGGCGGACCCACGCCTCCCCTCCGTAGGGCTGGCCCCGCGCCACGCAGCGACGTATTGCTTCCACTTCGGCCTCGGTTTGCGGTTGGTTCACGAACTTGCACCAGCCTCGCGGATGGGGCACGGGCCAGGCGCTGAGCAGTTGCTTTTGCTCCGGCGTGCCGGATGTTCGTCGCCAGAGACTCGACCACTTCCAGGATTCGGCACGCTGAACCAAGCCCGCCCGCAGCGCGTTGCGTTCGACGTAACGCACAAGCTGATCGAAATACTCCTCTTCCTCCACCGGGAACGATTTGTACCGACTTTGGTAAACATGACCGTAGCCCACTCGCCCGCGGTGCAACTGCCAGCGTCGCACGTGCCTGGTGGTGAGTTGCCGCATGAACGCGGCCAGGTCGCCGTCATGCTCCGGCCAGAGCACCAAGTGCCCGTGGTTCGGCATGAGGCCATATGCGCACATTCGCATCGGCCGCGACTCTGGCGTCTCCTGCAAAAGCCCTTCAAAGGCGGCGTAGTCTTTTTCCCCGGAAAACAATTCCATCCGGCCCACGCCTCGATTCAAGACGTAAAACAGCATCCCTCCCGGAGCAACTCGTGCAGCACGCGGCATTCCCGGAAACTACCACGACCGCTTCATCGGGTCAATAAGCGCGCCTGTCCCCCTTCTCTGCTCCGTCACGACCGCCGATCTCCGGCTATTGATGGGGTATCGCTTCGCGTTGTCTCAACTGCGTGTATATCTCGCGCCGCCGGCCATTTCCACACGCTTCACGAATCCCTCGCGTATCAGAACAGGGAGAATTTCCTCCAGCCTTCGCTGGCCGATTCCTGACTTGACGGATAGCAGCGTCACGCCGAGCGGCTCGCCCGCTTTGTCGAGGGCAGCAAGAACCCGCTTCCTTTCGTCCACTCCCACAAACGGTCGCGCTGTTCCTGACGCGGCCTGCGGCGGTTGGGAAGCCGTTCCTGTCAAAACGGGACCATGCGTCGGCGCTCTCGTGGCTCCCGTCCCGCTTGCGGGCACGTTTACTGGTGTCACTGGCCGAGGCGGAGAGTTGACCCTTGGAGGAGAGCTGCTAATGGGCGGCGTCGGGCGCGCGGGAACGTTGCTGTTTGCAGAAGCACCTGCGGGCTTTTCGTTTGCTCCGGGCTTGTACTTGCACCGTGGCCATCCACTGCAACCGATGAACCGCCCGTACCGACCCGTCTTCTCTCGCAATGGCTTCCCACATTGAGGGCAGTTTCCAAGCGCCGTTGTGGGGGTTGACGGTTGAGACGGTGCCGGCGCGGAGCGTTGCCCTCCCCTCGCTCTCTTCGGCCTTCCTGATGCGTCCGCCTTCTGCCCGCATTCGCACTGAAACCAGATGCCAAACTTGCCGTTGTTCCACACCATCGGCTTCCCACACGCAGCGCAAGGCGGATTCTCCTCTCGCGCCAAGTCGAAATCCTCCTTCCCACCCCACTTGCGACCTACCACAAAGGACCCGACCTGCTCACATGCCCCGGCGCTTTCAACTCGCAACATGCTTTCTGAAGTGTCGTGGTGGGACAGAATGTTCAGCGAGCCATGCCAGAGGATATGCCGATCTATGAATGCGAGCTTCTCGTGCATTCGCGCGCGCTCGTCAACCACAACGCCCAGGTTTCGCAAACTCTCGATGAGTTCAGGCAAGCCCTGTTCAAGTATTCCGCCCCGGTCACCAGGGGGTCGGGTGACCAGGCGCACTCGCACACCCGCGCCCACTTTCGCGCGCAACAACTCAACCCACCGTCCCGCGCCGCGCCCCGTCATGAAAGGCGAGAAGATTACGATTTCGCTCTCCGCCTTCCGGCATCGGAGGTGGCGCCGAATTGCCGGACACTCCAAATGCTTAGTTTGGCTGCTAAACT
>DYLT01000436.1 GCA_020721945.1 Blastopirellula marina
AGGCCGAGTCGTCCACGGCGGGGCCCAGCGGCGGTCGAATGAGATTGAGTCTCAAAATCAAGCTCATTCTATTCTAGCACACGGCCCGCCGCAAGGCCTACCCCCAAATCGACCCCTTCCCCGTTCCCGCACGCCCGGGGCCCCGTGCGATCTGGCAATCGTCGTGTGGCGAAACGGCGAGGCTTTCTCGATGGCCAATCCGAGTTCGACGAACACCTCGCCCGGCAGGCCGCACGAGGTTCGGATTTCGTTTGCCCGGGTTTCAGCCCACCGTGCCGTCCTTCATGTGGAAGCGGCGGTTGGAACTCAGGCGCTCCTCATGTCCAATCGCAGGCGACACCCGGACCGGCTCCAACCGCGACGCGGCCCGTTGCACGCACTGGGCGATCGTCTGCGGCCATGCGGCCCAAACCGCGCCGCCGCCGACCGCCAAGACCAGAGCGCTCGCCAGAAGTCGCAGTATGGCCCGTCCTCCGAAGCCGTTGCGGATCGCCATGCTCATGACGGATTCCTCGCGCGGGGTACGCGTGGGTTGTGGTTTTGCAGGCGCTAAGCGTTCACGGGCGCTACCCCCCATTCTCGCGGCGAAGCAAGCGAAAAGGGGACGGTTGCCTTCGGGCGTCAAGGACCCAGGCACGGCCTTTGGACCGTCAAGGGCCCGAACGACGAGCCAGTCCCCAACCAGCGAACGGTTACCGGGCCTGCGGGATGTCACGATATGCCAGCACTGCGGCGGCGGCAAGGTAGGCGGCAAGCCCCACGCCAACCAGGGTGGCGTTGTACTGCCACGCCGACGGGCCGCCAGAATCGGGGCGGCCGAGAATCAACTGCTGCGGCTCGTACGCGGTGAGGAAGGTGAAGTACTTCAGCCACTGGCCGGCCGGCCAGAGCCGCACCACGAACTTCAGCACCATCGAGATGGTGAAGATTCCGCCGGCCACGAGGATCGTGCGCCACCGGTCGCGGCCGCACGACGAAAGGAAGGTCGTGATGCCCGTCAAGCAGAAGGTCATCGCCGCGAGGTTCAGCGCGCCGGGTAAGAACCGCAAGAGTGAAACCGGCTCTTCCAGCGTGACCGTCGCCAGACCGAGTCCGTGGCCAAGCCACACCGACAACGCCAGCACGGCCGTGCCTGCCGCGGCCACCACCCCCGACGACACCAGCACCGAGACTCGGCGGACCGGCAGCGACAACAGCAGGTCCATGGTGCCGCGGCTGATCTCGCCGCTGATCACGTCCGATCCGCGTCCAATGGCCCAGCCGAGGAGCACCAGGAGCGTCACCACGTGCACGTAGAGGATACTCAGCCGGCCTACTGGCGTGGCCAGGTCGGCCAGCGGCACGCCCACCATGCGGCCGGCGAAATCCGGCAAGAGCTGGAGAAAAGACGCCACGGCGCCCATGTGGAACTGGCTCATCAGCCATACAAACAGCCATCCGAACAGGACCAGAATGGCGGCACTGACGACCAGTTGCATCCAGGCGTCGCCGATCGCTTTGCGCCAGAGGACGCGGTTCATGGGTTGCCCTGGTCGGCGACGAGGTAGGCGTCGCTCACGTCGAGCATGTTCTCGGCCGCCTGGCTGTTCATGCCGATCGAGATTCGCCGGACCTGGCCCAGATCGAGCCGGCCATCCGGGTCGGGGGCGTTCGCCGTGCTGCGCACGAGGTCTTCGAATCGCACCAGGGCCACGTGCCACTGGCTGTCCGGCAGCACCAGGGCCTCGGGCGTGAGGTAACCCACGCCCCGGTCTCCCTCCCAGAGGAACACCCGGACCTGCCCCGGCTTGTGGCAGCGCGCCCGGATCAAGAGCCCCGTGAATGACCGCAAGTCGAGATCCTTGGGCAAGTCGTAGTAGGGATAGACCCAGCGGTCGGCCTCGTGGAACTTCACCGAGAGCCGCCAGGGGGCCTCGTCGGCCTTGGCCATTGTCATGGTGCCGTCGCCCCCAACATTCGGCTTCCAGCGGTTCATGTCCTCGATGGGCAGGCGGCAGTTGCGAGCGAAGCCCAGGAGGGCCGATGAAAGCGTGCTTTCGCCGGAGAACCGCAGCCAGAGTTGGCTTTCGCAGGGGCCGACGGGTGAAGCGCCGCCCGGATCGGCCCGCTTTTCAACCGATGCATGAACCGCGACCCACGGCGATGCGCCGAACGCCCGCGAGAAATCGAGTTCCCAGCTCACGTCGGCCCACTTGCCGGCAGGGACGTCGAGCGACTCGATCGCCTGGCCACGCACCGCGACGCGGCCTGGCTTCGCGCCCGCCGGCGCGTCGTCCGGTTGGGCCTTCAAGACGATTCGACCCGCGAAATCCACCGCGCCGAGGTTGA
Source organism: Blastopirellula marina (assembly GCA_020721945.1). Taxonomy (GTDB): domain Bacteria; phylum Planctomycetota; class Planctomycetia; order Pirellulales; family Thermoguttaceae; genus JANLFZ01. The sequence continues at coordinate 2,329 of DYLT01000436.1, forward strand.
ACACGCGCACGCGAACCGGCATGGTCGCCGCGGGGACGGCCTTGACGCGGTATCCCCGTGCGCTGGGCTCGACCAACGTGCGGTCGAACTGGTAACGCAGCACGAGGGGGCTCGGCTCCGTCGCGCGGCGCGGCCTCGGGCGACCAAGGTTCCACAGCCGCATGGTGCGCGGGGGAGCGACCAGCGGGGCCCCCTGCACCAGACCCTCGAGGCGGACATAGCTCAGTCCGTCGGGCACGGGCACGGCGCCATCGGGGGCAACGGCCAGCGTGCGCCCGTCGATTCCGAATGCCGCCACGACCCGCATGGCCTCCGGGCGCGTGGCCCCCTTGTCGCCTTTCGGCAGGACGGACAACGGCAGATTGACCTTCGCCTGGGGATTGGGCTTGCCCGTGTAGATCACCGCCAGGGTCTCGGGTCCGCGCCGGAACACGCGCGCCCGCTGGATGGTCCGATCGTTCGCTTCGAGGTCGCCGACGTACTCACAGCCACGAAGCAGGTGCGCCGCGCAGGCATAGGCGGCCATCGAACGCAACGGCGTGGCCTGCTTATCCATCATCCCGAAGTTGTTGTCGTTCTCGTCGTAGTAGGGGTACACGAATGCGAAGTACCGGGCGACGCCGCACGCGCGGGCCTCGACGGCCTTCATGGTGATGTCCAGCGCGCTGGCCGCATCCTGGTCGGCCGGCG
>DYLT01000060.1 GCA_020721945.1 Blastopirellula marina
AACGCCGAGGGAAACCGCGACCCAAGATCCACGGCGGCCCGGGCCGTTTCCCACCGGGGATCACGGCGCAAAGGCCGGGAAGGCGGGACGGGGGCCGTTTGCTCCCCCTCGGGCGCCGCAGCTTGCTGCTCGAACCATACCTCGAGTTGATCGACCGCGCCGGAAAGCTGGAGCGAATCGATCCGCACCTGCTGGCGCGCCAACATCCGGTCGGGCCGGATCGGCGCGGCGACGTGGTGGCTGGCCGGCCCCTCGAACAGCCAGAAGTAGATCTCGGCGGCCGACAGCGCGCCGAACCCGCCGTAACTCATCTCGGCCCCGCCGGTCAGCGAGATGACGTGCTCGTTGTCCGCCGGGCGAAGGCGCAGCTCCTGGTTCCACTTGGCCACGAGCGGCTGTCCCGGCCGGTCTTTCAGTTCCACGCGGACCCAACCCGGGCCCGACGCGACGGCCTGCCCCAGCCGATTTCCCTCGGCCCGCTCGTATTCGACCCACGGGGCATGAATTTCGTTCGGCCCTTGGCGCACGAAGACCTCGGCACCGGGTGGCGCCTGGGCATCGGCGGGCGAGGGGCGCAACGTCATCCGCCGCGCCGCCAGGTCGTATTCGAGGTATTCGCCGCGGGCCTCGGCGCCCTGACTCGGCGCATGGACGACGACCGGATGGCCGCGGGCCTCGATCCGCCGCGGTTGCAGGTCGAACGTCGTTCCGCGCTCCTTCGGCGGCTCGGTTTGCGACGCCGAGGGCCGACGCCGGGCAAAGTGAATTCCCAGCAGTTCGCAAGCGATCTGGTCGCTCGGCCCACGCGCGTTGATTCGCCGCACGTCCACGTGATTTTCGAAGGTGGCCAACTGCTGCCCGACGTCGAAGCGGAACGGCCCGCGGCAGGTGATCTCGACGGGCGAATCGGCCGCGTTGGCAACGCCGGGCGACTCGGGCGTCTTGGCGGCGCCGGTCTGGGGAGTACCCGGTGCCTTCGCGGTGCCCTGACCGCCGAGCCATCGATTCGCCAGTCCGCCCGGTCCCAGGTACAGTCGCTCGACGTGCCGCAACTCGAACGACTCGACCCCGCCGATGTTCAGGCCCCGGCGATCCGCCGTCCCGCGATCGCCGGGGCGGAACTTCACGAGCATGTTGGCCCCTCGGCCGAAGTGCGCTCCGTAGCGGAACTCGACGTCGTGGGGCGTCGAGATTCCTTCTTCGGTCAGTTCAAGATCGCGCGTGACCGCCCACAAGTCGTCTTCCGGGCCGGGGAGTTTTCCGGCGCTGCGGACCGTGATGGAGCCTTCGAGCACCCCGCCTTTGAGCCGACCGATGTTACCCCGCCGCAAGTCGAGCGGACGATCGAATCGGAGTCGCGCGCCCTGCGGTGCCTGAAGGACCACGGATTGGCGTATGCGCTCGGCCTCGGAGAGCGCGTCGTCCTCGGGCGTGAAGATCATGGTACAGGGGCGAAGCTCGACTTGATCGGCTTCCGAGGTGTCCCAGTCCTCGACCAACAGGCGAAACTGATCGCTTTCGAGGATCTTGGCCCTCTCGCCAAGCTCCCAGTCGCCAGGGGCGAACAGCAAGGCCAGGATCGCCCGCCGGGGATCGTTCAGCGCGGCATTTCGGGCCTCTTGGAGCTGTGCTTCGGAAACCGCGTCCTGGGCCGGCGGCGCGGCGGGCGGCTCGATGCGCGGCACGGCCACCCACGCGTACGTCCAATACGCGGCCAGCACGACCGAGACGCTCAATCCGATGCGCAAGACCCGGGCCATCCCTCGCGTCGCCACTCCCTCAGGCGCGGTACGGTTGGATCACCTCGTCCCAGCGGCGCTGGATCTTCAGGATCAGCTCGACGACCTCGCGAACCGCTCCCGCTCCCCCAGGAAGGGACGTCACATAATGCACCGCCTCGCGGAGGTCCGGGCAGGCGTCGGCCACGGCCACCCCCAGGCCCACGGCGCGGACCGCGGCCAAGTCAGGCAAGTCGTCGCCGATATAACATGCCTGCGCGGGCGCGAGGCCCAGTTCGTCGAGGATCTGCTGAAGCGTCGCCAGTTTGTCGATCGCGCCCTGACGCACGATGCCGACGCCGAGTTCGGCTGCCCGCATCTTGACGACCTGCGAACTCCGCGACGTGATGACGCCAAAGCGGTAGCCGGCCTTCTGCCACAGCCGAATCCCCATCCCGTCGCGGATGTGGAACTGCTTCGTTTCGATGCCCTGGTTGTTGATGACCACCCGGCCGTCGGTGAGCACCCCGTCCACGTCGGCCAGAATCAACTCGACCGACTCGCATCGCTGTTCCAACGTGGGCCGCACTTGGGGGGTCATCCACTGGCTTCCTGCGTCGAGGCCACTCCATTGTACCACACGCCGCCCTGCCTCCATTACGCCACGTCGCCCACTTCCGGTTCACGAAACACGCGGTAGTGCGGCGTGGGACGCTCGCCGGGCGTCAGAGTCTCCGCGTCGGGCAAGGTCTCGCCTTCCGGCAGATCCTGCGGCAACAGTCCCACGACGTCGGTCACATCGATCAAGCCGGCAGGTCTGCCTTCTTCATCGACCACCGGCAGCTCGCTGATCTTCCGCTGGGCGAGAATCGCCACGGCTTCGGTCATGGGGGAACCCAACGGGATGGTCACCGGGTTGCTGGTCATTACGTCGCGGATGGGGCCGTCGAGTTCCCGATCCCGGCGGCGTTCAAAGAGCCTGGCCAGGTCGCTATCGGTAAAAATGCCTGCCAGCCGCCCCGAGGGATCGACCAGCATGATGGCCCCGGTGCGCCGGCCCGGCGTGCTGAGGCGAACAAATACCTCGCGGACCGTCATGTCCTCGCGGGCCACACGGCATTGCGCCAGGGGACGCAAGTGATCGTCGACCTTGCTCAGCTTGCGCCCGAGCGAGCCGGCCGGATGAAATCGCGCGAAATCCTCCCGATGGAACCCCCGCATGCGGCTGACGACCAAGGCAAGGGCATCGCCCACGGCAAGCATCGCCGTGCTGCTGGTTGTCGGCGCAAGGCCCAGTGGGCACGCCTCTTCCAACGATCCGAGGTCGATCACAACGTTGGCCGCGCGGGCCAACGTGCTGGACAGCCCGCCCGTGACCGCGATGATCGGAGGTCCCAGCGCGCGCAACGGGGGCAAGAGCCGGACGATCTCCTCGGTTTCGCCGCTTTGGGAAAGCACGAGAACGACATCGCAGGGCCGGATCCGTCCCAGGTCGCCATGGACGGCCTCGGCCGGGTGAAGCCAATGGCTGGGGGTGCCGGTAGATGCCAACGTGGCCACGATCTTCTGGCCAACCAGCCCCGCCTTGCCCATGCCGGTTACGATCACACTGCCTTGGCAGTGAAAGATCAACTCGGCCGCGAGGCAGAACGCCTTGTCCAGGCGTTGGGCAAGTTCCAGCACCGCCCGAGCTTCCTGCTGGAGCACCTGGCGTCCGAACCGGAGCTGTTCCAACGGGTTGGCGAGACTGGTGGTTACCGAGGCATCCGTGCTCATCGAGGTCGTCCCGACTCGGTTCCGTCCTTGAACCCATAGGCATGCCCGTTGCGAAGCCGTGCGATTGTAACCGGAACTCTCCCTTGCGGCAAGGAAGAATCGGGTAGTTGGGTGAATTGGGGTCTTTTTGGGCTTCGGCCCTCCAACCTGTGATGGCGAGGCCAACCGATCGAAACCCTCGAGCCGGCACAGCCAAACGCGATTTCGGGTTCGGCTTCCGGCAAGGCCCCTGCCCGATATAATGTCACCAGACGAGAATATCCCCCTCGAGGACCGTTTGAATGGACAAGGAACTGACCGACCGAGCCGAGGCGATTCAGCAGCGGATCCTCCAATTGAGGGACTCCCTTTGACTACGAGACGAAGCAGGCCCGGGTCGCCGAGATCGAACGTCAAATGGCCGCGCCCGACTTCTGGGCCAACCCGGAGAAGGCCCAGGCCCCGGTCGCCGAACTGAAAGGGCTCAAGGGCATTTTGAAGCCGTTGGCCGAGGCGATCCACGAGGCGGAGGACCTGGCGGCCATGATCGAAATGGCCGAAGAGGACGCGAGTTTCGCAGCCGAAGTGCCCGGACAGCTTGAGCGTCTGGAGAAGGCCGTCGATGAGCTGGAGACCAAGGCCTTGCTCAACGGGCCATTGGACGCCCATTCGGCGATTCTCAAGATCAATGCTCGCGACGGCGGCACCGACGCCAACGACTGGGCCGAGATGCTGTTGCGCATGTACACGGCTTGGGCCAAGGACCGCGACTACCAAGTCGAGGTCCTCGACCGGCAGGAAAACGAAGAGGCCGGCATCCAAAGCGCCAGCATTGCGATCCGCGGTTGGATGGCCTATGGGTATCTCAAGGGCGAGGAAGGCATTCATCGCCTGGTGCGTATCAGTCCGTTCAATGCCGAGGGGAAACGCCAGACGAGTTTTGCGGCCGTCGAAGTGGCCCCCGAGGTCGACGACGAGATCCAAATCGAGCTTCGCGACGAGGACATCCGCGAGGACGTGTTTTCTTCCAGCGGTCCGGGCGGGCAGCATGTCAACAAGACGGCTAGCGCGATCCGCTTGACGCACCTGCCCACGGGGATCGTGGTGCAGTGCCAGAACGAGCGCAGCCAGCACAAGAATCGGGCCATGGCGATGAAGATGCTCCGTGCCCGGCTTGCCCGACGCGAAGAAGAAAAACGCGAGGCCGAACAGGCCGCCAAGTACAATCAGATGCCCAAAGTCGGCTTTGGGTCGCAGATACGCAGCTACTTCTTGCACCCCGAGCAGCGGGTCAAGGACACGCGCACCGGGTACATGGTGGGCAGCTTCCACAGTGTTCTGGACGGCAATTTGCAGGGCTTTCTCGATGCCTACTTGCGCTGGAAGGCTAGCCAGAATTTCCGCGTCGAGACAACTCGCAACTGAACGACTTCCACAGCCATGTCACGGGAAACCATCGAACGTCTTCGCCAACAGTACACCGACCAGTACGTCGTCGTCGATGCGTCGCGGCCTGAGCTGGCTCGGTTCCAGGGGATGACGGGCCGGGTGAAGACCGTCAATATGAACGGCCGCGCGCTGGTGGAGTTCGGCGGCGCGGGGAATCGGGGATGGTACGACATCGCCCCGGAGTTCCTCACGATCGTCGACGGGGTGCCAGCCGAGAGGGCCGCTCCGAAAGCCCCCAAGCCCGCTGCCCAGGCCGTGCCAACGTCCCCTGCCTCGTGAAAGACCGCAAAGGAGATTCGGCTATGGCGGCCCAGGAACGTTCTCACTTCTCCCATCCGCCCCGGCGGGGGTTGCGACGCTGGATGTGGCTCGCCGTGGCGGCGCTGGCCGTGCTTTTGGGCGCTGGGGCCATCGGGTGGTATGCGGCAGGCGGGAAATACAAGTGGACGGAGCCCTATCGACTGGCGCTGCAACGGGTCCAGCAGGATCCGCTCGTCCGCGCACGGTTGGGCGAGGGGATCCGCGACGCCACGTGGCTTCCCTCGGGATCGATGACCGCCAGCGGAAATCGCGAGACGAGCATCGTCTTCCGCGTGACGGGCTCCCGGGGCACGGCCGACGTTCACCTCCGGGTGCGGCAAGTCAAGGGCCAATGGGGTGGCACGATCGCGGTCATGCCCACCGGCAGCGACCGCATTCAACTCGATGTGGGTATCGGCGACGAGGCGCCGAAGTTCGATGCCCAGGCCGGCCAGGAGATGTCGAAGTCCGCGTCAAGCCGCAAGACTTCCGACGAGCCATTCAGTGCCCAAGCACCCAGCCCGAGCCCCGTCCTGCCCAGCGGCCCCGAGATCCGCCTCGAAATCCCCAAATGAATGCGCAGCCCGCCCCGCTCGTTAGCGACTGGCTGGCTCGTCCTCCTCGGCATTGTGAATCGCCACGGGAACGGCCAGCGCGGTGGTGATGGCGCCGGCCACGACCAGCGGACGGGTCAGGAATCGCCGCAAGCGGGGATGCTCGTTGGGCTCGTAGTAGCGCGGGTCGTTCTGGCCGCGGGCCAGGGGCGCCGTAACGACCAAGAGTGCGTTCTCCTGGGCGGCCGGTGGGGCCGTGCCTGGCATCCATGCCCGGTATACCCCGTGGCCTTGCGACGACGCAAGCTGGTATACACCGCCCCGGAGTCCAACGAATCGGAACCCACCGTCCTTCCCGGTCTTCGTCGTCACCCAAGGTTGGGATTGGCATCGGAGTGCGACGGTTACTCCCTCGACCGGTGTACCTTGGGAGGTAACCACCTGGCCGGTCAGGACGCCACCCTCGCGCAGCTCCCCATCGACCACGGTGGGAGCCGCTTGCACCGCCTGGCCCAAGCCCCACAACGCAAGGCAAACCACCGCTCCTTGGATGGTGCGCGTGCTCTTCATCGCTCACTCCGATCCTATCGACAACGCTAGTTTCGGTTATTCTCTACGATCGGACAATCGCGTACAGACGCTCGAGTCGAACCGTCTCGGCCTCGGCAAGACTATCGCTCCCAAGCCTTCCAGTGGCTCGTGAACCGTTCCTGCGCATTGGGCAATCGGGCCTCGATGCGCTGCCCTAGCGTATCGGACGCGTGCCTGTCACGAAGATCGCTCAAGTAGTCGACGAGTTCCTTGCGTAGTTTGGGCGAGTGGTGCAGCATGAAATGAACCCACGCCCATGCGAAGCGATACTCGCCTCTGCCCATCTCCTGCAATTCGCGTTTCTTCTCAAGCTCATCAAGTCGTGGCAGGGCCCCCAGACGGGCTGACCAGCAGACCGCGGTCCGATGACTGCCGCCAGTGGCCCGATGCTCTCGAGCAGTTTCGTAGTACTCGGCCAGGCCCTCGTCGAGCCAAAGCGGCACGGTGGGCAGGGCCGCGTGGAGCAGTGCGTGCGTGCATTCGTGCCGCAGGTCGATTTCGAACTCCGGGCCGCGATGGGCAAGCACTTTTCCACGACCGTCGCTCTTGATGTACAGTGCGCGACGGTAAGGCACCTGAGGAAAATGCCGGAGAAGGTACCGATCGTAGGTCGCCTTGTCGCCGAACAGGTAGACTTCGATCCAGGTGTTGGCCGGCGGAAGCTTGAGGTCCGAGGCCAAATCGCCCTGGAGCTGGCGCAGGTCGCCCAAGACTCCCTCGATTTGCGTCAGCGGGAAATCGGCCCGGCATACGAAGGGCCCGAGGACTCGCTGGTCGGGCCAGGCTTCGGCCGCCCCGAGGGGTCCTTGCGCCCACAGGGTGGCCGCCCCCAGAGCGAGGGAAAGCGCCCAGGCCGGGCGGCAAAGAACCCGTGCGGCAATAAGTTGGGCCACCAGGAAAGAGCTAACGAAGCGCAATCGCTCTTGCTCGTTCATTCCTTGGGGAGTCCAAAGCCATGGGGTCTATCGAGGGAAACAGGTGTTTTGCCAGGCAGGAGTCATGCTATCCGGCCTTCTTCCAACGCAGCCATTTGGTCCAAGCCGGCTTGGCGATACGTCGCGGGCGCGCGGACACGCTGTCGCCCGCGATAACCCGGGCAGGGTTTTCGCAGCACAGGGCGATGGCAGCTTTCCGGCCGGCTAGGGCCGCCACGCGATGAAAGGCGGCAACGAGCCTTGGCGCGCGAACGCGAGTACTATGGGCGTCGGTGGCGACGAAATGGACAAGTCCGCGCCGGACAAGCGATTCGGCGAACGCCCGCACGCGCGAGCCGAAACCGCCGGTGAGACTCGCCGCGGTAATCTGCACCAGACAGCCTGCCCGGACCAACGGTCCGAGCACTGCTGGCTGCCGGAGGATACCCAGGTTTCGTTCGGGGTGCGAGAGGATGGCCACCAGCCCGGCGCGCCCCAGTTCGGCGATCACACCCTCCAAGGGCAGGTACACTTCGTGCGGCAACTCGAGCAAGACGTGGCGTCCTTGATCGGCCAGGGTGAGCACATCGCCGCAGCGAATGCGGCGGGCCAGGTCGGTCTCGACGCGCACGTCGGCCCCGGCAAGCACGGTCACCGCGGTGTGACGCTCGTCGAGCCTTCGTTGAAGTTGGGCAACCCGGGCGCGGATCGTCTCGCCGCGGTTTCCCGCGTAGCTTCCCAACTGGTGCGGGGTGGCGACGATCGTGCGGATGCCATCCTGGGCCGCGATCTCGGCCATGCCCAGGGCCTCGTCCCAGCCCGTCGCCCCGTCATCCATGCCGGGAAGCAGGTGGCAGTGAAGATCGATCAAGGGAGGGTGACCGCGCGCAGCACTGCTCATCACCCGGTCCTTTCCCAGCCAGCCCCGAGGGCACGCAAGGCAGAAGAGGGGCGGCAGATTACCCACGTCTGGGCGGCCGGTCAAGGGCAGTAGCCGCGCGCGGCCGTCCACCCCCCGCATGGACGTCGGCCCGCTGATTTCCAAGGTGGCCCCGTGCGGGCGCAAAGAAAAAGATCATGGTAAGTCGATCCGTCGTCATACCATGATCTTCATCCTGAACCGGGACGAGCGTGTCCCGTCCTCCCGGCGGGTCGATGTGGGTTTCATCGGCACCCGCGGCGGGACCGCTTTAGGCGGATTTTCAGGTACGACCCGACTTTCTCAACCGGACCCCAATCAGGGGGATACGCCGATCGCCAACGGTCAAGCGGACTTGGCTGGCCCAGGTGCCCCAAGCCGGGTGGTCGTTGCCGGTCGCCGGCTTGTCAGCGGCTACGGTTTGGCACGTCCCGACCGCAATGGCAGGTGCGGTCTCAGGAAATCGTAGGCGCGTTGCGCCGCGATGGGGCCCTCGTGGCTGTGACGGCTCAGCTCGACGTGGACTCCACCTCCATAGCTCACGTCGGCCAGCGCGTGGAGCACCGGTGGGAACTCGATCTCGCCCTCGCCAAACATCAGGTGCTCGTGAATGCCTTGCCGCATATCCTCCAGGTGGACGTTCGCGAGGCGCAAGGCCCAGCGGTGGATCTGCCCGGCAATGGGCGTTTCGCCCTGGCAATGGAGATGGCCGATATCGAGCGTCAGACGCAGATTCGGTTCGTCGACCCGCGCCAGCAACGACTCGAAGCGGGTCATCGAGTCGACGAACATCCCCGGCTCGGGCTCGAAGGCGATCACCACGTTCGCGGCCGCCGCGTCGCGGAGCACCCGGCCGAGCCCCTCGACCAGGCGAGCCCAAGCGACGTCGTCGCTCGCCCCGTCGCGCAGTGCGCCCGACCAGAGCGAAACGCAGTCGCTCGCCAGTTCCGCGGCGCAACGGATGGCGTGGCGGTAGAAGTCGATGCGCCGCGCGCGGCAGTGGGGGTCAACCGACACGAGGGTGGGCTCATGCTTTTGCCTCGGGTCGAGCAGGAATCGGGCCCCAGTCTCGATCACGGATCGCATGCCGTGTCGATCGAGCAGGCGGCGGAGGCGGCGCAGTTGGAGCGGGGTGCGCTCGTCGCCGGGGGCCAGCACCCCGTGGTCGATCGTGATCGCCACGCCGCGGTAGCCGATCTCCGCCAGCAGCTCGACCGCGTCGAACAGATCGTGATGCGCCAGTCCGTTCGTGTTGTAGCCGAGATACATGGCAAATCGTTGCAGAGGGGGCGGGTCGAGGGATCGTCGGGTATCGCTTGGCGCCACGCCAGACTTTTACGCAACGCGCGGAAGATGCCTAGCGGTCGAACCACTTTCGCAGCACGTGGAACGTGGCGGCGCGGCCGGCGCGGGCGATCGAGGTCGTCAAGGGGATCTGCTTGGGACAGACCTTCACACAATTCTGCGCGTTGCCGCAAACCTGAACACCGCCCTCGGCAACGAGCGCGTCGAGGCGCTCGTGCGCGTTCATCTGTCCGATCGGATTCGTGTTGAACAGGTCGATCTGTGCAATGGCGAACGCCCCGAGGAATCCGCGACGGAAGGCGTCACGCTGGCGCGCTTCGAAGGCGGCGTCGGTCTCGCCCGGCTTGCGCGCAAGCTCGATCTTGACGAATTGGGGGCAGGCTTCCAGACAGCAACCGCAGGTCATGCACTTCGAGAGCGTGTACGCCAGTTGCTGGCTCTCTTGCGACTGCCGAGATCCGGGGCCCATGTCGTAGTAGCTGTCGACCGGCAACCACGCCTGGATCTTCTTGAGGATCTCGAACATCCGCGAGCGATCGACCACGAGGTCGCGGATCACCGGGAACTTGCTCATCGGCCGCAATTCGATCTCGCCCGACCGCTCGGCCAGAAGACGATCGACCAGCGCCGTGCAGGCCTGGCGCACACGGCCGTTGATGACCATGGTACACGCCCCGCAGACCTCCTCCAGACAGTTGCACTCCCAGGCGACGGGGGCCACGGGCTTGCCCTCAACGGTTCGCGCCTGGGCCGCGATTTTTTGGAGCACGCTGATGACATTCATGTTGGGTTCGTGCTCGATGCGGTGCCGCTCCCAATAGCTTTCGCGGCCCGGCCCGTCCTGGCGAAGGACGACGACATCGAACGTCCGCCGACGCGGCGTGGACTCGCCCGCCGGCTTACCGTCGGAAGGAGGGTTGGTGATGGACATCAAAACTCAAGCGTGTTGGTTGAGGATCGGGGGGTTCGGTTTCCCCTGCGCTGCCGGACCCGCAACGCAAGGCCCAAGGGCATCCGCGGCGTGCCGCCCTCGCGCCCGGCCCCTCACCCGCAAGCGGGCGAAAGCGGAATCAACTCGGCACCACGGCGGCCTCGCGCTGGGCCTGGCGCTGGTTCCATACCTTCTCGATCAGTTCGCCGCCGACGATTCCGTAGAGTCGCGGCCGGGGCGGAATAATCGACGTATCGACCTCCTGATAGCTCAGTTGGGGTTCGCCATCCGGCGACAGCGAGGCAACGGTCGTTTTCAGCCATCGCTGGTTGTTCGCTTCGAAGCGGTCGCACCACGCCCAGGCCTGGCGGAGCCTCTCGGCCGGGTCGCTCGCCGTCACGTCGGGAAGAGCGAACGCCGGTTTGAAGTGCGCGCCGCGGCATTCGTCCCGCGCCCGCGCTCCCTTCAGGATCGTCTTGGCCAACGGGAACATGTCCAACAGCGCCCGCGTGAACACCACGTTCTGGTTGGTCCATTGGCCCGTGTCGGACAGGGCACAGCGGGCGGCCCGGGCCTCGAGTTCCAGGACCTCGGCATAGGCCCGGTCGAGGTCGTCGTTGTGGCGGACCACGGTTGCAGCCCGGGTCATGACTTTGCCGAGCTCCTGATGGAGGAGGTACGGGTTTTCGGACCCCTGGTCGCGGGCCAACAGCGCATGATACCGGCTCTGGTGCGCATAGACCGCCTGGTCCGCCAGCGAGGCGACGCGACCCGCGATGCGGTCGTCGCCGGCATCGATGGCGGCCGCCACGCTGGGCCCCACGATCAAGCCGCTGAAGAGGCACGACAACAGGGAGTTCGCGCCCAGGCGGTTCGCCCCGTGGTACTGGTAGTCGCATTCGCCCACGGCGAAGATACGGGGGATGTTGGTCTGCTGGTTCCTGGGCGAGCCGATGCGCAAGCCGCCGTCGCCGCTCCGCTCGTAATCGACCCACAGCCCTCCCATCGAATAGTGGACCGCGGGGAAGATCTTCATCGCGGTGCGCCGGGGATCGACGCCCTGGAACTTCTCGTAGATTTCCAGGATCCCCCCGAGCTTTCGGTCGAGCAATTCGGCCGGCAGATGGCTCACGTCGAGGTAAACGCAAGGCCGGTCCTTCTCGACGCTGAGGCCTTCGCGGGTACATACGTTGAAGATCTCGCGCGTGGCGATATCGCGGGGAACGAGGTTGCCGTACTTGGGATACCGTTCTTCGAGGAAGTAGTACCGCTCGTGCTCGGGGATTCGTTCCGGGGACCGCGGGTCCTGGGGCCGGCGTGGCACCCACACGCGACCTCCTTCGCCTCGGGCGCTCTCGCTCATCAGGCGGAGCTTGTCGGCCCCGGGAATCGCCGTGGGGTGGACCTGGATGAACTCGCCGTTGGCGTACCACACGCCGGCCTGATAGGTTCGGCTGGCGGCGCTGCCGTTGCAGGCCATCGACATCGTCGAGCGACCGAAAACCAGCCCGCACCCCCCGGAAGCAACGATCAAGGCGTCGGCCGGCAAGGCGCGGATTTCCATCGTCACCATGTCCTGGGCCACGCAGCCGCGGCAAATGCCGTGGTCGTCGAGGATCGGGCCGAGGTATTCCCAGAACTCGAATTTCCGCACGTGGCCCGCCACTTCCCACCGACGCACCTGTTCGTCTAGCGCGTAGAGTAGCTGCTGCCCCGTGGTGGCGCCGGCGAAGGCGGTCCGGGCGTAGAGCGTCCCCCCGAACCGGCGTTGATCGCGGAAGCCCTCGGGGGTGCGGTTGAACGTCACGCCGAGGCGGTCCATCAGGTCGATGATGCGCGGCGCCCACTCGGTCATCTCTTTGACGGGCGGCTGGTGCTGGAGGAAATCGCCACCATAGACCGTGTCGTCGAAATGTTTCCACTCGGCGTCGCCGAGCTGGCGCGTCAGGTGGTTGACGCTGTTGATCCCGCCCTGGGCGCATACGCTGTGCGAGCGCCGGACAGGCGTCAGGCTCACGAGGTCGACGTCGAGGCCCAACTCGGCCAACTTCATGGTCGCCGAGAGCCCTGCCAAACCGCCACCGACCACCACGACGCGCCTTCTCGCCATGACTCCAAGCCTTATCGCAAGGACCAAACCGCAGCCTCGCCACGGCGAGACGGCCCGCTGGCGGGCCCCTCCGACCAAGGCGCGGGCGCGCAGCCCGTGGCCAACGCTCGGAACGGTTCGACGACCATCTCCGAGGGCCAGGGCGCCGGGAGGCCGGAGTACCTCGGCGGCTCGGCGCGCTGGGGCGGTCGCGCGGTATCGACCGTACTCATGCCGAAAAGCGCTCCCATGCCGACCACCGCCAGAAAGAGACCGAGGGCCACCGCGGGGACGTTTGCCCAACGCTGGGCGTTCGGCCCAGTCCAGACTCCCCACGTGATCCCCATGGTCCACACCCCGTTGGCCAGGTGATACACGCAGGCCAATACGCCGATGGCGTAGACCAGTTGGACCCAGATCGAGGCCTGGATGGCCCGGGCCGCACTGAGCGCGTCCTCGGGCTGAAACCGGGCTCCACCCCAAGGCCGCGCCACGTGTTCTTCCCACCAATCAAACCGAAGCCATCCATGCATGTGGAATACATGGTACAGGATGAACCCGAACGCGATCACCCCAGTCGCCCGCTGTACGGTGTACCGGATATTGCCAGGATAAGGGTAGTCGGCCAGATTCCTTTGACCCCGCAGCACGATCAAGATGCCGATGACCCCGTGGAAAAGGATGGGAAGGAAAATAAGTGGCCACTCCAGAAGAAACAGGGTCGTGGGGCCAAGAAGATGGATCTGGTCGACCCGATGTTGGAACGCCTCGGGCCCGTCGAGGATCGACCCGTTGGTCAAGAGGTGGAAGGCCAGATAGCCCCCAATGGGGACCAGTCCGGTCAGGGAGTGCAGCCGGCGAATGACGAACTCATGTCGACCGAACGATAGGGCGCCGTCCGACGGGACCACGGGGAGTCCTTTCGGGAGACTCTTGTGGAGGAAAACACCCCGAGTGTAACCCCATTGTAGGAACCTCGGCAATCGCCGAACAAGGGCAGGCCCATCGCTGCCATAATGGCAGTCGCCGCGTGACGATCGGCAGAGGTGGTTCGCGCCACGCGGTCTTTTCCCTGTGGCGACATTGCGGGTATTGATGTAAAATCTCTTAGAAACGAAGGTTATGCTGCGGTTGCCGTGCGGCTTTTGGCGAGCGGCATCGGAATTGCACACCATCTTCCTTCCTTGGACGTTCCGCGAGGCAGGCTTGGACGATGGCCATCGAGACCCCATCGCTACTGATCACCGACGACGACGAGGCCTTTCGCCAGACGCTTCAAGAGGTCTTGCGGCCCGAGGGCTTCCAGACCCTTCAGGCCGAGGACGGCGAGGAAGCGGTGCGGATCGTCCGTACCGAGGTGGTGCATCTGGTGTTGCTCGACATGCACATGCCGAAGCTGACCGGCTTGGAGACGCTTCGCATCGTCAAGCAGGTCAAGGCGCTCTTGCCGTGCATCCTGCTCTCGGCCGATCTGGACGACGTGCTGATCGAACAGGCACGCCGCGATCACGCGTTCTCGGTGCTCCGCAAGCCGGTGACTCGTCGGCAAATCACGGGCGTGGTCTTCCAGGCGCTCGAGCGAACGTACAACTGGAAGTGTTTCCGAGCGAGTTGAACCCCGCTATCCGGCGCCTTGGGCGGCAGATATAATTACGGATCACCTGGTTTGCCCCTTCCTGGTGGTCTCTCGTACTCCAGGAAATGGAAGAGGGCCCTTCCTCGCCGGAAAAGGGCCCTCGCGTTCGGCTGTCCGGGCCGGCCCGCAGTGGGCAGGCGGCCTCGAACCCACAGCCGTAAGGGACGTATCGGGCCGAACCTGCGTTCGACTTGAGCAAGCCTTGACCCCGCGGATTACCTTGTGCCGACGATGACGGAGATCGCCAAACTCGCCTTGGAAGACGGCACGGTCATGACCGGCAAGGCCTTTGGGGCCCGCGGCGAGGTCGATGGCGAGGTGTGCTTCAACACCTCGATGACGGGCTACCAGGAGATCCTCACGGATCCAAGCTATCGCGGCCAGATCGTCACGATGACCTATCCGGAGATCGGCAACTACGGCGTCAATTTTGAGGACGTCGAAAGCGCCAAGCCGCATCTGGCCGGCTTCATCGTGCGCGAGCGGAGCCGCCGGGTGAGCAACTTCCGGGCCGACGATCATCTCGATGCCTACCTCGCGCGGCATGGTATCGTGGGTCTGGAGGGGATCGACACCCGGGCGCTGGTCCGGCGCCTGCGCATCCGCGGGGCGATGAACGGCGTTCTGTCGACCGTCGATCTCGACGATGCCAGCCTCGTGGCCAAGGCCAGGGCCTGCCCTGGATTGGTCGGCCGCGATCTGGTCCGCGAGGTCATCCCCGATCGCCCGATCCAATGGCACGAGCCCTTGAGCCGGTGGACCCGCCTGGTCCCGGTCGGCCGCGCCCTGGCAGAACGGACCACCGAAGGACCCCACGTGGTCGCCTTGGACTTCGGCATGAAGTGGAACATCGCGCGGCACCTGTTCGACATGGGCTGCCGGGTGACCATCCTTCCCGGCACCGCCACGGCCGACGAGGTGTTGGCCCTGAAACCCGACGGCGTGTTCCTCTCGAACGGGCCGGGCGACCCCGAGCCGGTCCAGTACGCCCAAGAGACCATCCGTCGATTGCTGGGCAAGCGGCCCATCTTCGGGATCTGCCTGGGGCACCAGCTTCTCGGGCTGGCCTGCGGGGCGAGAACCTTCAAGCTGAAGTTCGGGCACCGCGGCGCCAACCAGCCGGTGCTCGACCGTCAGACGGGCCGGGTGGAGATCACCTGCCAGAACCACGGTTTCGCCATCGAGGCCGATGGCTTGCCCGACGACCTCGAAGTGACCCACGTGAACCTCAACGACCAGACGATCGAAGGGGTTCGCCACCGGAGGTTCCAGGCCTTCAGCGTGCAGTACCACCCCGAGGCCTCGGCCGGCCCGCACGACAGCAACCATCTGTTCGCCCGATTCCGCGAGATGCTCGACTAGCCGCTTGTGGCCTGACCAGCCTGGACTTTGCACACGGTGTCTCGATGGCCCGCAACTCGATGATCTTCGGCTTGCTTCTGGTGGCTTTGGGAATAGGCGGGTACTACGGGACGAGCCAGGCAAGTCTGACCGCCCTCATCCCGGCGGCCTTTGGCGTGGGGATCTTCGGTCTGGGGATTGCCGCCTTGAAGGACTCGTTCCGCAAGCATGCGATGCACGCGGCAGCCGTGCTGGGGTTGGTCGGCTTTGCCGCGACGGTATTGTACCTCGTCGATCTGTTGCGGCTGATCTTCGACCAGCCCGCTCTCCTGGCCAAGTCGGCTATGGCCCTCTTGTGCGGTACCTATGTCGCCCTGGCCGTCAAGTCGTTCATCGACGCCCGGCGGCAGCAAAAGCCGCAAGCTTGAGGGCCCAAGGCACGGCGCCTCGATCAGGCCATCAGCCGCCCGCAATAGGCGAACTCGACGGCCAACGCCGTGGCCATCGCCGCCACATCGACGAGTTTCTCGTCTTCCCGGTGGCGCGGAAACTTCAGATGCAGGGCCTGGGCGCGGTCCTCGAGTTTGTCGAGGATCGTTTGAGCCTCTTCCTCCTCGAGGGCCGACCAGCGGACCATCCGTTCCAAGAGTTCGTCGCGGCGCTGATGCAGCAGATCGGCGGCCAGAAGCGCCGAATTGCCGTTCATCGGCGGAAAGACCAGTCGCAACCGATCGTCCACATAACCCTGTGCCGCCGCGCGGAACCGCTCGGTCCGCTGCCCGTAGTGCTCCGCCAAGGGCATCTCCATCTTCTCGACCGGGTTCAGCAGTCTGCCGCCTTGGCGGCGCGGTCGCTCGCCGCGGAACCGCCGCATCAGCGAGTCGACGTACTTCAGTTTTTGGAGCGCGGGCCAATAACGATACCGCGTGCGCCACGCCGAGCGGGGGGTAAGCCACACGGCAAAGGTCTCGGCAAAGTCCTCGTCGGGGTGCTTCTGCGCGTAAGTCCGGCCGTATTGCCCCGAGTAAATGTGACGCACGAACTTCTTGCTGGCCGGCTGCGGACGGAACACCTCGCGATACGGCCTGGAGAACGGGCCGAAGGTCTCGGCCCAGCCAGGCTCGCGCCACAGCCGGTAGGCGTAGTTGACCGCGTGGCCCGCCTCATGACGCAGCAGCATCATGATCATCTGCTCGTCCTCGAGGTCGCCGGTCTGCTCCTCCTCGATCCGCGCAAGGCGCTTGTCGGCCAAATAGAAGGGAATGCCGATCACCGGGACCCGGTCGGGACAACCCCAGCTATCGGTCAGATAGAACGACGGAAGAAACCGCATTCCCTTGGCGGTGAACTCCCGGTGGAGCCGTGTGGTGAACGGCTCCACCGGCGAACCTTGGATCGTCAGCCCGAGATCGCAAATCCGCGTATGGAGCAGCTCACACCGCACGGTCTCCCAACTATTGAACGGCGTTAGAACGGATTCCACCGTGGACATGGGAGAACCAGGGCAAGCACATCAAGGCACATTGGGGTCAAATGGGGCCAGGCCGCTTCAAACCGTCGGCACGTGGCCGGCAGGTGCCCGACCCAAGTTCCATCCTGCAAATTCTAACCCTGTCCCATGGCCCACACAACACGAAGCCCGCCTTGAATACGGATCGAGCACAGACCGTTCTGGGGGATGGCGGTTAGCTTTCTGGTATGGGAAACCGCGACGTATTCCTACTATTGGCTGAAACGGCATAGTCTTTGGACGGATGCCAGTCCGTAAGGACCGCTGGCCGGCGGGGGGGCATTCGGCTATAGTCGAGGATGACAGAACCGACGGCGAGCCACGGCAGCTTCGTTCACGTGCGATCATGCATCGACCACCATGTCTATCAGCCAGGTGAACATCACGCTGGGCACGGCCGGGCACATCGACCACGGCAAGACGGCCCTGGTCAAGTCGCTGACCGGTTGCGAAACCGACCGATTGAAGGAAGAAAAAGAGCGGGGCATGTCGATCGACCTCGGCTACGCTCCCTGCACGATCGACGACGTGCAGGTGGGCATCGTCGATGTCCCCGGCCATGAGAACTTCGTCAAGACCATGGTCGCCGGGGCCAGCGGCATGGATGGGGTGATCCTGGTCGTGGCGGCCGACGATGGGGTGATGCCTCAGACCCGCGAGCATCTCGATATCCTCACGCTCCTGGGCATCCAGCACGGCCTGGTGGCGCTGACGAAGATCGACCGCGTCGCCCGCGAACGTCGGGAACTGGTCCAACGCGAACTGATCGATCTCGTCCAGGGGACGTTTCTCGAAAACGCGCCGATCCTCCCCTTGTCGAACATCACCTGGGAGGGGTTCGACCCGTTCCTCAAGGCCCTGGCGGCCCTCGTGCAGTCGATCCCTCCCAAGCGGACCGACGGGGTCTTTCGGGTGCCGCTGGACCGGGCGTTCTCGGCCAAGGGGTACGGCACCGTCGTGGCGGGCATTCCGATCGCTGGTGAGGCCCGCGTCGGCGACGAACTCGTCCTGTTGCCACAGAACGAACTCGGCCGGCTCAAGCGCATTGAAGTTTACGGCCGCGACAGCGACACGGTGAAGGCCGGGCAGTGCGCCGCCCTGAACGTGGGCCACTGGGACCACCGCGCGATCCGGCGCGGCGATGTGGTCACGCTGCCCAGCTACTTCGCGCCCGCCACCTGGTACGCCGCGCAATTGCGTCTGTTGCCGCACGAGAAACTAGTGCTTAAGAACGGGGCCGCGGTGAAGTTCCATACGGGCACGTCGGAGGTCAACGCGACGCTTTACTCGCCCGACGGCGCGCCCATGTACGGCGGCAACGACTACTTCGTGCAGTTTCGGCTCGATCGGCCGGTCGTCGCCGGCCCTGGCGACCGCTTCATCGTCCGCACCTTGGCGCCGGTGCGAACCGCTGGCGGCGGGACGATCCTCGAGGCCACCGCGCGGCGCCTGAAGCGGAACCGTCCCGAGGTCGGCCAGCGCCTGCTCGAACAGGCCCAGTCGCTGGGCGACGAGACCCGTTTCGTCGCCTGCTGCCTTCGGCAGATCGAGACCTTGGCGGCCAGCGAGGTGGACCTGGCGGCCCGTGCCAAGGTCCCTCGCCATCGGCTCCCCGCGATCCTCGCACGGCTGGTCGAGCAGCGGCAGGTGCTGGTTCTGGGGACCGGGCTTTACATCCATTCCGAGACGGCGGCCGCGGTGGCCGACCGCGTGTTGGGCGTCCTCCGGGATTTCCACCGGCAATCGCCCGAAAGTCCAGGCATGACGATCGAGCCTTTGCGCCAAGCCGTACCGATCGACAAGGCCGTGCTCGACGGTTTGGTGGCCTGGATGAAATCCCAAGGCCGCCTCGTCGAGCGGAACCAGCGCCTGGCCGCGCCGGAACATCAGCCGACCCTCGACGACGAGGATTCGAAGCTCGTCGAGGCCGTCGAGGAGGTCTTTCGGCAGCAGGCGTTCCATCCGCCTTCGCCCGACGAACTCGCTGCGTCGATCAAGGCCCCGCGCGCGGCGATCGACCGCGCGATCCGCATTCTCGGCGAACACCGGCGCCTGGTTTGCATCGGCGAGGGGCTTTGGTTCCACGACGAGGCCCTGGCGCGCGCCCGGCAAATCCTGGTCGACTATCTGCGCCAAGAAGGCCGCCTCGAAAGCGTGCGTTTCAAGTACCTCTTGGACACCACGCGCAAGTTCGCCCTGCCCCTGTTGGACTATTTCGATCGCGTGGGGCTCTTGCGGCGCTCGGGCAACACGCGCTTCTTGAGGGAGAAGTAGCCCAAGCCCTCGTGGACTGGTCGCCGAGTCGCCCCGATGGAACCCAGTCACCCGACGACGATTCGCAAGGCCCTGTGGTCCATCGCTCCGGAAGGGCTGTTTTTCGGCGCGGTGTACCTCTACGTCTGGTGGTTCGTCGACCCCCGGCTGATTCACCACGGCCTGGGCATTCTCACCCCGTACTCGCCGTTCGTCTTCCGCACGGGATGGGCTTTTCTCGGCGATCATGTGGCGCGTATCGGGGGGCTGTCGGAGTACGTGATTCGGTTGCTCTCGCAATGCTATGCCTTTGGTTGGGCAGGGGCCTTGGTGGTCACGGGCGCGGCCTGGTGCATGGGGCGACTTGCCGATGGAATCGCGCGCCGGGCCGGCATGCCGGGCGCCGGCGTGTTGCGGTACTTCCCGGCCGCCATCCTCCTGATGATGTACAGCGGTTACAGCCACCCCATCGGCCCGGCCGTGTCGCTTTCGATGGCCGTGGGGGGATTCCTGCTCTATGCGCGGTGCGCGCCTTCGAACCCGGCAGCGCGGTGGGCGATGCTCCTGGCG
>DYLT01000061.1 GCA_020721945.1 Blastopirellula marina
AGGGAAGGGTTCTAAACGCCGGGTCGCGGGGTTTGCGATGAGTTTGGCAAGGTACCCCGGACAGGATTCGAACCTGTGACCACCGGTTTAGGAAACCGGTGCTCTATCCTCTGAGCTACCGGGGCGCGGTGAGATCGTATCTGAGTCTAGCACCGGGCGAGGTCGGTGCATAGCGATGGGGTTTACCTGGGCACGATATCGGCCCAGAGACGGCGGCCCAGTCAGGCTTCCGTGGTGGGCGTTGGTATGGCATATCGTGCGGGCGTGGCGACCGAAGCAAGCAACTTCCTTGCGCCAGCACCCCGTTGCCGAGATGGCGCTACCTGGCTGGCCAACCGTGGGTCTTGCGGCGCACGTTGTTTGCATCTACCCTGAGTGGTGAACGAGATGTCTCCCCGAAGAGGGCGGCAGTGCATTCGTTGGAGGCGGATGATGGGTGCAAGGCGAGAATGTCGCGACGGCCGGGGGGCGGTCGTGATTTTGTCGTGGCTGGTTACCGTCGGTTTCGGGTGGGCGGGGGAAGACCTTTCGTTCCGGCAGCGCGTCGAGGCCGACTGGCAGAAGCAGGACCAGTGCCGGATGGAACAGATCCGCAGGCCGGGTGTCGTCCGATTCGCCGAGGGGGAACTCGCCTGGCTGGGCGTCGACTCGCGGGGGGCCATTGGCCGGCTGGCCGTGCCGCAGGCTGCCTCGCCGGTGATCGACGGGCGTCTGGACGACCCGTGCTGGAAGCAGGCCGTTGTCCCGCCCTTGGGGCCCCCCGACGAGCAGGTCCAGCCCGCGTTCCGTCTGGTACACGACGGTCATCGGTTCTACGTGGGGGCGTCGTTTCCGACGGTCGCCGAGCCTTGCTTTGGGCCGACGACGACGGCCCAGGACGCCGGCGGCGCGGTCGATGGCTTAAAGAACGGCCGTTACGGGTTCCATACGAACATGGAGCCGAATCCTTGGTGGCAGGTCGATCTTGGGCGTCGGCAACCGATCGAGAAGGTGGTAATCTACAACCGGCTCGACTATGCGCCGGGGTTCCACAATGCCGATCATCTGGTGATTCTCGTTTCGGACGACGGGAAAGTTTGGGTTCGGGTCTACGAGAACCAGGGGAAGGCGTTCGGGGGAATTCGTGACGGCAAGCCGCTGGTGGTGGAGTTGACGAAGCCCTCTTACCCCGGATCCGTCTCCCGCGAGCGGGAGAGGGGAGTTGAGGCCCGCTTTGTCCGCATTCAGTTGCCCAGTCCCACGCCGGTATTCTTGCACTTCGATGAAGTCGAGATTTACGGCCAGGCGGATGCCCAGAAGAATCTCGCGTTGAAGCAACCGGCCGAGCAGAGCAGCCGCAGTCCTTGGTCGCGGGGCGGTCCGCTTTGCACGGTGGGCAAGGTGAGGCTGGGGTTGGCGCAGCGCGGTGCGGAGGTCGCGGTGACCGCCAACGGGGTGGCGCTGCCGGCCGACCAGGCCCGCATCCACCGCGCGGCGGGCTGGACCACGGTGGAGATCGCCCTACCCGTTCGCGAGATGCTTAAGGGTTTTCCGAACGAGTTCAGCGCCTATCACAGCCGGCCGACGCCGTTGGTCGGCGACCGGCCGTGGAAGCTGGTTTGGCCCGAGTCGCCCAAGTTTGGGTTTGGCAAGAACCGGCTTACGCTGGAACTGCGGGCCGATGGGGACCTGCCGGCGGGTTTCGAGCTGGAGGTCGAGGCGGTGGTGTTTACCCCGCGGCGGGCGGAGCGGCAGGTCGTGGTTCGACGCACGCTTGAGGCGGCGGGGGCCGTGCCGGTGGAGTTCACGATCGGCCACGAGGGGGCGGCAGCCGTGGTGGCGACCGTGCGCGCGGGTGAGAGCGAGTTCCGCGAGGGCCGGGCGTTCTTCGTGCCGCCGGTTGCGGAGACGCTCGATCGGGCAGAGATCCTTGGGGCAGCGTCTGAGGTGCGGGACCTCCACGTTCAGGCCGAAGCGCTTGCCGCGCGCGAGCGGGCCGACGGCCCGGATCCTGACGCTCGGACCGCGCTATACCGCGCGGCCCGCTGGGCAGCGCGCCGGGCCGCGTTCGCCCATCCCGCCATGCGATTCGAGCAGATTCTGTTCGTCAAGCGCTTCACGCAGCAGTCGTATCCCGACGTGTGTTTGAACCACATGCCCTGGGTGTCGCGGCCCGGCGGCGATCTCTGCGTGCTGACGCTGGCGGGTCCGGAGGCCGAGGGGCCCGTGCGGAACATCCTCAATGGGCAGCTTGGCCCCGGGCACGTGCATGGCATGGACCTTTGGTGGGACGCCACGCGCGTGGTGTTCGGCTACGCCAAGGCCAAGAGGAGCGAGCCGCCGGCCGGCTGGCTCGACCGGTCGCAGAGTTTTCGGCTCCGGTTGCAGGAAGAGTCGACGCACCTTTTCGAGATCGGCATCGACGGGCAGGGGTTGCGGCAGCTCACGTCGGGCGAGTGGAGCGACCTGGACCCGACCTACCTGGCCAACGGCGACATCTGCTTCGTCTCGGAGCGCTGCGGCTACTCGCTTCAGTGCAACGAGTACGACAAGGACGAGACCTCGACGAACCTCTACGTCATGCGTCCCGACGGAAGTCATATCCGGCGGCTGAGCGTCAGCAAGGACGGCGACTACCTGCCTCACGCGCTGGCCGATGGCACGATCGGCTATACCCGCTGGGAATACCAGGAGCGTGGCTGGGCGAACATCCAGTCGCTGTGGACGATCCGGCCGGACGGCACGGGGGCCGACGCGCTGTTCAAGCAGCACTTCAACGACCCATGGGCCGTGGAAGACTGCCGGTCGATCCCTGGGAGCAACCGGCTGGTGGGCGTGGCGACGGGTCACCACACGCTGCCGGCCGGTCCGGTGATTCTCATCAACCCGCGCGACGGCATGAACAGCCCGCGGGGTATCCGCATCGTCACGCCCGGCGTGCTCCCGCCCGAGGGCGGCATGACCGGCACGGTGGTGCCGCAAGGCGGGGTGTTGGGGACTGGCGGGTACTCCATGCAGCCCTGGCCGCTGTCGGAAACGCATTTTCTCGTGTCATCGACGTACCGCGGCGAGTACCGCGTAGGGGGCGAGACCGACGAGAAGGGCTATGCGCTGTACCTGATCGACGTGTACGGCACGAAAGAACTGATCTACCGCGACCCGAACATCTCGTGTTCGTCGCCGATCCCGCTGCGTCCCCGGCCGCGTCCGCCGGTTCTTCCCGACACTACCCTTCCGGACGTGCCGTACGCGGTGTTGTCGGTATCGAACGTGGGCAAGGGCATGCCGGGGGTCGATCCGAAGCGGGTGAAGTATCTCCGCATTGCACACGGCATCGCCTGGCCGTACTGCAACCAGTATGGGGGCCAGCGGTACGAGCCCGACGTGAAGTCGGTCATGATCAACTGGAACCCGGTCCGGGTGCTGGGCGATGTGCCGGTCGAGCCCGACGGGAGCGTGAACTTCCGCGTGCCGGCCGATACGCCCGTGTACTTCCAGGCCCTGGACGAAAACCGCATGGAATTGCGGCGTATGCGGTCGTTTATCAGTTTTCAGCCGGGCGAGGTGCGCGGGTGCGTGGGTTGCCACGAGACGCGAGAGGAGGCCGGCGCGGTCGCCGCCGTGCCGATGGCCTCGGCCAAGGAGCCGCTGGACCCCGTGCCGCCACCGTGGGGCGACCAGCCGATCAGTTTCCTTCGCGACGTGCAGCCCGTGTTCGACCGCCACTGCGTCGGCTGCCACGGGGGATTGCAACCGGGCGCGGGCCTGGATTTCTCCGGCGGCTTGACCGCCCGGCACAACCGGGCCTACGACACGATCCTCGAGCACAAGCTGATCGCCCGGTCGAATGTGGGCGAGGACGCGCGGATCACCATGCCCCTGGAGTTCGGCTCGCACAAGAGCCGGCTAGTCGAAGTGCTGCGCACCGGGGCGTGCAGCAAGCGGGCCAGGCTGACCGACGAGGACTGGTACCGGCTGTTGACCTGGATCGACGCGAATGGGCCGTACCACGATGGTTTCCTCAACAAGCGTCTGCCGAATCCACCCTACGACCTGGCAGGCGACACCGCGTTGGCGACGAAGCTTACGGCGGTCCATGCCCGGCGCTGCGCGGGGTGCCACTCGGCGGGCGAGGTGACGCGGCTGGATTGGATCGACCTGCGTCGGCCGCAGGAGAGCCGCTTCCTCGTCGCGCCGCTGGCCAAGGAGGCCGCGGGGTTGGGCAAGTGCAACGACCCGGTGTACCGCGACCAGAGCGATCCCGACTACCAAGCCGCACGCCAAGCGGTCGAAACGGCGGTGCGCAAGGCCTGGCAACTGCCGCGGCGCGACCTGAAGGCCCTGGTGACCCGCCCGGCGCAGGGCATCACATCGCGGTGAGAGGCGGACCGGACGCGGCGACGAGCGCAGAGCCCCCTTCTGCATTGCGGTGGCCTTTCCACCCTGGCGACGGGTTGGCCGCGCGTTTTGGGTGCGTGCGTGGGAGAGATCGCGCCGAAGGCATCTGGCCGGTTGACCACGGCCCTGCGACGGCTTACAGTAAAAGCTTGGCGAAACGGAACAGGTTAGGACCGTCGCGGGACACGGCCGAGATGTTGGCCAAGCGTGTTATCCCCTGCCTCGATGTGGATCGGGGACGGGTCGTCAAGGGGACCCAGTTTGTCAATCTTCGGGACGCCGGGGATCCGGTCGCTGTGGCCGAGCGATACGAGCAAGAGGGTGCGGATGAGCTGGTGTTCCTCGACATCACGGCAAGTCACGAGGGGCGCGAGATCCTGCTCGACGTGGTGCGTCGGACCGCGGAGGTCGTGTTCATGCCGCTGACGGTTGGAGGCGGGATCCGCACGATCGAGGATATCCGGTCGCTGTTGAACGCTGGGTGCGACAAGGTCTCGATTAATTCCGCGGCATGCCGGAACCCGGACTTCGTCTACCAGGCCGCGCGCCGGTTCGGCAGCCAGTGTATCGTGGTCAACATCGATCCGAAGCGCGTTTGGCGCGACGGCAAGGAGTATTGGGAGGTCCACATCAACGGCGGGAGGGTCGGCACGGGTTTGGAGGCGGTGGCCTGGGCCCGCGAGGTGGAACGGCTTGGGGCCGGCGAGATCGTCCTCACGTCGATGGACGCCGATGGGACCGAGGACGGCTACGATTTGGAGATCACGGCAGCGGTGTCGCGGGCGGTGCGGATTCCGGTCGTGGCCAGCGGGGGGGCGGGCTGTCCGGCCCACCTGGCCGACGCGATCCTCGTCGGGGGTGCCGATGCGGCGCTGGCAGCCAGCATTTTTCACTTCGGCCAGTTCACGATTCAGGAGACCAAACGCGTGATGCAAGCCCGGGGCATTCCCGTCCGCCTGTGACTTCCGCACCGCAGTGTCGCGCGGAGCGTGTCGGCTGAGGCGAGGCGAGCGCGGGCAGAGGAGATTGGTTCGGGGGAAAGGAAAGTACTGGGATGTCGATAACGAGCAACGGACACACACTGGTCAAGAGTGCCGATCTGGAGATCGATAAGCTGTTTCGCGCCCTGGTGAAACTCGAGGGCAGCGACCTTCACCTGAAGGTGGGCAGGCCGCCGCACGTGCGCGTCAAGGGGACCCTCCGGGCGCTGAATCGGCCGCCAATCGAGGAAGAGGAAATGACGCGGATGCTCTTCGGCCTGATCGACGCCGACCCACGTCTAGCGCCCCGGCGCCGCGAGATCTTCGACCGTGATGGTGGGGTCGATTTTGCCCATTTTATCGACCTGGATGGTCAGACCTGGCGATTCCGCGTGAATATCCTCCAGCAGATGGGGTATATGGGGTTGGTGGCGCGGCGGGTCAACAACAAGATTCCCAACTTCGCTGGCCTCCATCTCCCGCCGGTCCTCGAGGAACTGTGCAAGTTCGACCAGGGCATGATCCTTCTGGCTGGCGTGACCGGTTCGGGCAAGAGCACCACGATCGCCTCGATGCTCGACTGGATCAATCATAACGAGGCCTGCCACATTTTGACGCTCGAAGATCCGATCGAGTACACGTTCGCCGACGACAAGTCGCTGATCAATCAGCGCGAGATCGGCCAGGATGTGAGGGACTTCATGGTGGGCATGAAACATGCGGTGCGTGAAGACCCCGATATCATCCTGGTGGGCGAGATGCGCGACCGCGAGACCTTCGACACGGCGATCCAGGCGGCCGAGACGGGGCACCTGGTGTTCGGGACCATCCACGCCTCGACGGCCCCCAGTACCATCGGGCGTATTCTGGACCTGTTCCCCGCCGATCTCCATTCCGCGATCCGTAGCGCGATCGTGTTCAACATGAAAGCGATTATCGCGCAGAAGCTCTTGCCTTCGATCCGGCCGGGCGTATCGCGGGTGCCGACCTGCGAGATCATGATCTTCAACCCAACGGTCAAGAAGCTGATTCAGGAGTGCCAGGACGAAAAGCTGGCCGACGCGATCCGCATTTCGGCCCATGAAGGGATGCAGGATTTCACCATGAGTCTCAAGCAACTGGTCGAGGACAAGCTGATCGACCGGGCGACCGCGTTCGAGGTGGCGCCGAGCCCCGAGGCCCTGAAGATGGCCCTCAAAGGCATCCAAGTCAAGGAATCCGGGATCCTATGATGCGACGCTTGCTGCTGGTGCTGGCCGTATTCCTTTTCGTGTGGGTCGCGGGAAGCCACGAGGCATGGGCCCAAGGCCCGGCCGCCACTTGGCGCGGTCCCGGTTTCTACTTGAGTTGGCCGAAGATGCTCGGGGTGCTCGCGGTATTCTTTCTGTGGGTGTACACCACCGACTGGGTCAACCGCGACGGCCTCGAATTGGAACTCGAGTACCTCCGGTGGAACCCGATCGTCTTCGGCTCGTTCATGGGCGCGCTGGTCGTCAGTTGGTTGATCCCGATTTACTGGATCGGGCTGCCGCTTTTGGTATTGGCTTGGGCGGTGCCCTTGGGGGTGTACGTGGTCCACCGCAACGGGCGCGTGGAGGACCACGAGAAGGTGTTTACGCGGGACCATCTCCGGTATTGGGCGGCCCAGCAGTTGAACAAGCTCGGGATGAAGGTGCAGGCCGAGGCGCCCGATCCGCACGAAAGCGGGGTTCCCGTGGTGCTCAACGCGCGGGGCGGGGGACCCACGGAACGGGACGAGGCGGCGCGCACGCTGCAAGCCCGCCAGGCGCCGGGCCTTCGCGCGGCGCGGGAGATTGTCGCCGACGGCCTGGCCCGCCGGGCCGACGCCGTGATGCTCGACTTCGCCCAGACCGGGGTGACGGTCCGCCACCTGGTCGACGGCGTCTGGCACAACGGCGAGCCGATGGAGCGCGAAGAGGCCGATCCCGCGCTGGAGGCGCTGAAGATCCTCTGCGGGTTGAATCCCTTGGATCGTCAAAGCCGGCGGGAAGGCAGGTTCGGCATCGACTACTTCGTGCTCAAGCAGGCGGTCTTCGATCGGATGGAGCGGCACAAGAAGAAGATTCGCGAGAAGCTCACCACGGATTTCACCCGGCAATTCAGCCGCGAGATGGCCAGGCAGTTGGCCGACAATACGCCTCCCGGCCAGTTGCCGCCTGAGGTCAACCCCGCCGAATTGGAGATGCGCGTCAAGGTTGCCGTCGAGGAGCAGGTCCGGCTCAAGTTCGCATCGGAGGTGGGCCCGCACACGCCCATCGACAAGGCCGAGGTCGGCAAGCTCCCTTACACCGACCGGCCCAATCCCGTGACCTCGCTCGAGCCGGTCAAGGCCTCGGCCACGCTCTCGACGGCGGGCACGGCGACGGGCGAGCGGGCGCTGATCCAGATCGAGGGCAAAAAGGCCCGTTTCCCCTCGCTCGATTCGATCGGCATGCGGCCGAAAATGCAGGAGGACCTCAAAGAACTCCTCGGCCGCGAGCGGGGCCTGATTCTGTTCTCGGCCATGCCCGGCCAGGGCCTCCGCACGACGACGACAGTCGTCCTCCGGACGTCGGACCGGTTCACGCGGGAGTTCGCCGCCGTCGAAGAGGAGTCGGTCCGCTACGAGCCGGTCGAGAACATTCCCGTCACGACCTATAAGGCGGCCGCCGGCGAGACCCCGTTGAACATCCTGCCCGACCTGTTCCACAAGGAACCGGCCGTGGTCGTCATCCGCGATCTGGTCAACGCCGAGACGGTCAACCGGATTCTCGAGGAGATTTCGACCAACGGCCGGCTGTTCATCAGTTCGGTGCGGGCGGTGGACGCGGTGGACGCCATCTACCGCGTGCTGGCGATGAAGGTGCCGCCGAGCGATCTGGCCAAGCACTTGACCGCCGTCGTGAACCAGCGGCTGATCCGCAAGCTGTGCGAGCACTGCAAGGAACCGTACGCTCCGCCCCCGCAGACGCTGGCCCAGTTGGGCATCCCGCCCGGCCGCGTCCAGGCCTTCTACCGGCCCCACCAGTCCACCGAGCAGGAGGAGCCGTGTCCGGTCTGCGCGGGGCTGGGGTACTTGGGGCGCACCGCGGTTTTCGAGCTGCTCGCCGTCGACGAGACGGTGCGCAAGGCCCTCGCCTCCGGCGCGAAGCCCGACGTGGTCCGCCAGGTCGCGCGCAAGTCCGGTTTCCGCGGACTCCAGGAAGAGGGAATCGTCCTGGTCGCCAAGGGCGTCACGTCGCTTCAAGAGTTGATTCGCGTGCTTAAACAGCAGTAACGAGCATTCGCCATGAGCTTCGTCTTCCCGCTGCTCCTCCTGGTGATCCTGATTGCCTGCATCGGCTTTCTCTACCCCGAGGGGATGTGGAGTAACGCGGTGCGGTTCGTCAACGTCGTGCTGGCCGCGCTATTGGCCATGAACTTCTGGGAGCCGGTGGCCCGACTGGCCGAGGAGCACATCCACTCGAAACTGACGTTCTTCTGGGACTACCTGGCGCTTTGGGGCCTGTTCGCGGTCTTCATGATCCTCTTCCAATTGGCCACGCGGCGACTCTCCGAAGTCAAGGTGCGGTTTCTCAAGATCGCCGACCAGATCGGCAGCGGCGCCTTCGCGCTGGCCATCGGATACGTCATGGTGTGCTTCACGACGCTGAGCATTCACCTCGCGCCGCTGGGCCCCACCTCGTTCTTCGATGGGTTCGATCCCGAGAAGGCCTCGTTCGTGGGCCTGTACCCCGACCGGCACTGGCTCGCTTTTACCGAGTGGATGTCCAAAGGCCCCTACGCCACCGCGTCCGAGAACACCTTCGATCCGCAACATGCGTTCATTCCGAGGCACCGCGACCGCCGGGCCAACCTCGACAAGTACCGTACCGAGAAGAACTCGTTCCTCGTGGCCGAGTCCGACCTCGATGCGGTCGCGCCGCCGTAGGCCAGTGGCCACTCGGCCGCAAGGCGTTCTTGCCACGCGGCCTTGCCACCCCACGCCTCGGAAGAAAAGCTGCCTCTCGATCTCTTCGAACCCGTGTTTTTCGACCATGTCGGACAAACCACTCGATCGGCCGCATCTGAGCGACTCGCCGGATGTTGACGAAACCTCGTACCGCGCCGTCAGTGCCTCGGCAGTGGCCGCGCTCCTGCTCGGGCTGGCGTCGCCCGCGGCGCTGTTCGGGCCACCTTTGTGGTTCATCCCGGTCGCCGCCCTGGCGCTGAGCCTCATCGCGCTGCGCGCGATCGCCGCGGAACCGTCGACCCTCATCGGGCGCAAGGCAGCGCTCATCGGGTTGGCGCTGTCGCTGGTCATCGGCATCGCCTGCCCGGTCGACTGGCTCGTGTATCGCTGGCAGATCCGCCGCGAGGCCGAGCGATTCGGGCTCCAGTGGTTCGAGTTCCTGCGGAACAACGAACCCCATAAGGCGCACCAATTGACGTCGGCCCCCGAGGAACGGGCCCCGCTGGACCATTCCCTGTGGCAAACCTATTACGAGGGGTCCGACTCGCGGCGGTTTCTCGAAGAGTTCATCAACCGCAAGATGACCCGCGCGCTCTTGGCCCTCGGCGAGGACGCCAAGGTCCGGTACTACGACACCGAGGAACAGGAGTCGTTTAAGACCGAGGACAGCATCACCCAGACCTTCGCGGTTTCGTACACCCCCCCGGGCGAGTCGACGCCCACCACGTTCTTCGTGTCCCTGCGCATGCTGCGCACCCAGCCGAACGATTCGGATCGGGCCTTCTGGCAAATCACCAACAGCGAAGGCGGGGTGACGCCCAGAGCCCTGGGCGGCAGCGGCCGACCGGGCGTGTAGAGTCTGCTAGACCGCCCGTGGGGTCTTGTCGTTTGCGCGACATCGGCGGCAGGCGAAACTCACCCTCCCCCCATCACGGGGAGGATGCAGACCTCGCTGTTCTTCTCGACTGGGGTAGCGAGTCCCTGGGACGCGATTTTCCCGTCAACCGTTAGCGCCAGGACTCGGCTGACCAGGGCGCCGTCGCGGATTCTCGCCTCGAGTCCGGGAAATGCGGCATCGAGGTTCGAGATGACTTCCTCCAAGGTCGCCCCCGGAACCTCGGCGTGGCGTGCTCCGCCGGTCATATCCTTGAACCACAAGGGAAGACGGACACGAGCCATAACGCGATGAACACCTCTTGAGTCCACTCGTTTCGTTTCTGTGCCTGATGGACCCGCCGGTTGCACGACCCTGATTCTATCTGGGGCAACGCGGCGCGTTCCAGAGCGCCGCCGGGCGACCCGACCAGCAGGCCATCCCTGGTCGGGACTTGGCCTCGGAGGGTCCGCCAATCCGATCTTGCCCAGACGCCGTATTTCGGCTATTACCGCAAAGGCAACCGTCACACCCGACTGATCTGACCCATAGAACACCGTGGATTTTGGTCATGGTGCGCAGGACGCTGACCGTCGGCTGGGCAAGCCTTGGGGCCTTCCCGTTTTGGAAAGCACTGGTTTCCTCAAACTGGGGAGCAGTGATTCCCTCGCTTGGAGTGGCGGCCATCCTCTGGATTTCGGGCTGGATCTGCCTTCGCCGGGCCTTGCACCGTGACCCCGATGGGCGATTCCTCGTCGCGTTGCTTCAAACCCCGGTCGGGCTCGTGAGCCTGCTGTTGGTCGGCGTGCTCACCCAAGCCATGGTGTTGGTGCTCTCGGGCACGCTTGCCCTATTGGGATGCATGGCGTCGGCAACCGTCTTCTTTGCCTTCTGGAGCACCAGCGGTTCGTCGCAGGTCCTCGGCGCCCGGGTCGCTCGAGCGTGGTTGGTCCTCGGCAGCGTGGTGCTGGCCTTGGCAACGGTCGAGGGGTTTCTGCGATGGAATGAGCGACGCTTGCCGCCGAACGACTACGAGCACGTCACCTGGGGTCATCCCGTGGTCAATAACCGTCTGGGGTTCCGTGAGCGCGAGTTCGAGATGCCCAAGCCTGCGGGGAAGTTCCGCATTATGGTCCTAGGCGACTCGCTGACGTGGGGCGCGGGTCTGACCGAGGACCAGCGCTACACGCAACTTCTCGAAAACCGGCTGCGCGAGGAGTGTCCGCACGTGGAAATCGAGGTGCTCAACTTCGGCCGCCCCGGCGCACCGACCACTGCCGAACGCGACCTGCTCGACGAGCATATCGACACGGTCCAGCCCGATCTCGTCGTCGTCGGATTCTGCGTCAACGATCCGCAACCCCAAACGGAAAGCTACGCGGTGGAACTCGAACGCTATCGCCGGGTGTTCGACGCCATCGAGTGGCTCGGCCGGTTCGGATTGCGCCGCACGCGGGCGTTCGTCCACACCAAGACCGATCAGTTCTTGCGCAATCAAGAGTTCGTGCCGCCGTGGCAAGATGCCCTCGATCGGGTATACGACCCCGCGTCGGCCGAGTGGAGGGCCTTCGAGAAGGCCCTGGCCGACATCGCGGCGATGTGCCGCGTCCGGTCGCTGCCGGCGCCGGTCTTGGTGCCGCTGCTTCAGGGATCGGGCGATTTCAACCAGCCCAACGAATCGCTGGCCAACATCATGCGGTGGTGTCGCAAGGCCGCGGATGCGGCTCGCCGCCAAGGCTTTGTCACAGTGAATCTCGAGGAGGCGTTCAAGCGAGAGGGCTACCAGGACCGATCGGTCAATCCGTGGGACGGACATCCTTCGGCACGGTGCAACGAGATCTACGCCGAGGAACTGGCCGCCCGGATCGCCCCGATCTTGCGCAACGTCGCGGCCCGCCCGACACCGGCGCCGCGGCAGCAACTTGCGCCCTGAGCACCTTGCTCCCAGGACGCCGTTCGAGGTCCGGTGACGCCAGCGCCTCTGGACACTTCCTCTCCGCCCGGTCCACACGGCAGCACCGAGTCCCAGGGCGCGATATCGCGCGGCTTCGAAAGCACGGTCGCACCGGGCGGCCGCTCGGCGGAATCGCTTCGGGAACATCTCTTGCAGGGGATCGGTCGCACCATCACGCCAAAGCAACGTGACGCAAAGGCTTCAGGCTGCGCCGGATGACGACCGCCGGCACGCCGGCACGTACGGTCATCGTCGCTGCGCTAGCGGCAAGTAGCAGTAGCAGTAGTAGCACTAAGGTGGGTGCTCTGCACCCACGCGCATTGGCGATCGTGGACATGCATAGGGCACGGCACGAGGCGTCGGGTTCATGCCGGTTCGCTGACGGTGTTCAGGTGATCCGTCAACATGCATCTCACCGGATCCGCCAGCCCGCCACGCCCATCGCTGCGCTCTGGGCGTGCCACCCGACCCGTCGCTGCGCCAGCGGCAAGCAGC
Source organism: Blastopirellula marina (assembly GCA_020721945.1). Classification (GTDB taxonomy): domain Bacteria; phylum Planctomycetota; class Planctomycetia; order Pirellulales; family Thermoguttaceae; genus JANLFZ01. The sequence continues at coordinate 12,633 of DYLT01000061.1, forward strand.
AGTGGCGCATTGGCGATCGTGGACATGGAAAGGGCGCGCCACGCCCTTCCCATGCGTTCCGAGCGTGCCACCCGAACCGTGCGTCCCGGCGGGACGGGTGGAACGCCGTCCTTCCCGCGGGCTTTCCGTCATCCCTCTGGGAGGCAAATCGGGTGATGCCACGCTCCGGGGGCCAAAGGAAGCGGCCCGCCCGCGCAGACGTCGTGCTGCGCTGGGTGGGCCGATGCGCAGGCAGACACGCGCTCCCGCCGTTTCCCGCTGCGCGGCATGCCTTCGCACCCATTTGCCACCGCTGGACCCCGCTCGAAATAGGGGTTGTCTATTGACACATCTCAGGGCCGGGCATAGGCTAATTGGCATCTCTCGTCTTGACCGCAACAGCCGATGGGTCCCGCCGGGGGTGGGCCGACTGTTTGTCGTCCTCCGCGATTCAAAAGGAGGTGCAAGGTGATGGGGCGGCACAAGGGAGTGTTCGCGGCGATAATGGCGCTATCGATCTCGTCGTTCGGCCTGGCCGCGCCAATCCGTACGTGGACTGACGATCGGGGCCAGACCATTAAGGCCTCGTTCGTCCGAGTGTATGGCGAGAACGTGGTGCTCATGCAGGGACGGAAGGTCCTGTCGGTCCCGTTCGTCAAACTCAGCGAAGAAGACCGTGAGTACGTCCGGAAGCAGGTGAAGACTAGCGGCCAACGCAGCGCGCTGCCGTCGGAGAAGGAGATTGCCAAGCGGTCTCAACAGACCGCCGAGGGACCTGAAAGCGGGATGCCCAGGATGCCCGGCCCGTCGCGCGAGGCCGCACCCAACATGCCCACATTGCCACGCGGCACGCCAAGCGCGCCATCGAACACCATGCCGCCCAGGTTCTCTGGCAGCCCGCCATCGATGCCGCCGGGCAGCGGGTCGGGTTCTCCCAACCCGTATCCGGGCTCTTCGGGGCCGGTGGGCAGTGGTCCTGGCTCTTCCACTGCCTATCCGGGCGCTTCGGGGCCGGTGGGGTCGGGCTCGGGTTCGCCCCCGGCTTCGAGTCCGTCGATGCCCAATCGGCCCATGCCGTCGATTCCGGGCATGTCGGGACCGTCAATCCCCGAGATGGTCCAGACCAAGGTGTGCGGCAAGTGCGGCAAGCCCGTCCCATCGAACCTGACGGCTGGCGACAAGTGTCCGCATTGCGGCGTGTTCTTTACATTCGACGAGACGACCGGCAAACGGTCGAGCATTCGGGGCGGCGCGATCTTTGGCGGGCTGGTGGGCGGGTCCATCGGATTTGTCGTGTGGCTGATCCGGGCCCTTTCCCGGAGGCGCTAGAGTGCGTCGCGTGCAGCCCCTGGCGGCGTTGTTGCTCGGTGTGATGATGCCTGGCCCCGGGGTCCAGGCGGGCGACTCGCCCATCCACCGTGACGAAACCGTGGTCTTCTATCCCTCGTATGGCCGCTTCGACGCCCCAAGCGGTTCGTGGCGTCTCGACATCCACGGCGTGGTGTTCGAGCCGGAAACACGTTCCCTCAAGCGGGCCTTCGTGCTCAACGCGCTTCGGGAAAGCCTCGCGGACACCCTCGGCGCCGAAGAAAAAGCCCTCTTGGAACGCCGGCTGCGACTCTTTCTGGTCGACCACGAGCGCGGCAAACAGATCTCGGTGCGTTTGGCGGGGCGGATCTACCCGGCAGGCGTATCGGGAGCGGACGGGCATTTCCGGGCCACCGTGGAGGTCGCCGCGAGCGACTTGAAATCGGTTTCAGGCGACGCTGCCGAGGCCCAACGCTGGGTCTCGTTTCGGGCGGTAACCCGGCCCGACGACCCGCGCGTGTTCGCCGGCCGTGTCCGGCTGCTTGAGCCGACGGGGCTCTCGGTCGTCTCGGACATCGACGACACCATCAAGATCAGCCAGGTCCGGGACCGGAAGGCCCTGATGGTCAACACGTTGGTGCGGCCGTTCCGGCCCGTGCCCGGAATGCCCGCCCTCTACCGCCGCCTGGCCGAACGGGGCGCGGCATTCCACTACGTGTCGGCCAGCCCCTGGCAGCTTTATCCGGCCTTGCGCGATTTCTGCGAAGAGGCGGGGTTTCCCGAGGGGACCTTTCATCTGAAGACCGTGCGGCTGACCGACTCGAGTGCCTTCACGCTCTTCGGCCCCCAGGACGTGTTCAAGATGGCCGCGATCGGCCGGGTGCTGGCCGACTTTCCCGAACGCCGTTTCGTGCTCGTTGGCGACACCGGCGAGCGCGATCCGGAGATCTTCGGTCGGCTGGCCCGCCAATACCAGGGGCAGATCGAGGCCGTCTGGCTGCGGAACGTCACGGCGGAGTCGCCGGAGGGCGATCGCCTGCGGGCCGCGCGGGAGGGCATTGCCGAGTCGAAATGGGTCCTCTTTCGCGAGCCCGACGAAATCCACGGCTGGGTCGATCAGTTGGTCAAGTAGCCTCCCAAACCCGGTGACGGTTCCCAGGGACTGGCCCGAAACCGCGGGGAAGGCCGCCGCAGGGGGCCGCGAGGCGAGCTACTTGCCGATTCTCGCGCGGATCTGGTCGATCTGGGCCTTGCGCGTGGGGGCGTCGGCCGTCGGGTCGAAGGCAAGCTTCTCGCCCACCAGCGCCGCGAGCTGTTCCGCGGCGATCTGCCGCGTGGAGACCTCCTCGCGTGAGAGCATCGCCAGCCACACGGTCGGATCGCCCGCCAGCCACGCCGCGGTCTGTTCGGGCGAGTCGTTCTGGTCGTCGTCCGACAGCGCGAGGATGATCCGCCGGACGCGGTGCCGCTGCTCGGGATCCAGTCGCGAGGGATCGAGTTGTTGGAGATAGGCGACCACGATCCGCCCCGCCTCGCGCAATCGCCGGTCGGCCTCCTCGCGCTTGGCAAACCGCGGATCGCCGAGCTGTTCCACCCATTGGGCCCATCGCCTCTTGTCGGGAAGACGCCGGTCCTTGGCCGCGGCAAGAAGGGTGGCCTCGATCTCCGCAGTCGCCCTGCCCAAGTCCCAGTCCTGGTTCAAAACCCGAAACAGGGGCGCCAGGTGCTGGCGGGACACGTCCGGCTCGATCACGAAGAGGTGCCACACGCTCGACGCCTGATAGGCCCGCGATTGTTCCTTGGCACCGACGCGCAGCGTCACCGGTCCCTGAGCGGGCTGTTCGTACTCCACGGGAACCAGGCGCGACGCTCCCTTGGGCGTGCGGCGGAGATGAAGCCGGTTCCGGCCGGCCATCTGGACGGCCAAGTCCTGGTCGGAACCCATGCGCTCGTACTCGAGGGCCGGTTCGCCCGCGCCGATGCGCACCGAGAGGCGCTCTTTCCGGTCGATCCCCTCGGCTCCCGTGGCCACGTTGATTCCGCGCGACCCGGCCAGCGTGACGCGGCCTGAGGTGATCGTAAACCGGATCCAGCCGGCCCGGCAGGCGTTGGCCAACGTCGGGGTGTCGGGCAACTCGTCGGCCCCCGCGCCCGGCCCGGCCGTCCATGCGACGAGCATCGCGGCCGCCATCCACAGCGCCGTGGGCGCATCGGTGCTACGCATCGGGCTCGCCTCCGTAGGACGGTCTTTGCGCACAGCCCCAAGCCTGGCGGCGCCTCCACGCGACCAGGCCGCACGGGTCTCAGCCGAATTGTACTTCGTTGGGCGGAACCCGAGTAGGGGCCACGCGGAACTCGTCTTCGGCGAAGCCCACGGTATGGACCTCGAAACCGGCCTGGCCTCGGCCCTCGCAAAACACGACCGCCGCGATTTCAGGATGCTCGGTGCAATACTGGCGCGCCGGCTCGGGTCCCATGACGAAAAACGCGGTGGACAGAGCGTCGGCCAGGGCGGCGGTCGGGGCGAACACGGTGACCGCGATCGTCCCTTGGGCCGGCCGGCCGGTCCGAGGGTCGAGGATGTGAACGTAACGCTTTCCGCCATGCCGGAACGACTGGAACGCGCCGCCCGACGTCCCCAACGCCCGGTCCTGCAACCGGACTTCGGCCCAGCGTCGGTCGGGGCGAAGCGGGTGGGGGATGCCCACGGTCCACCCCGGGCGTGACTCGGCGCGGGCGAGCGGCCCTGTCTCCAGGCGAGAGCCTCGGGCGAGGACGCTGCTTTGGCCCGCGTGAAGAAGAAAATCCCCGATTCCCGCGGCCTCGAGGACCTCCGAGGCGCGGTCCAACGCGTAGCCCTTGCCGAGACTCCCCAAGTTGAGCTTCACGCCCGGTCGCCGAAACCGGACCGTACGCCGGTCCGGATCGAGTTCCACCAGGTCGCTGCCCACATGCGCTCTCGCCCGGGCAATCGCCTCGTCGTCGGGCAAGGTGCCCTTGCGCCGGGCAAATCCCCAAACTTCCCAAAGCGAGGTCGCGGTAATGTCGTAGGCGCCGCCGGTCTGGCGGTACAAGGCCACGGCGAGCGTCACGAGGTCGAAGAGCCTTGGTTCGACTTCCACGGCCTCGAGCGCCGCCGTGCGATTGATGCGCGAGATGTCGCTTTCTTGGCGGAAGTACGACAACTGCGCTTCGAGGGCCCCGACCAGTTCCATCGCCTGGACCCCGGCCGTCGTGACTTCGGTAGGCCCGCCCGCGTTGAACAGGGCCTCGAACTGGCAGGCCATGGCCTGGCGGCTCACGTGGATGAGATAGGTTCCGGAGGGGGGCTGCGGCGAGGACGCGCCCGGCGTGGCGGGCGGCATGGCGGCCTGGATCGCCTCGGCCAACGATTCGGCGGCCGGCCCCCCTCGGAGAAACTCCCGGCGTGAACTTCTCTTGGCCATGCCTACCGTCGGCGCCCGCGGCGCAGGAAGTCGAGTGGCTTCAGGTCGACGAGTTCGGCCAAGCCGGCCTCGGCCAGCTCGCGACCCGTCATGTAGCGGCCGGGATTCGACCACGCCCGGATCGTGTCGAGCGGCACCCGAAACAGCTCGGCCAAGAGGGCGTCCATATCGGCCTCGAGGAGTTTGAAGTGCCGGGACCATTCGGCCGCGTCGGCGACCCCCACGTTCTCTTCGCTTTGCCACCGCATGGGATGGAAGAGGAGGACGCTGTAGGGGGTGACCAGACGCCGCGCGCAGGCCGCAAACGGCCACAGGGCTGCCGACGAGCACTCGCCTGCCACGACCCCCGTGGCCCGAAGCCCCCGCACGAGAATCAGGGTAGTCAGCGCGATCGCGCAATAGGGGCTTCCGCCGAGCGAGTCGAAATAGAGGCAGCACTCGCCGCCGGGCTCGACATCGAGCAGGCTCTCGCACAATTGCGTTTGGTTTTCGGTCAGATCGCCAACCAGGGCGATCTCGACGGGTCCTTCGCGTGGACGCTCCGGCATAAGGTGCTCTCCGCACGATGGCCCGACGTACGAATGCGCGGGCCCTTCCTATGTCTACCCCACGGCCGGCGCAGCGACAAGCGCGTCGTCGCTGGTTGCATCTCCCCAATCCGGAGGGCCAGCCCGGCCCGCGAAGGTCCCAGCGGCAATTCGAGCGGCGTCGGCCCCATGCCACGGGAGTCAAGACCATTGCCCCACCTTGGCAACGGAAATTCCGTTGTCATCCGACGGCCGAGGGCCAAATCGTGCCCACAACCTGACCCAGCCGCTTCAGTCTCGCCTTGCGCCCCGTCGATGAAGAACCCGGGGCATTGTCTACGCCACGCCGTGAGGGGAAGCACCCGTGCGACGCTCGTTCTTTTTCGCCATCGGTTTGTTCGTATTCCTCTTGGGAACTCAGTGTCTGGCCGTGGACAAGTTCATTCTCAAGTCCCGGCTGCCCGCACCCCCCAAGAACCAGTGGATAGCCAGTGCCGAACCCCAACTGGGGCCGAACCGCGAGTTGATCCCACCCGACTGGGCCCCCTGGACCCTCATGTCGACCGGCGCCGTGGTATGCCTTTATTCATACACGGTGTACCGCGGTCAGCCGGCCAAGTGACCGCTTTTTCGGCGCGGCACTGGCCCAGATCGCCCCTCCCACCCCGGTGCTAGCCCAAGCCGCGCCGACGACTTCGCGACGCCGATGCCCAACCACGGACAACCCGGCGCTATTTGCCCTCGCGGAACTTGTCGAAGTACTCCTGGGCGTGTTGCCGGTGTTTGCGCGACATGCGTTGTTCGGTCAAGGGGTCGGTGGGCTGGGCCTTGGCCTTCTCGACCTCTTGGAGGATCCGCTGGCGCACGTCGCCTTTGACGGTGGGCCCATCGACCTCGCCCACGACCACCCCGGCGCCAGGCCGGACTTTAGGTGGGGTGCGCGTATTGTAGAAATCGACGGGGTTCTCTTCCTCGGGTCGCGGGCCGGCCCCGCGGCCCTTGCCTAGCCCTTCGCCCTCGAGCGCCTCCTCGCCCTCGCACTCCCCGCACCCTGCTCCGCCGCACTTAGGGCAGAGCATTCGCTTGCGCGCGGCATCCAACTCGTCCATCGCTTCCTCGAGCATCTGGAACTCGTCGAGTTGCTCGGCAAGCCCCTCCAAATCGGCCGCCATCTGTTCGAGCATCTTCGCGGCTTCGTCGGCCTGGCCGGCTTCCATGTACTTGGCGCACTGCCCGAGCTTGTTGGCCAGCTCTTGAAGCTGGTTCATCTGCGGCTGCTGTTGCTGGAGCTTGCGAAGTTGTTCCTGAAGCTTCTCGGCCTGGGCGTCTTGGCCTGCCTTGCGGAGTTGGTCGATCTTGGCCTTCAGGTCGTCCTGGGTCTTGCGGTGCGCCTCGGTGAGCTGTTGGAGCTTCTTCTGCATCTCGGCGACCTGGTTGGCCAGGGCCTTGCGCTGGGCCTCGTCGAGCTTGCCCTCGGCAAGGTCCTTCTGGAGCTTCTCGAGTTCCTTCATGGCCAGTTTGACATTGCCCTTGGCCAGGGCCTGGAGGAACTTGTCGGCTGGCCCCTGGGATAGGTTCTTCAACTGCTCGAGCTGCTTCTCGACCGCGTTGGCGCCGCCCAATTCTTGACGGCGTTTCTCGAGCTGGTCGGCCAAATCGTGAAGCTTGGCCAAGGCATCGCGCTGGTCGCCCAGGGCCTTCGAGGCCTCGCTCAGCTCGCGCTCCAGGCGAAGGAAGAGGTCCTGGGCCTCTTGGAGTCCCTTTTGGCGGGCCTGCTCGCGCTTTTCGGCAAGGCGGATCTGGAGGGACTGCTGCGACTTCTCGATCTGCTGGCGGAGCACTTCGGCGTCGGTGCGCGCGCCGGGGTTCTCGCGTGCCGCGGGAACGAACATGGCC